>NZ_AYVN01000004.1:0-516221 GCF_000502815.1 Mesorhizobium sp. LSJC269B00
AAGTCCATGGAGGAACGCGCCACGTTTCGCCAGAACATGGATCAATCGCGCAGGGCGATTCAAGCCTCACGCGATCTGCTGAAGCGCCTTCGCCAACGTCATCGCGACGACATGGCGGAAAGTTCGGAAAATGCCAACCCGTCTACTGTGCCGATATCGCAACGCGCCGGCAGCTAGCGGGAGGCGACCAGAGCCGATGTGAAGGAGAAAGTTTCAGTGGGCTGTTCCTGGGGTCGGCAACGAAGTTTAAGCCTTGTCAACCAGCGACTTTTTTCGCCCGCGTGGAAGCGCCACATGTCTTTCGACAAGGCGCACGTGCTCGGCCTCGACAGTCACCAATGGCCGGAGGCTGACGGTTACCTTGTCCCCGTCGATGCGTGTGACAGGGCCGATCAATTCCATATGCTGGCCAATCACANCGGAGGCTGACGGTTACCTTGTCCCCGTCGATGCGTGTGACAGGGCCGATCAATTCCATATGCTGGCCAATCACAGTCTTCCAAGTCGAATCGACAACAGAATGCGGGAAGTCGTAGGAGGGGATCGTCACGCTTATGCGATCGGGCGTCACCCGGCCGCGCACAATCGCCGTGACTGCGACCTCGTCGCCAACTTTGATACTTCCCCGAGCGACGCCCAAGACTTTGGAGTAGCCGGCGCCGGCGTCAAGATGAGGGGGAGCTAATAAAACCCCTCCGCGCCGCGATTGTGACGCGGGGCGATC
Organism: Mesorhizobium sp. LSJC269B00; assembly: GCF_000502815.1. Taxonomy (NCBI): domain Bacteria; kingdom Pseudomonadati; phylum Pseudomonadota; class Alphaproteobacteria; order Hyphomicrobiales; family Phyllobacteriaceae; genus Mesorhizobium; species Mesorhizobium sp. LSJC269B00. Next base: position 725 of record NZ_AYVN01000004.1, read on the forward strand.
CGATCGCCGCCAGCGACTTAGCAGACCAATTGACGACAGCGGCCGAGAAGCCTGGCATCCCTGCCGACCAAATCAACGGCGAAATCGAAAGCGTCTTCGAACTGCTCTTAGAGGTGATGCGGCGCGAGAGTTGCGCGAGGAGAACCAGCCCGGAGGCTTCTCCGGGGCTGTCCCGTTCCAGCGGATGAACTGCGCCTTCTGGCCGGTGACCGTCTCAATCGACTTCAACAGCGGTCCATGGGCCTCAGGTAGAGCTTGGCAGTGCTCCCTGTGGTACGCCAGGAGCGGCCCGGCGATGCTCTTGTGCAGCGCTTCGGCTGCCGCCAGGAAGCGCTCGATTTCAGCCCGGGAAAGCTGTTCGGAAGGNCGATGCTCTTGTGCAGCGCTTCGGCTGCCGCCAGGAAGCGCTCGATTTCAGCCCGGGAAAGCTGTTCGGAAGGTTTGTTCTGGCCATTGGCGCTCTCCATTGAGGGCATCGCCGCAACGAGGACCATAATTCTACATGCCAGGCCGTCTGACAAGCGCCTCGCCGGCCTTACCCGAAGGAAGACGCAGGGCCACGGCGCCAAGCGGAGCCATCAGGAGCAACCCGCAAAGATGAGCAACGGCAGGCCCGGCGACCTCCTTTGGCACACGGGACAAACAAGAAGGGCGCCGAGCCTTACCGGCGCTGCTTTGTGAGGGAGACGACGCCGGATGATGAGAGTATGCGATCATGCTAATGTCTGCGAACCATGCGAATGAAGGAAAGCCGCGTGGCAGTGCCAATCAACGACGTTGAGACCAAGGTCGGCGGGTGCGATCAGGTTCGGACCATGATGACGGGCTGGCGGGCCTGCACATGGTGGTGGCTACCGCGCTACCGCCTTGCTTTGCGCCAGCCGGCGGCCCATGCCTCTGCCTCGCTGCACAGCCAGCGCTCGCTGTACTGAAACTGATCGTCGTCTTCCAGTAATGCTCCTGCCCTGGAACGTGATAAATCGCTCATCGGTACTGGTGGAAATGTTGCCCTTGATATCGCAGCTCCCCGCGCCGGCCGTGCGGGTGCCACTCAGCCAGCCAGCTGGGATGAGCCGGTCAGGGAACCATCACCAGCGCCGGCAGATATTGCCGTCGCCACATCCACCGCCCCTTTGCGGTCTTGCGCCAGCGGTCGGCCTGATCCGCACCTTGATGACGCTGGACTTTGCCCACGCCCTCTCCCCCGAGTGCAGAATGCTTCCAAAGCGGTAGCGAGTCCAGACCGGAACATTAGCGCCGACTAACGGTTAGTTCGGCAGTGTTCCGAACCGTGATTGGTAGAGCGTTGGTGGCGTTTCATCTTGTCTATTTTTCCGGCCTGACGGCAGACCAGCTGCTAGGCAGCGCCGTTTCTATGATAGTGTGTTTGCTGCTTTATCACGCTCTAGCTACGGACCCCTAACTGATGGTCCACTTCCCGGCTACCCGGCAATCGAAGATCGCGCGACGTTCCCGACTTTTTCAGCATGATGAGAAGCGCCTCTAGGATTTGTTGTGCGCCCGTAGCCAGTGCCCATGCATTCGCGACGATCTCTTGCTCACGCTCTGTCATCCCGCCCTCCTGAAAATATGTGGTCGGAGCGTGCTTTAGAAAGCTTCGCCCCAGCAGGGGCGTGCTTGACGATTTCGGCGAACAGAGAAAGTCGCCGGCTCCGCCCGACCAGGCCGGGATGGTCGTTGGGAAATTTGTTGACGGCGCTCGTGTTCACCTCACGTCCAACGCGGTTGAACTGCAGCTGACCGTCGATGTCGTGGCTGAGAATGTGCTTGAGGCTGGTCCTTTGGAGATCGGAAGAGCGTCGTGTAGGGAANTTGACGGCGCTCGTGTTCACCTCACGTCCAACGCGGTTGAACTGCAGCTGACCGTCGATGTCGTGGCTGAGAATGTGCTTGAGGCTGGTCCTTTGGTCCCCGGGTCCAGCCAGGCGTCATAGTATGCCTGGTAGAGAATGAGAGGCTGTTGATCATGTGATGATGGTGCAGCTGGTTATGTCGAGATTGGAATTGTAAGCCCAAAGCCCGGCGAACGAGAAAGGCGCGTNGTGATGATGGTGCAGCTGGTTATGTCGAGATTGGAATTGTAAGCCCAAAGCCCGGCGAACGAGAAAGGCGCGTGGGCTGGCTGGGGCAAAGCGCGCAGCGAAGGGAGAGGCAATGAGCGCGTTCGCTATTGTTCTCCCTGAGCAGCACTTTCACGCGGCGGGTGCTCGGCCGGCAATCTAGGGAGCATGGCAGTTGCCGGCGCGGTTGATGTCGTCGACAATATCGTGCCATTCTACACCGATGCCTCGATGAAGACACTGAAGTCCATGCCCGAGTTCAAGGCGGTCTTCATGGCCAAGCCAAAGCCCATGCGCGAAATGATCATGCGCGAATGCAATGACGCGGCAATGAGCAAGCCCTACGCCGAGTTCTGCGCCGACGTGAATTCCCTCCGCGGAATGCAGTAGGTCATTCACGGCCGCGCAGTTTGACGACGAGGTGGGCGAATTGCCCTTATCACAATGACTCTCAGCTTCCGCCGGCAACAGCGTAATGCCAGCGGTGACCGATGCCGGCCCAGAGACTCCCCGGGCCGCTCCTCCCCAGCCTCCAGGCGAGCAGGCCGGCATCGGTCAGTAAGGTCCCGTCGGTGTGCAATATATCGTTGACGCCACGAATTGCGGACGTTCGAAACCGGTCATTGGCCATTTCGTGTGACCAAATTCCGCGACTGTTTACTTGCGATCACAAGGCCCCGCAACCTGGAGGTTCCGAAGCGCCATACTGGAGTAGCATTGGCGTGGTCACGCGATTTGAACCCGACAACGGTGCTTGAACCAGACCAGGTTAAACGTCCGTTATCGTTTTGCGCCAGAAGCGGCCAGTCAGCTTCCGGCCAAATGCGGCAGCGCTCATACTACCATGGTCAAATACAGCTCTCATGGAACTAGTTGTCTTCTTGGCCTTTGGTTCGCCAGACCATACGAGAGAATACGAGAGAAACGGCTTGGCGAACCAACCACTGACGTACTGATTTCCTGTAGAAAACGCTGACCCTCCGGGCCCACAAACTTACTACATCAATGGATTACGCTTAATTCTCAAAGTTTGAATTGAGCGTTATTGGCTAAGTCTTTCCGCTAGAGTGAAATGGCTTTGGGCCTGTTCGTCAATTTGTCGGTCTTTCGTTGGCGCCTGTCACAGTAGCTAAGCCTCCCGGTCTCGAAAGAACCTGCAACGATGCGTGCGGTAATCGGCGGCAACCACGTGCAATTAGGCGGGTTCTGAACTCCGTATGGCGAGGACACGTATGAAGACGACTACCTGGGCGCATCCAGATCGTCATCCATAAGAATACGCTCGGCCTCGGATCGCCAAGATCTATGGCCTTCCGCATGCGATGACCGATGCCGGCATTTCCTATGGGTTTCACGGGCTTACCTATAGCCATATCGCTTCGCAGCTTCGGACCCGCTACGGACCCGCAGCTGGCGGCAAGGTGATCGTCGCCCATCTCGGCAGCGGTGCCAGTCTGTGCGCCATGAATGCTGGAATAAGTGTTGGGTTTTCGACATTGGACGGCCTCGTCATGAGCACGCGTTGCGGCGCGCTCAATCCTGGCGTCACCCTCCATTTGCTGAATGACCGGAAGCTGCAGACGGACGATTGGTCACCCTTCTCTACGAGCAATCCGGCCTGCTCGGAGTGTCGGGGATATCCGGTGATATGCGGACGCTAATCGACTCCGATGATCCTCTTGCCGCCGAAGCAGTCGATCTCTTCGTCTATCGTATCGCACGCGAGATCGGGTCGCTGGCCGCTGCGATAGGCGGACTGGACACGCTGGTGTTCAAGGCAGGCATACGCCAAAACGCGCCATATATTCGAGAGAGGGCCGGGGCTGTGGCCGGCTGGCTTGCGGTTAATATCGACCACAAGCTGAATGGGCGAGGCGACGAGGTCATCAGCCTTGCTGGTTCCGACGTCGACGCGCTTGTGATCCCCACCGATGAAGAGAGAGCCGTGGGGGGCCAGCATCTGTGTGCCTCAAGCTTTGTCGCTCGTACCCTGAGCGCCGAACCTGATGCTACTCGCGCGGCGGGTGTCTCGACCTGTCAGGAGTTCGGCGGCAGCAGCATGGTCCGATAGCCGGCCATCAAGGCGATCAAGGTTGCTGCAACCAGCGGCAACCAGAACTTGGTCGGTCCGGCAAATACTGCCAGCGATGCGCGGCGATGCCGTCAGCACCGTCAGGAACCAGACCTCCCACGGGTTGAAACCGCCCATGGGTCAATCGTCCGGTTTGGCAACAAGGGCCAAGATGATCGCTGCCGCAGCCGTGCGGCAAGACATTTGCGGCGGTGTTCCTCCGGCAACGACTTGTTTCAGCTAGTTGTGGAGGTGCGACAATTGAAATCCGGGCTGGCGTTCGACGCCGGATAACAGCGATTCCGCCGATCGGAACATGTCCTCGAATTCCAACTCGTTTTCAAACACCACGCCGCCGACGCTGATGGTCAGCGTGTCCGCGGTTCCTTTTGGCGCGAAATAGGCTTGGGCCACGCGCGCGCGGATACGGTCGCCGATCTCCCTGGCGTCGTCTTCTGTCGCACCGGGCAGAAAGACCCCGAACATGGAGGTTCCGATCCGGCCCACCAGATCTTCCTTGCGTACCGATGACTGGATGGTCGAGGCTATGAGCCGCAAGGCTTCGTCACCCCAGCCAAGGCCGAAGCGCAGATTGATCGACCTGATGTGTTCGGGATGAATGACCAGGAAGGCGCCAGATCTTGGACCAGACGATTCCGGCCTGGTTGCTCTCCTTTCGACCATCGACGTGAAGACTGTCCGGTTGAGGCAGCCTGTCAGGCTGTCAAAGGTCGCCGACTTGTTGAGTTCTCTTCGATAACGGACGAGCTCGGTCCGCTGCAGTCCAATGAACAGGAAAAGTGGGCCACCGACGATGACCGGCAAGAGGATCGCTGTGACCATGCTGCGGCCGAAGGGCGTCAAGGCTTCCGAGAACAGAAGCAGATAATTTAGGCCAACCGAGAGGAGCAGAATTCCCGCCGATCCTAGGGCGGTCAGCCATGCGATATCTTTCCATTGCCGGGGCGAGCTATTCGCCATTGGTGTCATCATTAGCCAATCTCCCGCCTGATCGGCTGTCATAAGGCCAAGGTGCTGCACTTTCAGTTTCGAGGAAACATACAATTTTAGTAATGGCGCAATCACCTACCATCGGCCCGAAATCAGCCCTTCAAAAGCAAGGCTACGGCGGCAAAAGCAACGACACCGAATTATCGGCTATTGCGGCGGGCCGAATATCCCCATCTGCGCGTCTCTGGCCACTGCCTCCGCCTTGCCATAGATGCCACTCGCCAAGGCCGTCGCCCAGCCATTGGAAACAAGCCACGCGCCGACATCCTGCTTGCCCAAGCTGCACGGTGCCGCAATGGCAAAACGATCGATTTCCGGCGGCACGACGCATTTCAGCGCCCGGCCGCGCAGCCAGGAATTGAACGTCGCGCGCGCACGCTGGCCGCAAGGCCAGGCGATGCCACGAAAGGAACAGGTCTCATCCAGGTCAATGCCTTGGATCCCGCTGATGACTACCTTGCGCCCCATGGATTCGAAGGTTGCCGACGAGGTGGCAACCGGTTGGTAAAGCAAGACCCCTGGCCAATCCTTTGGCATTCGCATCCCTGCAGGCGCGGCCAGACCAAGGTCGCTGAGCGGCGGGCGCGGCTCGACCCGTTCGATTTGCGCCGAATCAAGCTGTGGCGGCGCGATAAGGTCCTGAGCAATCTTGCGTGCCCGTCCTCGCCATGGCGTATTGGCGACGGTCGCAACTGGTCGCATTGGCTGGCTATCGTCGATGGATTGACGCGGCGCTGGTATCGGCCGATCGATGGGAAGCAGATCGGCGGCCCGGATGATCAACAAGACCCCGGCCAGGAGGAGCAGGCTTCCGAGCAATATCAAGCGATTGTGCCTCAGCCAGCCCATCAACTCAAGCAAGGTTCCTTGCCCCTCAATACCCCGATGTCGATTTGGCGACCAGCTTGAGTGCGCCTTTTCGAACCTGGTAGAAGGGCATGGATCGCTCACTGGAGCCATCCGCCCGAAACCGGAACAGGCCGGTCGATCCGCGAAATCCGCTCCGATTTTCGAGCACCTGCTTGCTGAAGCCGTCAGGCCCGGCCGAACTTGCAATTCCTGCTGTCAGGGCGACCATATCATAGGCGTAGGCGACATTGGCGTCGGCTGGATAATTGTAGGTCGTCCTGAAGCGGTCGGCGATCGGGCCGGTTTCGGTTGGGTCGAGCGTGGCGATGTAGGAGCCTTCAAACAGCGGCTCCATCGGATGTTCCAGCCAGCGGTTGGTTCCAACGACGGCAATTGCTTTTCCAGGAATGCCTTTCGTTTTGAGCGCCGCAAGGATCTGCGCCGGATTGTCGTCGCCGCTGGCGATGATGATGGCATCGGGAGCCTCGACCAGCGAGCCCATATCATTGACCACTTTGGTGCCGCCATCGCCGGCCGGATACGGAATGGTGACGGCGAGCGTCGCGCCATAGATGCTGAGGCTGTTGGCGACCCGCTTTTCAACCGCGCCGGCATTCGCTCCTGCCGCAACGAGCAACACGAACTTCTTGCTGCCTTTGGCCGCCAGGCCGGCTGCGCCCGCGGCCGCGCTGTCGGCCTCGTTGAGGCGCACCGCATAGACGCCCGGGCCGCCGGCGAAATTGTCGGCCAGCGCCAGCACCGGCGGCCGCTTCGATCCCGACAGCTTGGCAATGTGCTGAGCCGCGGCAAGTTCCACCGGGCCGATGACGATCGTGGCTCCGGTGGTGATAGCCTTCACCGCCAATTCGCTGGCGTGCGCGCTGTCGCCCATGGTGTCCTCGACCGTGACCGTGAGCAGGACATTTCCAAGGTCGGCCATCGCCAGCTTGGTCGCATCGAGCATCTTCCTGCCGTTTTCGCCGGCGTCGCCCGGGGCCGACAAAGGCAGCAGCATCGTGACCTTCGTCGATCCCGTGCCGAGCGATTGCGTCGCCTGGGCGGGACCGGCAACGGCGCCGGTGACCGGCGCTCCAGGTGCGGCGATCGCCGCCGGATCGAGCGCGTCCGAGACGCTGCCTTTCGACTGGCAGCCCGACACTATGCCCGCGAACGCAAAGACGATCGCCCACGTCCACGAACCGTGTCGCTGCCGGCCAGAATCCATGATGCCTCCCTCATATCCCGCCGGGTATTTGTCCCGGTCTCATCCGTTCATCTTACGGCAGACTTGCCTCGCCGTCTTTGCAATTGCTGGATTATGGCTCAGCCGTCGAAAAGTCTTGCCCGGAGCGCCTTGATCATTCTGGCTTGCCCGGCGCTTCGATAGTCCGTGCATTTCATGTATCGCGGGCCCGGCACGAACAGCCGGCGCACACAAATCCGCCTCGCCGGGGCAGGGGCACCATCGTCTCCTGCTGTCGGGAATGCGGAGAATCCGAACGTCGCCACCGGCAATGGCCCGGCCACCGCAAAACCTTCTCTCGCCAGGATTGCACGCGCACGCCGGCAGTAGCGGACCGAAAGTTCGGAGAACCGGGTTTCACCGTGCCCGGCGCGATATTTCATGACCGTCGTGCAAAGATCGCCTTCGGCAAGGCTGTTTGCCTGCGCCAGATATCTGACGCCGAGCGCGATGTTGGTCGCAGGGACCGCGAGTTCGTCGAGCGAACCGCGAAAGCCAAGCATTCGCGCCGTCGCCGGCATCACTTGCATCAACCCGACTTCACCATCGGCGCCGTGCACATCGGGATCGAATCCGCTTTCGATCTCCATCACCGCGTGCGCCAGCACCGGCTCCAGGCCGTAGAGCGATGCCTGGCACGTCGCGAACGCCTTGAATGTCTCGCGCGTCCATTCCGGAGCGACATCGCAGCGAACCGGCCGCGTCAAGCCGGACGGAGCTTGCTGCTCGAGGGCAGGTCGTTCCAGCCAGTTGGCACGGGCTTCAGGGGCAAAAACGGCCAGTGCGATCGCTCCGGCAATCGCTCTCGACAATCTTCCACGGGCGATCATCGTCAGCCTGTCGGCGCGACTTGATCCCTTTCGGTCAGTTCATGTACTCGACCATGCGGTCGTGGAAGCACTCGCACTTGTTGAGCGTGTCCTCGTCCTTGTAGTTCGTCTTGAGGTAGCCATAGGCCATGCCGCAGGCGACCTTGGCTTCCGACGCCCAGACGAAGGCGGGGCGGGACGAATTGATCCATTCCGAGCTGTTGGCGACGGCCACCGACTCGTCCATCAGCTTGACCACCTGGACCTTGAGATCGACGATGTTGTCGTTCAACACCAGGTTCGATGTGCCGACGGTCCGGCAATAGTCGGCCACCGGCCCGTCGATGATGTCGGCGGCATAGCCCGTCGACCCGACTGCCAGCAACAGCGCCGCAGCGGAAACCAACAGTCTTACGGAACGTTTCATGATGAGATCCCCCTCTGTATTCCTAATCTCTAATACATAGCATAGTCGCGTGGCCCCGCACCATGCTCCTAGACCACGTTTGCCGTTGTCGTATGCTGCGTCACTCCGTCATCGTAGAGCAGGGTGATCGTGTTGGCGACGGGTGCATTCGTCAAGGTGGCCACGTCCACGAAATTGGCGCCGTTGGCCAAACCGTCGGCGTCGACGCTGACAGTGTTCGTTCCCGCATTGTAGTTCACGAAGTCGCCGACATTGGCCCCTCCGGCGGCTGTATCGAACAAGGAGGTAAGGTCGATGATGTCGCCATGGCCGCCGACACCGCTGTAGTCAGCGATAAGATCTTTGATGTCGAGGTGCTCGAGCTTGAACGTATCGACGCCTATACCACCGGTGAGCGTGTCCTGACCGGAACCGCCGATCAGCAGGTCGTTGCCGTCGCCGCCGAACAGTATGTCCGCTCCCGAGCCGCCGTAAAGCGTGTCGTTACCGGAGTTGCCCGACAAGGTATCATCGCCGCGTCCGCCGGAGAGGATATCAGCCTGGAGATTGAGTCCATTGAGGGTGTCGTTGCCGTCCTCGCCGAGCAGCGTGGTTTCTGTCGCGGTCGTGGTGTGAGTGTCCACGCCCGAAGTTCCTTGCCAGGTGCTGAGATCGGGCGAAAGGTGTGCCGTCACTGACCCGGCAATTGGGTCGCCGTCACCGTCGGTCGCNTCGCCGTGACCGGGATCGAGATGTCGAACGGTGTGACGGCGTTGGCGGTCGTGTAGGTGACCGGGCCTAGCTTGAAGTCATTCGAGCCAACATTGGCCGAAATTTCGATTGCGCTGAACGGGTCCGAATTTGCAACCACGGTAAAGGTGTCGCCTTGCGCGAGACCGGTGATCGTCCACGTTCCGTCCCCATTGTTCGTTGCGGTCGGAGTAGCTCCGCCGGAGCCGTTGACGACAGTGACCAAGGCGCCGAGGGCCGTGCTTTCGCCGGTAACATCACCTATGTAGGTGTTATCATAGTCGGCGTTGACCGGGCGGATCGTTATCGAAACCAGGCCCGGTCCCGAGACATTGCCAATCCCCTGTGTATAGCTAGCCACCTCGTAGTGATCCGTATAGTGGGTTCCCGCCCCGATGCCCGCGGGGGTTCCGGCGATGGTGCCGTCGGTGGTTGCATTGCTGACGAAATCGAAGCGGATCTTCTCACCAGGGCTGATGCTGTTTCCGCCATCGACGCCCCAACTGCCCGTGCTGGTGTTCACGAAATTGGGGCTGTTGGCGGTTGCAAGCAGGTCGCTGGTTGAGCCGATGGAGTCCAGGACAATCGCTTGGTTGTTGCCGCCGCTTGGCGAGAAGTTCGCCGTATTGAACTGGTTGCCGGCAAACATCGTCGCGGCCTGGGTGTATGTCCAAGTATCTGTCGCCGGGTTCAGGGTCGCCGTGAAAGCGAGGTCGCTGCCGTTCGCGGCCGAGGTCCGTCCCTCCACAGTATGCGTATCGACGACGTGGAAGAAGACCTGCTCGCCATTCAGGAATATGTTTGTGCTGCCTGATGTGACGGCCGCGCCTTCGGTCACGTTGAACACGACATTGCCAACGCCGTCAGCACCGGCGCTCGCGGCAAAATTGATGCTCTCCGTCAGCACCGTATGCGTGGTGTTTTCCACGAAGATGCCATCCGGCTTGAATGGCAGCGGAACGTCGTCCAGGACCGTCAGATTGACCGATCCGGAAACATGATCACCGCTGGTGTCGGTTGCCACCACCTGAAGCCCGTTGATGGTGACGTTGCCCGAGCCGGCAAGATGCTGGAGCTGGTCGGTCAGTGTCGCGGTAACGACGGGTGTCAACGAACTGTTGGCGCCGGCGCTTGTGTTTGACAGCGCCAGATAGACGAATGCGCCGAGGTTCACGCTGCCGGCCGTTTGTATCAGACTGCCGACGAGTTGGTTGCCGACGAGCGCCCAGCTGATTGTGTATCCAGAGGCTAGGCCAGAAACAGTCGGCGCCACCCAGTTTGGATCGCCGGTCGGGTTGGCGAATGCAACATTAATGGCTTCGCCGGTCGTGGTGAAGGTGATGCCGCTGATTGCTTGCGCCGTCTCGCCGCGGCTGCCTGGGTTGGTGCCGGTCACGGCCCCGGCTTGGAGATCCGCAGGCGCCGAAGCATCGAGCGTGGTGTCGAGCGCGGCTTCGTTCAATGTCAACGACGCTGTCCCGCCACCCGATGGAACGGTGTTGGTCTGCACATTCAGGGTCACCGTGGCCGTCGAAGCGTCGCCGTCACCGTCCTTGATCGTGTAGGTGAAAGAGTCCGACCCGACATAGATGCCCGTCGGTGTGTAGGTGAACGTTCCATCGTTGTTGTAGGTGACGGTGCCGTGAGCACCGTTGGTGGCGGTCACCTGGCCGCTGACCGGATTGTTGTCGGTGTCGACGCCGTCGGCGCCGAATTTGTCGTTGGTCAGGAGGCCGGTGAGGACCGTCGCACCGGTGATCGTTGGCCCCCAGGTGTCATTCGTCGCGGTCGGCACGTCGTCGACGATGGTGATGACGAGATTGCCGGCTGGAGCGCTGTCGCCGTCGGCGTCGGTGACGACGACCGCGAAGCTGGGGCTCGACGGATCGGTCAGCGTGTTGTCGATCAGCGTATAGGCGTAGCTGATGGTGCCGATGCCGGTGGTTGCATTGTAGACATAGCTGGCCGTCACGGATCGGTCAGCGTGTTGTCGATCAGCGTATAGGCGTAGCTGATGGTGCCGATGCCGGTGGTTGCATTGTAGACATAGCTGGCCGTCAGCGATCCTGTGGTGCCGTCGGCAAAAGTCTGGGCCGAGCCGGTCAGCACATGGCCACCCAGCGAGACGGTGGTCAGGCCGTCGGGCGAGGTGAAGCCGATGGTGCCCGAAGTGGTCTCGGTGGTTGCAGGCTCGTTGGAGCCGGCCGGTTCGCCGGCGCGTGCCGGCAGGCTGGCTTCATAGACGGTGGTGGTGGCGCCGCCGGCAGCCGGAATGGCGTCGGTCGGGGTTGAATCGCCGATGGCGATGGTCAGCGTGGTGTGCGAGGTGTCGCCGTCGCCGTCCTTGATGGTGTAGGTGAAGACATCGCTGACGCCGCCCTGCGTGCCGGCATCGCGAACATAGGAGTAGGAGCCGTCGGCGTTGAGCGTCAGCTTGCCGTAGCTGCCCTGGACCTGGGTGCCGAGCGTTGCGGCATTGTCGACATCGAGATTGGTGTTGCCGGCGGCAACGCCGACCACGGCAGCGCCATCGGCGCCCTTGACGTCGATGCCGGTGACCGGCGAGGTGGTGCCAACCGCGCTCAGCACATTGCCGGTCTCGGCGGTGAACTGGTTGGACGCAACACTGTCGGTATCGGCGTGTGCGGTCGGCACGTCGTCGACGATGGTGATGACGAGATTGCCGGCTGGAGCGCTGTCGCCGTCGGCGTCGGTGACGACGACCGCGAAGCTGGTGCTCGACGGATCGGTCAGCGTGTTGTCGATCAGCGTATAGGCGTAGCTGATGGTGCCGATGCCGGTGGTTGCATTGTAGACATAGCTGGCCGTCANCTCGGCGGTGAACTGGTTGGACGCAACACTGTCGGTATCGGCGTGTGCGGTCGGCACGTCGTCGACGATGGTGATGACGATTGCCGCCGGGGCTGACGAGGAGGTGCCGTCCGACACGGTGAGCGAGAAGGTCTCGGTCTCGGTGACGGCGGGAACGTCCGTGGTCGGACTGGTCAGCGTGTACTGGTAGGTCGCTACGCCAGTTACCGCGTTGTAGCCGGTGATCAGCAGCGTGCCGTGGTCGCCCGGGAAGGTCGAACCGTTGAGGCTGCCGATGGCAACCGTGGTGCCGCCGATGGTGACGCTCTGGACGTCGTCGAGACCGTCGGGGTCCGATACCGTGAAGGTGCCGGTCGCCACCGTGCTGCCGTTGCCGGCCGCCGAGCCCGCCGCAAGGCCGGCTTCATAGACCAGGTCGTGCGCGCCGGCCGGGTTGCCCTGGTCGACGACGATCTGCGGCACGTCGTTGGTGCCGTTGATGGTGATGGTCAGGGACGCCAGAGCGGTATCGCCGTCGCCATCCGCCACAGCATAGTCGAAGCTCTCGGCCACGGTCTGGCCGACATCCAGCGCCTGTACCGCGGCATACCCGGCCGGGTTCTGGGCTTGGGTGTAGAGCACATATGTGTAGCTGCCGTCGGCGCCCACCGTAAGCTGGCCGTAGGTTCCAGCAACGTGGTTGGCAACGGCGCCGTCCCAGGTGATCGAGCCCAAGCCGTCGGTGCCGAGGTGATCCGCGTGGCCGTCGGTTGCGTTTGCGTCGGCGCCACCCACGCCCGTGATCACATTGCCGTCTGCCGTGAGCGGCCCATCTTCGGTGACCGAGTCCTGATCGTTGACCGCAACCGGGCCATCATCCTGGAATTCGATGCTCAACGCGACATGGGATACGGCGGTGCTCGTGTCGCCGTCGAAATCGGTGATGGTGGCCTTGACGTGCAGGTCGGCGGCGACGGTCGCTATGTCGTCAAAGGCTGCGGTGCTTGAACCGTCGACATTGTGAGCGATCGGCTGATATTGCCCGATCCAGACCGCTCCGGTCGGATCGACATAAACCTTGAAGACGTCGACGCCGTTGGCAGAACCAACGAGAACGCCGTCCGCATTTGTCGAGAGCATGATCGCCGAGCCGTCGAGTGTCTTCAGGCCGGAATCGACGTTTGACAGCGGATTGCCAATCGCGTCGGTGACGGCAAACGAGAATGTCGCGTCGTCATCGGCGCCGACCGAGGCGTTGAAAAGGCCGAGCGCGCTGGCTGACGATTTTGCGTAGCCCAACGCCCCCGGCTCGTCCACCAGAGCTGGCGGGGAGAGAGCGGTGTCATCCGCCGGATTGGGATCTGCGGCGTTGTTGACGCCGGCGGACTCGTCGTGGCTGACCCGGAAGACCTCGGTCTGCGTTGTGACTGTCGTGACCTTGGCTTCGATGCCGAAGATCTTGAACGGGTTGCCGCCAGTCAGGGTCGCATCGGTTCCGCCAGCGTTGGAATCGAAGGTAAAATCGTTGTAGTTGCCCACCTTGAGCTGGTCGAACGGGGTGCTGCCGATGACCTCGACAGTCGCACCATCGGGCACGCCGGCGAAGGCATAGCCCACCTGCACGCCGCCCTCGAAGACAGCCGTGCCGGCCGTCAGCACACCATTGATGCTCACGGTGAACGGCTCGAATGTGCCACCGTCCTTGGCGCCGATGAACATCACGGCGGCTTCGACACCCTGGGCTTCCGCAACATCGATCGTGAACTTGACCGAGTCGACGTCGTATGAACCACCGTCGGTGATGCTGGGCGGATTCGGATTGTTGGGGGCGATGACAAGATTGTTGACGAAGTCCATCGTCACGATTTCGGGGCCGGTCAAATGCGGATGGGTTTCGTATCCGTCGATGATCTGGCCGTCGCCAACGCCGATCTTGGTGCCGGTGGTGTTGACGGAATTGTCGCCTTCGTTGATGTCGACGGCGCTGAGCTTGATGTCGTGGTTGCCTGCGCCATCCATGCCGCGAACATCGGTGTTGCCGGCCTGCAGCGTGTAGACGATCGTTTCGGTCGTGGTTGTGGTCGTCGTGCCGGCATCCCGCGCGACGATCTGCGGAACGTCGTCGAGCACCTGGACCTTGAATGTACCAGCCGCCAGTCCGATGGTATCGCCGTCACCGTCCATGGCAACGACAAAGGCCGAAAGATCGATACCGCCATTGGCAAGCGTATTTTCGGTGTTGTCGCCCGGGAGCATATCCAGAGTCGGATGATCGATCTGATCGATCAGGGTGAAGACATAGGAGCCGTCCGCACCGACGGTCAGGGTGAAAACAGGACGATCCGTGCCCGCCTGATAGCCGGCGCCGGCGCCTACATCGACATAGCCGGTCAGGGTCGTGCCGTCGGAGACGATGAGGACATTGCCGCCTTTCGAATCAAATCCCGAATCCGATGGGGTGGTTTGGGTGACAAGGCCGAAGGCCGAAGTCGCATTCGGGCCGTCAGAGCCGAAGTCGACGATTGCATTCAATGCGCCGGCAGCACCGATGGCAACCGCGGAGTTTGTTCCGGTCACTTCGCCAGGCTGAAGATTGTCGGCATTTCCGGTGGACTGGCTGTTGTGCAGACCGTCTTCGTCGACATTCGCGGTGACCTGGGCGGTGCCAGTAACCTTCGGCCCGTCATCGTCGAAGGAGAATGCGGAGCCTTGGCCGTTGATCAGGTCGACGGTCGCCTTCTCTGTGATGGTGTCGCCGTCGCCATCCTGGCGCGTTACCTCATATTGCAGCTGAACCTGGCCGCCATTGGTCAGCGACAGATTGAGTTCGGAATCGAACTTGTTGCCGTCGGCGCCATGGTTGAGCGCTTCGTAGAGCGTGGTCTGCAGCNTTTACCTCATATTGCAGCTGAACCTGGCCGCCATTGGTCAGCGACAGATTGAGTTCGGAATCGAACTTGTTGCCGTCGGCGCCATGGTTGAGCGCTTCGTAGAGCGTGGTCTGCAGCTGCTCGGCGCCAGGCGCCCCGGTGATCGCGATGGTCAGAACCTGATCGCCATGCGTGTCGCGGCCGACGATCACTCCTCCTTCGAGGAAGAGCGTGACGGCGCCGCCGTCGGTGGCGGTGAGATTCGTGGCAAGGCCACCGGCCGGAATGCCGGTAAAGCTCAGATTCCCGGTAACGGTACCAGGACCGTCCGAACCATAGCTGCCGCCGACAGTGAACAGATTGGTCAGTCCGCCTGCTACCGCGGTGTTGACCTGCGCCAGGCCCGGACCGGCATCATCCGTGTTGGCGTTGCCGCCGGCATCTTCGGTCTCGCCGATAGCGCCATTGTAGCGATCCGCGCCAACCGTCTCGTCAAGCTCGACGGAAAGCAGGCCAGCCGCTCCATCGTGGGCGCCGACCGTTAGGCTTGGCCCATCGTCGTCGAAGGAGAATGCGGAGCCTTGGCCGTTGATCAGGTCGACGGTCGCCTTCTCGGTAATGGTGTCGCCGTCGCCGTCCTGGCGCGTTACCTCATATTGCAGCTGAACCTGGCCGCCATTGGTCAGCGACAGATTGAGTTCGGAATCGAACNTTACCTCATATTGCAGCTGAACCTGGCCGCCATTGGTCAGCGACAGATTGAGTTCGGAATCGAACTTGTTGCCGTCGGCGCCATGGTTGAGCGCTTCGTAGAGCGTGGTCTGCAACTGCTCTGCGCCGGGCGCGCCGGTGATCGCAATGGTCAGGACCTGATCACCCTGCGTGTCGCGGCCGACAATCACTCCTCCTTCGAGGAAGAGCGTAATGGCCCCGCCGTCCGTGGCAATGAGATTCGTGGCAAGGCCACCGGCCGGAATGCCGGTGAATGCCAACTGCCCGGTCGTGCTGCCCGGTCCGTCTGCACCGTAGACGCCGCCAACGGCGAATAGCGAAGAAAGGCCACCCGCCAGGCCGGTCGTCACCTGGGCCAGGCCAACGCCGTCATCCGTGTTGGCGTTACCGCCGGCATCTTCAGTCTCGCCGCTATTGTAGCGGTCGCCGCCGACCGTCTCGTCGAGTTCGACCGAAAGCAACTGTGCCGCTTGCGCAGTTGCCTGGACCGAAAGCGTTGGGCCGTCGTCCAGCACACCAATATTGAGGGTCGCGGTGGCCGGATCATTGTCTGTGTCTGTAACCACGACGGCAAAGCTGTCGGAAACCCCCTCGGTCGTTCCGGTCGATGAGTTGTCGTGATGATCAAGAGTGTTGTCGGCAAGGGTATAAATCCAGCTATAGCCGTTCGTAGGATTGCCGGTGACCACGAGCGTGCCGTATTGCCCGGCAACGCTGCCGCCGTTGGTCACGTCCACACCGTCAATGACAAGCGTCCCGATGCCATCACCCGAGACGATGTTGAAGGTCCCTGAAACCTGCTCGGCGGTGCTGGCCGGGTCCGTCCCGTCGGAAAGCGCGGCCTCGTTGACGACAAATCCGGAGCCAATGTCGATTGTCGGCGTCGTATCTTCTTCCCTGACCCCGATCGTCAGCTCACGCGGCTCCAGCCGTCCAAATTGCAGGTCCGTCGGCGGCAACAATGCGGAAAGATCGAAGCCGTCGCCGATACCACCTGGGGGAATGGTGAAGTCGCCGCCGGCACTGCCTGGGGCGCCGCCCGGGCCGGCCGAGATCGAACCATCGGCACCGAAGGCGACATCGACGTGGCTCGCTTCAAGAGCGGCCAGCAAGGCCACGCGCGGAACTTCGACATCACCGATGATGAAGGTCGGCACGTTGAGCGCGCCATCCTTGATGAGGATGACTGAACCGTCGGCCTGTTCCAGCAACAGATTGTGGCCGTCGACCTTGATGTTGTCGATGGAGACGTCCGCCGGAAGCTTCACGATGTTGCTGGCGTCGGCCACGTATTCATGCGGCGCGGCTGCCGCCGGCGCTTTCGCCTCCGCGGGTGCTGCCGGCTGAACGGGTGCGCCACTGCCGACATCGACCGGCACCGGCTCGGCAGGCGCCGCCTGAGCGGCCTGCGCTACCTGGATGCCTGCCTGCGATGGCGAGCCGCCATGTTCATGTGAAGAGTGCTCGTCCCAAGAATTCGAGACGGTATCCAAATCGTTACTGGTCGTCATCGCCAAACCCCTCCGGCATTTCCCGGATAGAGACAGTGACGACTTCTGCTTTGCAACTGTCCCGCAATCAATTTCATATATCCCGGTATGTCTCGGCATTTTTTACGTGTGGTAAACCCGGAAGATATAATCTGATATACATTGACCGCGCCGCGCTTCGTTTATATCCGCCGGCTGAGCTGGATTGGTAAACAGAAGTATAAGTTTGAATAGAGTTTTACACAAAATAGGTATTCCCGATTGAAGGAAACTTATCCACCTTCCTTTCCAGTAATTTGAGACAAGATTGGTACCGTCCACAGTCAAGAGGTGGGCGTTATGAAAAAAGAAAAATCTGCCCTGGGAATAACCGGGCTCAGGCTCATCCTGCTGGCAATGGCGATCACAAGCCTGCCGCAGCCATCATCCGCGAAAGCAATTACCGTGAATGCCGGCGCTGCCGCTGGAGTTCTGGCGGCGGTCGAAACCCCTTCCAGTCTCGGCGGCGTTTCGCTGGCTCGGCCGCAGCCATGGCAGCCGGTTTCAGCCTACCGGATCGGCATGATTTTCAGCAGCTCTGTTGCCGTTGATGAAAAGCGTGGTTCTTCGATCGCGCCGCCCGCCGCCGGGATCGACCTGATCCAGACGGCGGCGATCATTCCCGGCGTGTTCGGTTCTGTTGCCCTGTCGATGCGCAATTTCCCGGTTTCGGCGCGCTGGGCGCCGGTCTACAAGGCAATTGTCGACTGTACCGCGAGCAGCGCGTGCGAACGCAAGAACAGCGCCTTTGCCGAGATAGTCAAGGCAGCCGGGAACAAGCGCTTCATCGACAAGTTGTCCTTCGTCAACTCAAGTATAAATCGCGCCATCGCCTACAAGAAGGACAGCGTGGTTTACGGCAAGCTCGACTACTGGGCCAAGCCCCGGGAAATCCTTGAGCGGCGGGCAGGGGACTGCGAGGATTTCGCCATCCTCAAGATGGCCGCGCTGCTGCATGCAGGCATCCCGGCGCAGAGCATGTCGCTGGTCGTCTTGCAGGATCGCAAGCGCGGTTTCTTTCATGCCGTGCTGTCGGTCAGCACCGGCAGCGGCGTCTTCATTCTCGACAGTTTGAGCAATGTAGTTTCCCGCGACACAGACCTGCCGACCTACGTGCCGCTGTATTCGTTCAGCACCGATCGCGCGTGGATCCATGGCGCGAAGACCGGTTCTGCTCAAATAGCCGATATCAAGGGCGGCCTTTCGACGGTCGCGCCTGGTGAAGGTGTGCAGCCGTAAGCTCCCATCAGAGAGTCTTGAGCGCTCTATCTCTTGTTTGACGCAATTTTCCACGGAAACCGCTCACACTTTTCCCGGAATTGCTCTAGCCGCCGAAGACGAACGCCATCAGCAGTTCCGGCTCGACCACCGGCGCCCGCACCGCGCTCAGTTGACCGCGGTAGCGGCGGTCGCCGGCGCCTATGACGAAACCGGTCGCGACCGGCGTCTCGCCATTGGCGTCGAGCCTAGCGAATATGTCGGCGACATTGAGGTCCAGCGCCAACTTGAGATCCTGGCGCGCGTCCTCGTTCGGCGCCACCGGCAATTGCCGCCGCACCAGTTGCTGGAACGGCGCATTGAAGGTCAGGATCTTCTTCGACGATGCCAGGGCAAAGGCCGGCGAGGGACAGGCGACGAGAATGGCGCTGATGGTCTTGATCGACGCGAGCCTCTGCAAGGTGAGGTTTTGGTCGGCCAATCCACGCATGCAGGCTACGCGAATTGCCGATGTCAGGTTTCCGGCGTTGGCGTGGCTCTCTGCAATTTCCTCGATCAGTGTGCCGATCGTGCATTTGCGGCTTTCCGCCATCTGCTTCAGCGATGTCCAGAACGCCCGTTCCAGACGAATGCCGCGGCGCATGCCGCCACGCGCCACAACCCGGAACTCCAGTCCGAAATCCTCTGCCGCCAGCGGTGGCAGCAGCCGGTCGCGATCGGCAGGAAGGGAGACCGCGCTATCGCTCACTCATTGCCTCCTCTCGCGCCTTGTTGATCGGCTTCATAAGGTAGGTGAGAATCGTTTTGCGTCCGGTCTTGATGTCGACCGAACAGATCATGCCGGGGATGATCGAATAGGTCTTGCCGTCGCGTGTCAGGGTCGATTTGTCGGTGGCGACACGGACCTGATAATAGGGTTCGCCGGTCTTCTGGTCGACCAGGCTGTCGGCAGTGATGTTCGAGACCTTGCCTTCGATGCCGCCGAAGATCGAGAAGTCATAGGCGGTCACCTTGATCAGGGCATCCTGGCCCGGCCGGATGAAGGCGACGTCCCGCGGTGAGACCCGGGCTTCGACCAGCAGGGTCTCGGACGTCGGCACGATACCCGCGACGACCGCGCCGGGCTGGACGAAGGCGCCGACCGTGTTGATGTCAAGCGTGTTGACGATACCATCGACAGGCGAACGGATATCGGTACGCGCCACCTTGTCGGTGGCACCGCGTATCGTCTCGTCCACCACCGAGAGATCGGCCAGCGCCTGCGTCAGATCGCTGAGCGCTTCCTGTTGCAGCTGCAGGCCAAGTTCGTCGACCTGAAGCTTGGCTTCCGTGATGGCCGACCTGGCTTTCTTGATGGTCTCTCCGGCAAGCGTCAGCTGACCATTGAGCTCGGTCTGCTCGCGCTCGACGCGGAGCTGCTCGGTTCGCGCCATCAGGCCTTTCTTGACCATCGCTTCGACCAGCTTCGCCTCCTGGTCGCTGACGGCCAGGTTCTTGGTGAGGCGATCGGCATTGGCGTTGGCTTCGTCGAGTTCCTTCTCACGCTGATCGAGCCGCGACTTGAGAACCGACAGTTTGACTTCGAAGTTGTCGCGCCGCGCGATTAGCAGCTTCTGCTCGTTGTCGCAGATTTCCGGCGCCACCTTCTGGATCTCGGACGGACAGGGAAACGCGCCCTCGAGGCTGCCGGTCTGTTCGAATTGGAGCCGTGCAATGCGCGTCTGCAGCGCCCGCGCCTTGGCCTGCTGCTCGCCAAGGCTGGAAGTGTTGAAGGTGTTGTCGAGACGAATGATGAGGTCATTCTTCTTGACGACCTGACCGATCGTCACGGCGATTTCCTGAACCACGCCCGGCTCGCTGGCCTGGATGATCTGGGTCTTCGACGCCGGTATGATCTTGCCGTCGCCGCGTGCGATTTCATCGACCTCGGCGAAGGATGCCCAGGCTACCGAACTCGCAAAGAGCGCTCCGATAATGAATATCGAAGCCGACGCAAAAAGCGGCGGACGGTCTTCCCTGGCTAGCATTACCACGTCCCAACGTGCTGTGTTCACGCATAATTCTGTTCGTCAGGCGCTTGTTTTCTGCAGCGCCTGTATCACCTGGTCTTTCGGTCCATCGGCAACGATCTTGCCCTGCTCGATGACAATGAGGCGGTCGGCCAGCTCGAGCATGCTGAAGCGGTGCGTCGAAACGATCAGCGTCGTGTTGCGATCGAAAGCCACTTTGAGCTGCTTGATCAGCTGGCGCTCGGAAGCCAGATCCATCGAGCCGGACGGCTCGTCCAGGAACACGATTTTCGGTTTGGTCAGCAACAGGCGGGCAATTGCCATTGTCTGCCTCTGACCGCCCGAGAGATTGGTGCCGCGCTCGCCGACATTCATGTCGTAACCTCGCGGATGGCGGGAGACGAAGTCGTCGACGCCGGCAGCCTTGGCCGCGTCGACGATCTGCTCATCGGTCGCCTCCGGGCACGCCATCAGGAGATTTTCCTTGATGGTGCCGGAAAACAGATCGTTGGCTTGCGCGACGATCCCGACCGCGGCGCGAACCTCCGACGGGTGGTATTGACGGATGTCGATCCCGTCCAGCAGCAACTCGCCGGAGGTCGGCAGGAAAAGCCTGCCGATCAGCCGCCCCATGGTCGTCTTTCCCGAGCCTATGCGGCCGATGATGCCGATCCGCTCACCGGGCTTCACCGAGAAATTCAGGCCGGTCAGCACTTCGTTTTCGGAACCCGGGTAGACAAAGCCGACATTCCTGAATGCCATTGCACCGTTGCGAATGGGGCGGTTGACGAAACCAACCGTGTCCGGCCGATCCTCAGGCTGCGCCATGATCGAATTCACCATTCGCAGGGACAGCATCGCCTGGCGAAGTCTGGACAAGGTGATCGCAATCTGCCCAAGCGGGGCCACCGCCCGGCCTGCCAGCATGACGGTGCCGATGATGGCGCCGGTCGAGACATGCCCTTCCGAAAAGGCATAGGCGCCGGCCACGATCAAGGCGACGGTGACCATCTGCTGGATGGCTTGGGTTATGTTGCCGGCGGCAGCCGAAAGCTGTTTGATCTTCTCGGACGTGTTGGATGCGTTCTTGGAATGCTCCGCCCATTTTCGCAGAAGGTACGCCTCTGCGCGTAGCGATTTGATCGTTTCCAGCGTGGAGATGGATTCCACCAGCAGGGCCTGGCGCTGCGAAGCCTCGTTCATGGAAGCGGCAACGCGTTTGCCGATGCGCCGTTGCGTGATCAGCCCGACGATCACCGAGGCGACAAAGGCAATGGCCGGTATGACGACCAGCCAACCGCCTATCGCATAGATGACAAGAAGAAAGACGAAGACGAAGGCTGTGTCGATGAAGACGCTGATGGTGTTCGACGTGAAAAACTCGCGCACGAACTCGTACTGGGTCACCCGATTTGCATATTCGCCGGTTGAGCCGGGCCTTGCCGACAAGGACGAGTTCAGCACCTTCTCGAATAGCATATAGGAGATGCGAAGATCGGCCTTGCGCCCGGCATAGTCGATCAGTGACGCTCTGGCGGTCTTCAAGAGCAGGTCGAACAGAATGACCGCGCCGATCCCGATCGACAGCACCCAGAGCGTCGATATCGCCTTGTTCGGCAAGATCCTGTCGTAGACGTTCATGGTGAAGATCGGTGAGGCAAGAGCCAGCAGATTGATGAATACCGCCGACAGGATGACCTTCGAATAGGTGCGCCAGAACGGCCCCATCGTGCCGGTCAGCCAATGTCGCCGCTCGATCTTGGCCGCCGAACCGACGCTCATCGCCTCTACTGCGTTGGCATAGGTTATCGAGAACGAAACGCCGCCACTAATATAACTTCCGGAAAACTCGGATTTGCTGATTGTCGTGCGGCCGTCTTCCTGGGGAGCGGTCGTAAATCCACCGTCCTCGGTCTGGGCAAGCAGCGCTACAGGCAACTGGCTGACGCGAAACAGAATGGCGGGAAGGTCGATGCGTCCGCGAAGAAAGTCGCGATGGCTGAATTCCGTGATTTCAAGACCGATGCGTTCGGCAAGATGCCGGATGGCGTCGATATCGATGCGGGTGTCTGACAGCGGCACGCCGGCAAACAGCACGGTCTCGGAACTCGGCCTGCCGAGGTACCCGGCAACAGCGGAGAAGCAGGCCTTGAACGCCTCTTTTGGGGAGAGGATTTTGGGTTGTGGGTTCACGATCGGCCCGCAGGACTATCGTTCGTCCTTGACCTTCCTACTTCTTTCTTACCGGTGCGAGGATGTCGAAAGGCAGATCGTTCGTCTGCTCCGACGGCGTGCGCGCATAGGTTTCGGTGTCGGCCGTTTCAGGCGCATTGAACTCGGCCTTGGCATAGGCGGTGGCCTGTTTTGCCGGCTGAAGATTCATGGTCTTCAGCAACTGCCCGGTTGCCGCCAGCAGCCGGTACTGCGCGAAAAGCGACGCGTAGGATGCGGTGTCGGCAAGCGTAGCTGTGTTGAACCGCGTGTTCTGCGCGTCGAGCACGTCGAGCAGCGAGCGCTGTCCGACCTTGAACTGCTCGCGATAGGACGCCACCAGCCTTTCGTTGGCGGCAGCCTGAAGCTTCAATGTCTTTGCCAGATCGGCCTGCCGGAAGCGGCGATCCCATGACGTACGGACGGCTTCCTCGATCTCGCGCAGAACCTGGTGCAGCACAAGGCGCTGCTCGCTGGTGCGGCGGACCTGCTCTTGCTCGTTGGCTTTGTCGATGCCGCCGCGATAGAGGTTCCAGCGCAGCACCAGCCGCGCCTGCAGGTCGCTGGCGTCGCCATCGTCGCCGTCGATGTCATAGCCGCCGCGGGCGCGGCCTTCGGCGATGACGGAGGGCCCGAATTTCGCCCGCGCCGCATCCACCAGGGAGGCGGCGGCGTCGATATCGCTGTTGGCCATGTGGACGCGCGGATTGTTCTGTCGCGCCAGCCCTAGCGCGTCGTCGAGCGACCTTGGCAGCGCGCTCGAGACATCGCCTGGCCTTGACGCGTTGGTCAGCGGCTTACCGACCGTCTTGAAGAACCGTATCTTGGAAGCCTCCAGTTCTTCGGTCGCCTCCTGCATACGTGCCTTGGCAGCGAACAGCCGCTCCTCGGCCTGCTGGCGATCAGCCTCGTTCAACGCGCCGCCTGCAATACCTTGCCGGATGTCGCCGAGGATTGCCTGGTGAAAGCCCAGATTCTTCTTCGCTTCCGAAACGATCGAAGCCTGCAGCATGTATTCGAGATAGTCCTGGACGACAGACAGTCCAATGAATTCAGACCGTTCCAGCACCCGGAACGATGCGCCGTCGACCCGCGACGCCTGACGGTTCAGTTCCGCCCGCCTTGCGCCGCTGTCATAAAGCGTCTGCGTGACAACGACATCGGCTTCCGACGGATAGAGCGCGTCATCCTCTATGGACAGCGAACGCCGGGAGGAATTGTCGAGACGACGAACCCCCGCCGACGCCTCGACATCGACGCTGGGAAGATAAAGTCCCTTCGCTTGGCGTAGCTCGAATTCGATTGCTTCGCGGTTTTCGATCGCTTGGCCAATTTCGGGGTTGGACTCCACCGCAACCGCCATCGCCTCCTGGAGAGTGAGCGCGTGAGCATTCCCACAACTCAATATGGCGACCGTCGTCAGCAGGCCGAGGCGCTTGCCTATCGCCGACATAGATGTCGTATTCATTTCACCCCACCCCAACGTTCCCCTGCGCCATTATTGCCAGGCGTTACAACTCAACCGTGATTGTTCACAAATTTGCAAAATATGGGAGCACTTATTGATTTAGTGACCGCTAAAACGCTAAATTCAAGCAAAATTCTATAGAATGTCGCAAAAATGGCACATAAAATACCCACTGCGGTTTTTGAGTAACAGCCGTCCGAGTTTGAACAGGCAAGCGAAACCGCTCCGGGAAGGAGGACCGCAAGGCCACCTTACGACCTATTTGCTCCTGATAGCTTGACTATTTCTGGGTGTATTTTTTCAGCGAGGTGACCGACAACATCTTGGTTGGCGGCTACAATCGGCAGG
Organism: Mesorhizobium sp. LSJC269B00; assembly: GCF_000502815.1. Classification (NCBI taxonomy): domain Bacteria; kingdom Pseudomonadati; phylum Pseudomonadota; class Alphaproteobacteria; order Hyphomicrobiales; family Phyllobacteriaceae; genus Mesorhizobium; species Mesorhizobium sp. LSJC269B00. The sequence continues at coordinate 25,141 of NZ_AYVN01000004.1, forward strand.
ATAATCTTAGCCCGCTTGCCAGAGCCTGGAACCGACACCCCGGACCTGAAGCGTGGGCATAAATCCCTGAGCCGGCGAATAAAGGCCGACAACTGCTTCACTGGCCAGCGTGCCAGCATAGGGCTCATATGACGGCCGATCAACGACTCGGTCAACCGAAGAGGTGACGGTACTTTTTGAGGCGGTTCTGTAGGCCATCGAATGCCGCAAGGTCCAAAAATCGCTCCATTGAACCCGATAGCTGGTGAAACCTCAAAATAGTTCTTGCGGCGATTTTCCGTTAAAATCAAAAGCGCAATTTTTTTGACGGTTAGTGTCCGCCTTTTCGCAGCTCAGAAAAAAATCTGACTGGAATTGAGTCATACGCTGTTTAAACAATGCGGAACGAAGTGGTCGGTTGCGCCACCACTTTGCGGGACGACATACGAGAGTTGCAGGACGAGCGCGGTCAAACATCGAGGGCCGCCGGCTCGTTAGATACCACTACTCGTTCCTCCGCGCCATTCCAACAGGCTGAACTTCGAGGCAAGTGAGCCGGTCCTGGTCCGGCGCCTCGACTCGTAAATCCATTCCACCGATCACAACTGCCTGCAAGCTGCCGCTTGTTTGTTACTTCCCAAGTCTCATCGGCCATATCGAGGCGCTAGACCGTCAGCTGGTCGCGCGCTGTTGCCACAGCTGCCGATCTGCAACCGTCCCCATTTCCGCCGTTCTGGACCCTGTCTCCCAACGTTTGCAAAACGAGGTCAGCTATGGTCGGCAGTTTGGGGTCGCGGGAGCATACGGGATGATACGGGACCTTTCAGATTTTGGCCCACCAAAATCCAGCAAAATCAACAATTTCCGTTTGCCCTCCGGGCCCACCAATAACTCACGGCTTACGCCGAACTCTTTGTTTTGTGATCGCATCCGCGAAAAAGCACTCTACCGTCAAAGCTTTTCCCCACCTCTCGATAATTTCGCAAGCTGCCGCTGGCTATCGGCGGATCGTTGATGCGCAACTGTGACGGCGGTCGTTACCGTGGCTCGAGTGTCAGCAGATGTGGTAAGGCTGATTGTCGACGAGTAGCAGAGGGGTCCAGCAACAATGACTTTGAGACGAACCAGAGCTTACGGCGGATCCGGCTTGGTTCTGGCGGTTTGCACTGTATTGGCTTGGCAAAACGCCACCGCCGCTCAAGATTGCTACGCAGCCGCGACGCCTGGCGTCAATTGGCAGGAGTGTGACAAAAAGCTTCTCATCCTGGAAGGACAGGACCTGAGCGGGGCAAACCTGTTCGGTGTTGATTTCACTTCGACCGACCTCAGGAACAGCAATCTCCTTGCGGCAAATTTTGAGAAGGCAACGCTTGTGCGCGCTTCCCTGGCCGGCTCGACCGCCAAAGGCGCCCGGTTCGACAAAATCGAGGCGTACAGGACCGACTTCAGCCAGATGGACGCGCAGGGCGCTGTGTTTACGGGCGCGGAAGTGCAGCGCTCGAATTTCCAGAACGCCAATCTGGTCAATGTTGATTTCACAAAGGCGGAATTGGGGCGTGCACAGTTCCATGACGCCGATATCAGCGGCAGCCACTTTTCGTTTGCCAATCTCGCGCGGGCGGATTTCCGAGGAGCGAAGTTCACCGCACCGATAGACTTTGACGGCGCTTTTTTCTTTCTGACCCGTATCGAGGGCCTCGATCTATCCAATTCGGCGGGTCTGTCCCAGTGGCAGCTCAACATGGCTTGTGGAGACGCCCGGACCGAGTTGCCTTCTGGCATGACGAGGCCAGAAGATTGGCCCTGTCAATTCCAGCAGGAATAGCCCGCCCGTCCGCTTCCCGCCCAAAGGCTGCCGGGCGGCAAAGCGCCTCAATTCAGTCCTCGGCCGCGGGTCAAAGCACGACACTGCGGGACATTTCCGGCAATCTCATTTACCGGCGAACGACAACGACCAAATGGAGGACGGATGCCCAAGGTCAAAGGTGATACCGCTCTGGACAAGGAGCGCGCCAAAACAGAGAAGCTCCTCAAAAAGGTTGGATACACAGCCTTGAAGGAGGCCGGTGTGGTATCCAAGCGACCCGACCTCCCAGATCTAAAGATTGAAAAGCGAGGGAAGTAGCGCGGACACTCCCATGCTGACCTGACCGAAGGCACGCCCAAAATGTAGACGTCTGCTTTGCCTTCTCAAGCTAGGAGTGTGCAGGCGGCGCTTGCGACAACCACAAAGCGGACTGCTGGGGCCGGAAGAAGCTGTCGTATTTCCGCCCCGGTGCGATCCGATACTTCACAACTTTTTCACTTTCCAATTGGGGGGCCATAGCAAATGAACGAAGAGACCGGCGTTCAGAAGTTGGTGCGCACGCTGCGTGCTCGAGCACCTGATGACGCAGCTGAATTGCTCGCTAGAGAGTCTCCCGAGTTCATCCGCGACACACTAAAGCTGTTGCCGGACGGGCACGCCCGTAAGGTGGCCGAGCATTTGCCACTGCATATGCGGCCCATCAGCTCTCATGACGGTGAGATGGGTTTCGCGATCCCCGAGTCGCTCGTCGACGTGATGGACCCGATCCCCGCCAGCGTTCCTGTCGGGACGACGGTTGCTGCCGCGGTGGAAGCTGTCAGAGGCGCCCAGGTGCCGACCGAGCTCACTTATCTCTACGTCACGGACGAGGGCAATAGACTGGTTGGCCTGGCGGTCCTGCGCGATCTGATGCTGAGCGAACCCGACGCGATTGTCGATCACATCATGCTGCCCAGGCCGTTCGCTCTTGATGTCGGTCTCTCTTTGAGTAACGCATGCAAGGCGGCGGTACGGCGTCACTATCCTGTCTATCCGGTGGTGGATGCGGAGAACCGGCTGCTCGGGCAGGTTCGCGGCTGGCGATTGTTCGAGCAGCAAATCATCGAGATTTCCGCCCAGTCTGGCCAGATGGTAGGCCTCCAGAAGGAGGAGCGCTCTTTTACGCCGCTGTTTTCAGCCTTCCTGAAGCGTCATCCGTGGCTGCAGTTGAATCTCCTGACGGCCTTCATGGCCGCATTCGTGGTCAGTTCGTTCACAGGCACGATCGAGAAGATCGTTGCTCTGGCGGCGTTTCTCCCGGTCTTGGCCGGGCAGAGCGGAAACACCGGCTGCCAGGCACTGGCTATGACGCTGCGTGGCCTTGCCCTGGGGGATGTGGACAAACGACCGAAGCTGCACTTGGTGATGAGAGAGGGCGCGCTCGCGGCCGCCAACGGCGTGCTCGTCGGCGTTGTTGCGGCTGCGGCGATGTGGTTCTATGCCTCGAGGCAACCGGCGTCGGCGGCGCAGGCGCCGATGCTGGCACTTGTGATCCTGCTTGCCATGTCCGGATCGTGCCTCATGTCCGGCATCTCCGGCGTGCTGATCCCGTTGGGCCTGCGCCGGGTAGGCGCCGATCCGGCGGTCGCCTCGGCGATCTTCCTCACCACCGTGACCGATATTGTAGGCATGGGCCTGATGCTGGGGCTGGCCACCATGCTCGTGCTGTAGCAAGCTGCGTGCGGTGACGCGTCCCTGGGCGTTGAGGCAATGAGCTGACCTCGCGTTCAAAGAAATTGCAAGCCGGGCCGAATCGCACACGCCTCGTGAGAAGCACCTCCGGCAGCTCTCCGTCCCTTGCGAAACGCGACGGAAGGCCTTTGGAGAAGCCGTGGGTGACCTTGAAGCCTGGTGACCAGATACGCAGGATCGCCCACCCAATATTAATCTTGTCGGCTGTGCGATCCACTACTGATGAGATTTGATTTTGTTAAGCCTTGGGCCAAATACTTCAATCACGTGCAGCAATGTTGAGAAGAGTTTTTGACAATCAGCGCAGCCGAAATAGGAATAAACCCGATATCTTGTTGCGCAGCTGCAACAGCTGCTGAGGACTCGCATAAGTCCGGCGACCGTTCAGTCGCCTTTTTCTTGCAGTCGTGCTAAATCCCTCGCACTAGTCGGGTTTGGGGTGGGTTCTCGGCATGCAATCTTCGTTTCGAACGATCTTCGGCTTCGCCGCAGCGCTGCTTTGTGCCGGCGTGTTGCCGGCCGGCGCACAAGGTCTTTTTGGGGCCTATGACGATGCGTTTGCGGCCCGCATCGCCAGTCCGGCCGACAATGGAACGCTCGCCCAATTCGTCACGGTTGCGGTCAACGCTGGGCAATACGATCAGGCGATCTCCTCGATCGAGCAGTATCTGATCCAGTACCCCCGCGATGCGCGCGCCCGGCTTGCGGCCAGCCGGTTGTATTACCATGTCGGGTCCTATGAATTGGCCCGGCGGCAGGTGCAGTACGGCATCGAAGTCGGGGGTCTGACCGCAAGTGAGCAACAGGAAGCTGTTCGCCTGCTCGCCCGCATCGAGCGCGCGTTGCGTGGCGTCACCTGGGAACTCGCCCTGACCGGCGGCGTATTCAGCGCATTCACCGATTTTGAGCCAGGCGGGGCGCAGGACGACGACAGCTTCGTCTCGCCTTACGGGCAGGCGGAAGGTTTTGTGCGGTGGGACCTCGGCACGCCAAGTGCCGACGCGCTCGTTCTTTCGGGGTCGTTGACCGCGACTGAGCGTCTTTTCACGGAAGACCTGTCGGTTCCGGGTGGCGAGAAGACTTTTATCCACGGCAACGCAGCGATAACCTGGGACAAGGGACTGCCCAACAGCGGGATCGATTCGCTGCGCCTGCTGCTTTCCGCGTTCACCGTTACGGATCGTTTCGACAGCGACATTTACGAAACCGGTATCGGCCTCAGTGGACGTTTCGTCGTTCGCCCGACGGTCGAGACGACGCTCTTCGCCGGTGGCGGCTACATCGATCTAAGCGCCTCGCAAGGCATTTTCGCGGATAGCAGGGTCTTCTATGAGGCAGGCGGCAGCTACCGCTTCCGCAATGGCCAGGCGCTCGGCTTGCGCTTTGTCGGCTCGAATGACTTCGCTTCCGGATCGGGCGAAATCAGCCGCAGCTATACGGGCGAGGTCCGCTATGGCGGCCTGTTGATGAACGTACCGGATTTTTTCGCATGGTCGCACCAGATCGCCTTATCGGCCGGCCACAGCGACACTCCCGATCTGTCCGTCGGCATCGGCACAAATATCAAGAGCGACTTCTGGCGCATTGCCTCGGAAAGCGATTTTCAGCTGACGGAAGCGCAGAAGATCAGCGTCGATCTCGCCTACCGCAAAACCAACTTCGCCCTCGCCAACCGCGACCGAAAATCGTTCGAAATGCTCATGAGCTATACGTTGACGCTCAATTGAAAGAGGCCGCGATGAGGTATCATCAGATCGTCATTTTTATCGCCTGCCTCGCCTTCGCGGCACCATCCGCTGCTGAGACGGTCGGGTCGATGACGGCCTACCAGACCATCATCGTCCGCAATAACGGCGGGACGATGAACGTTGGCGCCGGCGTCGAACTCGGCGACCAGTTGCGCAGCAATCCCACCGGTCTCGGAATGCTGGTGTTCCGGGATGAATCGAGCGCCAAAATTGGTCCAAACACCAGCCTGACGATCGATGAGTTCGTCTACAATCCGGGCTCCGGGTCGGGAAAGATCGACATCGGGATGAACAGCGGCCTGGCCCGTTTTTATGGCGGCCAGGTTTCGAAAGGGGGCGTCATGCAGGTTGCGACGCCGCACATGGTGCTCGGAGCGAGAGGCGGCATCATCGAAGTGCTGGTGGCAGCCGGCCAGACCGTCGGCATATTGCGCGCCGGCCGCATGACCTGCACGATCAATGGCAAACGGCTGGTCATCACGAACCCGGGCTACGCCTGCACGTCGGACGATGGCAAGCTTCTGGCCGGCTACGGCGGCATCGACGCCTTCCCGATCTTGGACAGTATCGACCGGATAGCGGGAACCGGCCTGCCGGGCGCACCGGGTCCTGGGTTGGACGTAAGCGCAATTTGTGCGTCGGCTCTAGGCTCCTCGCTCAAAGTCTGCGGGTCCAGGGACGGCGCACTGCCAGGAGTGGTCATGGAATTCCCTGACAGCCCAACGCCACCTGCGGGCAGCGGGGGGCGGCGGGGCGAGTGTGAGGGTGAGGGTTGCTGCTACTACTACAACTGCGATTAGGCCTGGCTGCACGAGATGAGCCACTCGGTCGGTAGGCGCTGGGCTGATTGGCGGCAAGCCGGCAGACGCAAAATATCCGGCCTTGTGGTCGTGCTCCTGCTGCTCGCTTGCCATTTGGCTTTTGACGGGCCGTTGTCGCGCCTGCGTGAGCGGACGTACGACTTCTATCAGTTTCTCGCCCCACGTCAGGCGACGAGCAATCCTGTCGTGATCGTCTCGATAGACGACGCCAGCCTCAAGGCACATGGGCGATGGCCCTGGAACCGTGGCCTCTTGGCCGATCTGGTCAATGGCATCACGCAGTCCGGTGCGGCGGTGGTCGGGCTTGCGCTGGTACTCCCCGAGGCTGACACCTCGCCTGAGGGCATGGCCGGAGACAAGCGCCTGGCAGCGGCGCTGTCCAAAAATCGAACGGCGCTTGCCGTCAGCCTGGGCAATGAAGCGACGGTTTCAGAAGCAGAACCCAAAGCCGGCTGGTCGATCGTCGGGCAAGTACCCGATACACTTCCCGGCTTCACCGGTCTTACCGGGTCGCTTGCCGAATTCTCGAACGCCGCCGCAGGCCTCGGCGTGATTCGCACCTTGCCCGATCCCGACGGCGTACTGCGCCATGTGCCGCTGCTCTGGCTTCGCAACACCCCTCAACGCGCGCAGCTGTGGCCGTCTTTCGCACTCGAGCTCCTGCGCCTTTACGCTGGACAGGACGGTTACACAGCCCGGATGAATGCAGCCGGGTTCGACGCACTCAGGATGGCAGGCGCCATTGTGCCGCTCGAGCCGGAGGGGAGCATCCGCCTCTGGGAAACCGCCACCGACACGCCTCGCCTGTCTGCCAGCACTATCCTTTCGGGCCATGGCGATCCGCGGCTGCGGGACGCCATCGCCATTGTCGACCTGTCGGCTGTGGGCCTGACGCAGTACCTGCCCACGCCGACGAGTCCAGCGCGACCAGGAGCGGAGATCCACGCCGATGCGATCGGCCAGATGCTTGCCGGGCGCTTCCTGGCAGAGCCAGCGCACGCGCGTATGCTCGAGCGGCTCTGGTTTCTCCTCAGTGCCGTCGTTTTCATCGGGGTTTCCGGAGTGCTCGCCGGGCGTGTCGTGCTTGGCGCCCTCTCCCTGGCGCTGCTGGCCGTCACGCCGTTCGTGTTCGGCGCTCTCGAGTACAGCCTGCAGGGTGCACTCTATGACCCGCTGCAGCCGGCGCTTGCAACCATCATGGTTGCGGGCTTCGAAGGCTATGTCCTCTACAGGCGCAGCGAGCAGCGCCGGTCCACCCTCACGCGACAGTTCTCCCAATATCTGTCGCCCTCCGTGGTGCAGCGCCTCGCAAGCTCGGACACCGAGGCAATCCTGTCCGGCGAGAAGCGCGAGATCACCATTTTGATCAGCGACATACGTGGCTTCACGACCATGAGCGAACAGCTCGACACCCAAGAGATCGCCAAGGTGGTCAACCATTTCCTCGGCATTGCGACCGATGAGATCCTCAAGCGCGACGGCACCATCGACAAGTTCATGGGCGATGCGGTACTGGCCTTCTGGAACGCACCGCTAGATCAACCCGATCATCGTGAGCGTGCGCTGGACGCGGGCCTTGCCCTTATCGAGCGGGTGAGGCGCGAAGACGCCGCCTTCACCGCGGATGGCCATCGATCCATCGAAATCGGCGTCGCCATCGAGACCGGCATCTGCTCGGTAGGCAATTTCGGCTCCGAACGGCGCTTCGATTACACCGCGATCGGCTCCCCCGTGAACCGCGCGGCACGGCTCGAATCGACGACCAAGAAGCTGGGCATCCCCCTGGTGCTTGGACCCGGCTTTGCGGCAGGAGCATCGATGCCGGTCGTTCAGGCGGGCGCCTTTGAGCTCCAGGGTTTCAAGGGCGAGGTCCCGGTTTTCACCGTTCCGGAGATGCAAGCTGCTCAACAAGGTATGAGCCGCGAAGTAGAGAGCCAACGTGGTGAGCAATCTGGCGCCCCCGCCATGGTGGTTGGTTCGCCGCCATCCGTGCAAATGGCGCCGCTTGACCTGACACCCCGAACCCGGAGCATCCGCTGATCGGATCCAGCGGATCGCAAGATGCAATTGTCACGGGCACAGACGGACATCTTGTTTCGGCGACCATCGAGGGATGCGACGGCTTGCGTTCACTCGTCCTTGAAAGTCACCTTCATATGTTTGTGCACCATTGAGGCGAGGTCCTCGGCATCCCAGTTCGTGAGCCTGATGCAGCCGTGAGAGAAGGTCTTCCCGATCTTGCCGGGTTCGGGCGTGCCGTGAATGCCGTAGCTTTCGATGGAGAGGTCGATCCAGATTGATCCCACGGGATTGTTAGGGCCGGCAGCAATGGTGAAGGGCCGCTTGGTTTTGACTCCCTTGAATGCAAAATCGGGATCGTAGTGATAGGTCGGGTTGTGCACCACCCTTTGGATCTCTGCCTGCCCACTTGGTGCCGGCTTCTCGTCGCTCCCGATCGAGGCAGGGTAGACGGCAAGCGCTTTATTGGAGGGGTCGAGCACGCGCACCTGATGAGCGCCTTTGTCGACTTCGACGCCGGCAATGGTGGCGGGAGGTTCACCCCGGCCAACATCTGGTACCAGCAGCGTGGTTCCAGCTTTCCTGAATCCGGTGCCTGGGTTTAGCCTCCTGAGCAATGGTTCGCTCACATGGAAGCGCTCCGCCAGCTTCTCGATCGAGTCGTGATAGCCAAGCCTTCTCAGGCGAGCCATCCTCTCCATGCGCCGCGGAATGCGTTTGGTGAAGGGGCCGCGTACATCTTTGCGGGTCAGTTCAAAGGTGACCAGAGCTGGGCTGGTGGAGGTTGCCATCAGCTTGTCCCAAGTCGCCTGGGTGAGCTTGCCATCTGGCGCCAGTCCGTTCGACGCCTGGAAGGCCTTGACCGCCTTGGCGAAGTTCTCTCCAAGGCGGCCGTCGATGAGCCCCGGTGAGAAGCGCGCACGATCCAAAAAAATTTGCGCCTTCAGCACGGCAGGATCGAGCCCTTTCGGATCGCCGGCGGAGAATTGCGCCTGATTTACCGCGGCTAGGTCCAGCTTGGCCGCCTCCGTCCCGCCGCATGCGAAGGCGAGTGCAATGGCGAGGAGGAGAAGGAGCCTGATCATCGATTTCACTCCTTACGTTAAATCGCACCTGATCTGCTTCTATGACGCGCTGTCGCAGATCTGGTTCCATTCGCCGGTAGGAGGATCATAGGCAACCAGCCTTATGCCGCCGACCGGTCCGAGACGTTCGATGCCCATGCCTTGCCCCTCACGAGAGGCGTTGCTGGCCGCGCAGATCGGCAGTGTAAAAATGGCCTGGCCATGTTGACGTGAGCTTCTACCTTCAAACTGCCCACTACCTGGACCGGCAGTCAAATGGTCTCAGGGCAGCAAGTGAGGAGATGCGCTGGGAACCAGCTTGTCGGGCGGGTATTCTATTGATCTTCGGGATCGATAGATCCATGTTCCGTCGTCACTGTGATCGCGTTGTCGCCCGCGATTGCCCTAGCGTATTCGAAGCGCTCCAACTTCTGCCGATAGGCCTTTGAACATCGCGGTGGCCGAGTTCGTGATTTTGAAGTCGCCGCAACTCGGACAGCGAAACTCCCGGATGTCACCAACTGTCTCCGAATTAACGAGCGCCTGCTCATCTGTAATCGGGCAAATTGCGGCCATCCAAGCCATCGTGGTCCTCCGTCCTAAGGCCGTCCTCGATTACCCAAAAGGCATCGTCGAGTGCAAAATCCATTTCTGCCGACGCTCACCCCACCTGGAGTACTCCACCGAGTAGATTGCGCTCTCCACTCTCCAACCCGGAATGTGGATTAAAGCCAGTTCCTCGGCGAGCGATTTGCTGGTGGGCGGTAGGCGCTCTCGCTCTGGAGCCTCTCCCAAACGATCGGAGATGTTCATGTAGCGTCGGGCAGGACCGAAGGGCCGGAACGTGGCGTTTTCATCTCTTCGGCAATCACCAGCAGCGCCTCCAGAGCGACGGCGATCCCCGACATCACCGTACTTATGTCTGCGCTGCCGCCGAGCGTCGAAAGTTCGGCCGCTCGCGTTTGCATGCTTTGGCTCAGCTCTTGTAACTTCAGGCGCAGCTCGTCATCCATGTATGTTCTCCAAGCTTGACGCTGGAGGAACGCGCCTGCTTACAACCCGTTCCGCCGGTGGCCGCAGAGAACCAGAGACACCGCAGATGCTACAACTCGCGCTGTGGCGGCGCTTAGCATGGGCGGTGGATTGAGCCTCAGCGACTGACCGTCGGCAAATAGCGGATGCTTCAGTCTCGAAAAGGTGCTGGACGGCTCGATATGCACCGGCCCTTGGCCCTCGGTGCTGGTCCCATGCACAGTAAGGCCGTGCAAGTGCGCGCGGCCTCTGGGCTCAACATTCCAGTCGTCATGGTCCAAAGTTGTCCCAAGGTGGGTTCTCACCAAAGTGGGCGGCGAGAAGCGTCACGAAGCTTTGAACTTTGGCGGAAAGATGCCTTCTTGACGGGTACATCGCGTAGATCGACCGGCTTACCGGCTTGAACTGGGGCATCACTGTCTCCAGCTGGCCCGAACGAATGGCTTCTCCAACAAGGAAAGTGGGGCAAAGTACTATGCCTGCTCCACCCAGCGCCGCATCGCGCAGGAGCTGCCCGTTCGTTGCCGTCATCCGTGCAGTGATTTTTACCGCCACTTGCCCCTTTGGTCCGTCGAACCGCCATTTTCCGCGGCTGGCGCGCAACGCGTAGTCCAGACAATCATGGTCGTGGAGATCCGACGGCTTTGTGGGACGCCCGCGTCTGTCCAGATAATCGCGCGAAGCGCAGACCACCTCGCGTGACGGCGCGATTCGGCGAGCAACCAGATTGGAAACCGTGAGTGGAGCGATGCGTACCGCGACATCCAGGCCCTCTTCCACGATGTCAACCACACGGTCGTCCAACACCAACTCAACCGACACCTCCGGGTAGACCGCGAGATATTCTGCAACGACTCTCCCAAGGTGCATCGCGCCGAAGGAGATCGGCGCGCTGACACGCAGTGAGCCGGTCGGACGTGTCTTGCTCTCGGCCGCGCTCGTACGAACTTCCTCGACATCCTCGATTATGCGCAGACTGCGCTCGTAGACGGAGGCGCCGAGCTCTGTCAGGCTGATGCGCCGGGTCGTCCGGTTGAGAAGGCGTGCGCCAAGCCACTCTTCCAGCATTTGGACATGCTTGCTCACAGCCGCTGGCGATAGTCGCATCCGCTTGGCCGCTCCAGCGAAGCTGCCTTCACCGACGACGTTGGCAAACACGGTCATGCTGGTCAGCCGGTCCAACTGCAATCACCTCTTTCATTCACGTTTCGTGAGTTCACCATCCATATTTCCCTCGATTATCAATCCACAGTGGACAGATTATCTGAAGCCAGGCCGGGATCAATTGCCCGATCCGTCTCTCTAACATTTGCCCGAAACGTCGGCGTCGAGTGCCTTCTCGCGGGCTGGAGGTGATCATGTCTCTGACCAAAGCAGCCCTTCAGGAGAAACAGGGAGCCACTGTTCGCATGTGGCTCTCCGTGCTCACCGTATCGCTGGGTATTTTTTCGATGATCACTGCGGAGCAACTCCCTGTGGGGCTGATTCCGGCAATTTCTTCCGAGTTGAATGTCTCTATTGGGAGTGGCGGTCTCACGGTGACGATACCCGGCGTAATTGCGGCGTTCGCTTCTATCGGTTTGCCGTTGGCAGTGGGGAGGCTCGACCGGCGTATTCTGATGGCGGGCCTGCTCGCGGTAATGGCTGCGGCGAGCGTGATTTCAGCGCTCGCAACGAACTTTCCCGTTCTGCTTGCGTCCAGGCTGCTCGTCGGGATCACCATCGGTGGCTTTTGGGCGATAGCCGGGAGCATCGCAGTACGCCTTGTTCCTGGACCCTCCGTGCCGCGCGCCATGACTATTGTCTTCGGCGGTGTAAGTGCCGCTGCGGTGCTGGGCGTGCCGGCCGGCACGATCATCGGTGATCTAGTCGGCTGGCGCGGCGCGTTCTGGTCTCTCGCCGGCCTGAGCTTTGCCATACTGCTCGCCGCCCTGCTTGTGCTTCCGAAGCTGGAGGCGGCGCAGCCTGTGGAGGTGAAAGCCCTGCGTGCGCAATTGCGCAATCCCGCCCTCCTGTCGGGCGTGGTTGCGACCGCACTGCTGGTGGCTGCCCACTACGGTGCCTACACTTTCGTGAGCCCGGTGTTGCTGGAGGTCTCGGGCGTCACTGCAGGGAGCATAGGTTGGTTACTGTTGGGGTATGGCATTCTCGGAATGATTGGCAACGCCGTCGCAGGCGTCTGGGCCGCCAAATCCGTCGGTCGCACATTGGCCTGCATCGTCATTGGGCTCGGCGCCACGCTGGCTCTCTTCCCGTTGCTCGGGGTCACGCCGCTCACAGGAACCATCCTGCTGCTGGTGTGGGGCTTCGCGTATGGCGCGGCGCCCATCACGCTGCAGACGTGGGTGCTGAGTGCAGCACCAGAAAGCGCGGAGACCGCGACGGCCATCTACTGCTTCACTTTCAATCTTGCCATCTCCGTGGGTACCCTAGCGACCAGTCAGATCGTCGACACGATGGGCGTGAACAGGGTCCTCTGGGTCGACTCCGCCATCATCCTGCTGGTGCTGCTGCCGGTGTGCCGCGCACCCATGCTTAACCGGAACATCGGAAACTCGTAGACAGCAAGCCATCCTGTGCCGCCCATCCGACAATGATGTGATAGGTTGAAGTAGATCTTCGTTTCCTCTGTCTTGAAAGTCACGCGCGTCACATCAAACGCGGGTTCCGCCGCACCGTGCGGGTGCCGATGCTTTGCGCCCCCGGAGGACAACTGGCTACTTGAAAAAGGACTTGATCCCCTCGTCGATATGTGTGCTGATATGAGATCGATCTCATGCCGCGCTCTCAATTGCTATTTCTCTACGGGAGCGCGCTCTGGGAAGCATGTCTGAATAACGATGAAGAGGGAGGTTCAAGTGAGGAAATTGATCGCGTGGCTGGCCTTGGCCACTACCACGCTCGCGTTCGCGTCTGCGGCGTCGGCGGGTGAAACCATCGACCGGGTTACCTCGAAGAAGGCAATGGTGGTCGCCACAAACAGCGGTTGGCCGCCGCAGAGTTTCCTCGACGACAGCAATCAGTTGGTCGGCTTCGACATCGACGTCTCGAAAGAGATCGCAAGGCGCCTCGGTGTCGAGGTCAGTTTCGACACGCCGGACTGGGCGACGATGACGGGCGGCCATTGGCAGGGACGCTACGATCTGGGTGTCGGCTCGGTGACGCCGACCAAAGCGCGGGCCAAGGTGATCGATTTCGAAGGCATCTATTATTATAGCCCCTACGTTTACGTGGTTCACAAGGACAGCCCGGCCAAATCGGTCGCCGACCTGAACGGCAAGATCATCGGCGTCGAGACCGCCACCACGTCGGAGGATTTCATCCGTAGACAACTCGAGATCGATGCTCCCGGCCTGCCGCCCATCGAATACAAGCTGGAGCCCGGTGAGATCAGGACTTTCGCTGACTCAATGCTGCCGTTCGACGATTTGAGGCTCGGCGACGGCGTGCGCCTCAACGCGGTCATCGCACCAGAACAGACGGCTCAGAACGCGATAAAGAACGGCTACCCGTTGCGTGTCCTGGAAGGCGGCTATGCCTTCCGTGAGCCACTGGTGGTGATCGCGGAAAAAGGTGATGCCGAGTGGAATGCCAAGATCGGCGGCATTCTCGACGAGATGAAGAAGGACGGTACCCTCGCGAAACTGACCACCAAGTGGTACGGCAAGGATTACAGCTCTGACTGAGAGGCATCGTGGATAAAGCTTGAGCGGGGTGCATTCAATTGAACATCCCGCTCCATCTGTTTTGTTTCAGCCGCATTTCCACGACACCGGGCGGCTCCGCCTGCCTGCAAAATGCTCTAGTGCCGCCACCTCATCATATTGATCATGACATGTCCTGACACATATTACCGACGCACGCTTGCCGACAACACCATCAGACCGCCGCTGAGCGGCGTTTCCGAGTGCGAGACAGTCGTTGTCGGCGGCGGACTGGCCGGCCTGACGACGGCGTTGCAGCTGGCTCGCGCCGGCCAGCAGGTCGTCGTGCTTGAGGCGCAGCGGATAGGATTCGGCGCTTCCGGTCGCAATGGCGGCTTCGTTAATCCCGGTTTCGCCACCGGCACCGACAACATCGCCGCGATGGCCGGCGTCGACGCGGCACAAAAACTGCACCGCCTGTCCATCGAAGGCGTCGACTTCGTGCGGCAGACGATCCGCGATCTCGACGTCAAGGCGGCAGAGCCGCGCTCCGGTATATTGAGCGTGCTTCGCCACGATGGCGGCGCCGTGCTCAAGGCATATGCCGAGCAACTGGCGCGGGATTTCGACTACCGGCTCGACTATCTCGATCGCGACCAGGTGCGAGCGGTGCTGCATTCGGATCGCTACCACCAAGGCCTGCGCGATCCCAGCGCCTTCCACATGCATCCGCTTAACTATCTGCGCGCCGTTGCTGGCGAGATCGAGCGGCTGGGCGGCAGGATATACGAGAGAACGGCTGCCGTTGAAGCCAACCTTGACGGCGCCGAAAAGATCTTGCGTACCGACAGCGGCGAAGTGCGCGCCCGCCAGGCCGTAGTTGCCACCGGCGGATATACGGGCCCACTGGTCGGCCGGCTGCAGCGGGCATTCCTGCCTATCGCCACTTACGTTATGGTGAGCGAGGAGGCGCCTGACCTCATCGCCAAGGCGATTACGACGACCGACGCCGTCGGCGATAACCGTCGCGCAGGCGATTATTACCGTGTTGTCGAAGGCGGCAGGCGGCTGCTCTGGGGAGGGCGCATCACCACCCGGGCAGCCTCATCGGGCGTGTTGGCGAGGCAATTGCGCCGTGAGATGGTCACCACTTATCCGCAGCTCGAACACCTCAAGACCGAACTCGCCTGGTCCGGGCTCATGTCTTATGCCCGGCACATGATGCCCCAGATAGGCCCGTTGCAGCCGGGCGTCTGGTACCTCACGGCTTTTGGTGGCCATGGCATCAACACCACGGCGATCGCCGGCAAGTTGATCGCCGAAGCCATACTGGGACAATCGGACCGTTACCGGCTGTTTGCACCATTCGGCCTTGCCTGGGCGGGCGGCCCGGCTGGACTTGCGGTTGCGCAACTCACCTACTGGAAGCTGCAGGCGCAGGATTGGTGGCGCGAGCGGGCCCGCTGACCGCAGGGAGATCGAAGACGTGATCGGCCGACTATTGCTCAACCACCCGGACGCGGCGCGCCGCGTTGGCGTGTTCTTCGTGCTCGCCGCCATCGCCGCCGGCCTGTATGGGCTCGGCATCAAAGCCAGTTGGCTCGGCAAGCTCGTTCCGGGGTCGGTCGAGTGGCTCGCCGCCAACCCGGACGTCGGGCGGGCGGTCTCGGCGGTGCTGATCGCATTGATCTTGGTGGCGAACTGGAACGCGCTGCGGTATCTCAGCCGCAAACAGCAGATTGTGGCAGTTTGGATAGAGCTGTTCGTGTTGCTAATGTTGTTTTTCTATTCCTTCGACCTGTCCTTCGCGTTCATCGCCAAGAAGATCGGCTTCCTCGTCTCGAAGGGTGTGGTGACGACCCTCTACATTTCGGCCATTTCGATCGCCATCGCCACCCTCATCGCCTTCGTTGGCGCCATCGCCAAACTTTCCCGCAACGGCGTGGTCTATGGCTTGGCGACCTTCTATACCTCTCTGTTTCGTGGCTTGCCGTTGCTGATGCAGATCTACATCATCTATCTCGGCCTGCCGCAGATTGGCTACGTGATCGGCGCCGTGCCGGCTGGCATCATGGCGCTGTCGCTCTGCTACGGCGCGTACATGACCGAGATCTTCCGGGCCGGCATCGAAAGCATCTCGCGCGGCCAGACCGAGGGTGCTACGGCACTCGGCCTTAGCGCTAACCAGACGATGTTCCTGGTCATCCTGCCGCAGGCGATGCGCGTCATCGTGCCGCCGACCGGCAACCAGTTCATTGCGATGCTGAAGGATTCTTCGCTGGTCTCGGTGGTCGGGGTCTGGGAGATCATGTATCTCGCACGCACGCAGGGCCAGACCGAGTTCCGCCACATCGAGATGCTCATCACCGCCTCGATGATCTATTGGCTGCTCTCGATGGGGCTCGAGTTCCTTCAGTCGCGGATCGAGGACCGGTTCGGGCGCTCACTCAAGCGCTGATCGTCATCCGTGATCTTCGCCAAAGCGAGTTGCACAGCACCGCAACAGCCAGCTTCGGAGAGCAGCTGCAGATTGTACGCGACAGCATGCCGTTCGGCGACGTCGTGAGGGGTGAATCAACCCGGTATTTCATCGGCTTAGCCCGATCGGAGGGCAGAATAGAGCAAGTGCTGGACGAGCATGTTCGTTGGCCGACCGCCCGGCAACTACGACCGATTGCTGGATTTCACCCGCGCCAATAAGTTAACAAAATAAATGACTCTAACATGTCTCCGGGCCAACCATTATCGCTATGTATCGATGGTAGCCGAGTTCGCCACGTGGTTCGCCAATAGGTTTGTCAGCAGTGGTTTGCGCGTTACCAGCCGCACGACTCGGTCCATGCCCTGCACAGCCAAACGCACCGGCGAGACTTCCCGGGAATGAAGCTCGGCATGGTGTTTCGTTCCTTTGAAGTGGGCGTGGTTGGGGGAAGACCGTAGTCGGCGTGTTCGCGCCCGGTGGAATTTTCGAAGAGTTGTTTCCAACGGCGGGAACGAACCAAACTTCCATGCATTTAGCTCTGGCTTCGTTCATTCACTCTTTCTTCTGGGAGCTGGACCATTGTCATCCGGAGGCTATCTCTTGGCCGACCAACAAACCAATGACGTTTCCATCGTTGATCTGATACCTGCCCTGCGGGCTTTCGCGCGCACCTTCTGCCGCGTTCCAGACGATGCCGACGATCTGGTGCAGGAAACGTTGACCAAAGGGCTCGCCAACATCGACAAGTTCGAACCTGGTACACGCATGAAGTCGTGGCTCTTCACCATCATGCGCAACACCTACTACACCCGGATCAAGATCGCTGCACGGGAAGCGCCAGGCCTTCTAGACTGCGCGTCTTCGAGACCGATTTCGGAAGCTACCCAGGAATGGACCGTTCAGAGCAAGGAAGTTCACGGCGCCATCCAAAAGCTGCCCGAACATCAGCGCGAGGTGCTGATGCTGATCGGCGTTTTAGGAGTGGGCTACGAGGAAACCGCCGAAATCTGCGGCTGCGCGGTAGGGACGGTCAAGAGCCGGCTGAACCGTGCCCGCGCCAACATCCTTGAGCTACTCGGGGAGAGCTCGTTGCAGACATTGATAGAAAGGCGAAATCAGCTGTCGGATGGTCAGCTCGATATAGAGGTCGACAGCCGCAGATAATCAGCTCTTCACGTCTCGCCGACGCTTCTCGACGAGAGCATTTTGCAATTGGATCGCCAGCTTGGATAGGCGGTCTGGTATCTTTTCCTGCTCTATGGCGGCCAGCAGGGAAGCAATCTCCTGATCCACTGCCATCTCGACAAGCAGATCCGTGGTATCGTCGCTCGAATGAGACATCACGTTCTCTTGATAGCATCCCTAGATCCAAGTCTGATGATGAGCGCTCGGCACTACAAGGCGTTGTCGACCGCCGAGAGGCTCACCGGCGGCCCTTGCACAGTTTTTTCTCCGTGCCGCGGCAAGACGCGGCGCGGTGGCGTCAGTCCTTCAGCAACCGGTTTGCGGCGTGATCCTGAAATTGATCGGACTTGGTTCGATTGCCGTCCAGCCCGCGCTCTCGGCCATGTTGCTTCCTGTCGCGGTTGGACAAAACCGCGTTTTCCTCGATCTTGTCCTTGTCCAAGGTGGTCATTGCGCCGGCGCCGGCACCTTTGCCTTGGCTGCCTTGTCCGAAATGCTTTTTGCTGCCGGATGCCATGATCTCCTCCTTCGAATTCAGGACACCGATCGGTGCCGACGCCCGAACCGGCATCGCGCTGTAATGTTCCGTCTCACCCAGCAAGCAGGAAGGCGTCGCCATCCCATGACCGAAACGGCTTCTCGCCGTCGATGACGACCCGCAATTGGTGAGCTTGCGCAAGACGGCCGATGTCGGCCCGATCCAAAGAAAGCGATCCGCGATAAGAATAGTTCAGCAATGCGAGCCGGCCCGGCCGTTTGAGAACGCGCGCAATTTCATCGAAAAGCCGCTCAGCCATGCCGGCCAGGACCAGGTAGGGAAAGCTGTCGACCGCCAACACGCAATCGAAACTGTCGTCGTCGAAGTCGGCCAGATCGAGACCGGAGGTTTGGCGCAGTTCGACATTGCCGAGCGTTGCGCATTGCTCGGAGGCGATAGAGATCATCCGCGACGATATGTCGATGCCGACCATCCGCTTGAAGGAATTGAACAGCGCGCGCTCGAAACGTCCGATGCCGCAACCGATGTCGAGAATGTCTCGTTCAATTCCGGTGAATTCTCGCGCCTCGAGCCATTCAACGATTTCGTCGGTCATGGCTGTCAGCCGCTTGTCATCGCCAAGGGATCCTAACTGGACACTTGCGGCTGTCGAAATTGCTGCCGCGGCATCAAAACTCGAGGCCAGCCGCGTGACGACGGCGATATCCGTCTCGCCGTTACCGCGTTCATGCCGAACGGCGCCGCCTGTCGCTCGCAAAGTGGCAAGGACGCCCGGTTTGTGGCGCAGCAGTCCAGCGACCTTTCGCAGTCTTTCAGCATCGCCGGTATCCGCCGGACGGACTTTCAGCACGACCTCCGCCAATTCCGCCGCTTCAATTGTGGGCGGCAGGTGAAGCGCCAGCCTGACGAGAACAGCTTCGGCGCAGGCACCATCGGCCACACAACCTTCGACCGCCCGTCTGACCGATGTCCGGCGCTGCGCGTGCACACTCATGACATCAACTCCGCGTCCAGATCCTCCGCATCGTCCACCTGTCAACGGCGCCCCAGCCGTATTTGTAGGCCTCCTGGCCGCGCAGGAAGTCGAACTCGCGCGCATCCTCGCGGATCGACTCCGCGATCGCGTGGCCGATCAGGATCGCCCCTGGGCTCTCCTCGGCATAAGCAGGATCGAGGCCGCCGAGATAGGCATAGGCGCGGCCGCGGTGGTGAAATCCGTAATAGGCGGCGACAGTCGTGCCATCGATCGCGAGCAACCAGCATCGGACCAGACCGTGAGCATCGAGCAAGGGAAGTGAAAGCCCATGGAAGTGCTGCACGGCGGGGTTGGCCAATACACCACCTCCATGTCCAACCCAGCGTGCATGGTGCAGGCGGATCAATTGGTTCAGGAAGTTCTGATCGCCCCGGGCTGACGCCAACGCGAGCCGGCCGCGTCTGGACGCCGCTTGGCGCGCCCGGCGCAACTGGCGCCTGCGCCGAGCGGGAACGCAGCCGGCCAACGTGTCGTCGCCGGCAACAGCAAGCACGGGGCAGGCTGCATGAATTACCGGCCTCTCGACCGTTAAACCGGGATGCGCGATCGTAAGACCGGCACTGTTTTGCGGCAGATCAGACAATATCCATTGTGACCACCCGACCGAGCAGATCGTTTCGGCAATTGTGGACACGACCGCCGCCTCGATATCCCGGACAGCCAGGATGTCCAGATAATCGCTGAGCGAAATACCGACCGGAAGCAGCTTCGAACCGGCCGTTCCATGCTCGAGATAGAGTGGCGCCAGCCCGACCAGATCGCCGCCACGCCAGACCGCGACTGTCGCCAGTTCACCGGGTGCGAATGCGCGCCACCATGGCACCAGCCAGGCGGGGGATTGGAACGGCGTCGCACAGGAACTCTGCTCCCACAGTTTCCACCAGTGCGGCGTCAAGGCATCGAATTTTACGGGGTCATCGATGATTTCACTGCGCAACACTGCTTTTCTCACGGTGCCGCAGCGAAGCGCCGGCAATCTGTGCCAAGTTGTGCCAGCGCCTGATAGGCAGCCATATACGACGAGATCATCCGTTCCAGCGAAAACCGCCGTCGCGCCTCCACCCGGCACGCCTCGGCGTCCAGGCTGGGCGCCGCAAGAATGGCTTGGGCCATCTCGTCGACTGTATTGACGAGAAAGCCCGTCCTGCCGTGCTCGATTACATCCGCAAGCGCACCATTCGGGAATGCGACCACCGGGGTACCGCAGGCGAGGGCCTCCATGGCGACAAGCGAGCTTGTCTCGGCGGCGAGGCTTGGAATGACCAGACAGCGGGCTGCGTTGAGAAAGCGCCTCTTGGCGTTAAAACCGAGCGGGCCCAAGAAGCTGCGGCGAGCATCAAGACGGGATTGGACCTCGTCGCGAAAGTAGCGCGTATGTGTTTCGTAGGGGTAGACCTTGCCGCCGATGACCAGGGGCACGCCCGCCTGTTTGGCCGCGTCCAGGGCCAGGTGAATGCCCTTTTCCGGGCAGACCCGGCTGAGAACCAGGGCAAAGTCTCGCTTCGGCTGCACCAGGCTCAGTGCTTCGATGTCAACGCCGTTGGGAATCGGCGCCACCAGTCTGGCCCCTGGTGGCGCCGTTTGCTGCTGGGTGGGCGAGACCGCATGGAGCCACAGGTCGTCGCGCGTCGGTCGCAGAGCCTCGGCCGGATACCAGTCCAAGGGCAGGTGGAGGCTCACCAGGGTCGGACCATCGTCGGGCAGATAGGCATGAAAATCGATGCCGTGCAGATGAACCACATCGATCGGCCATCGGGCGCGGGCAGCGGCGATCGCTTTGCGATGAGCCTGCTGCGCGCGGCTCTTCGCCGCCTCGTCGAGCACGCCGTTTTCAGCCGGTATTTCCACAAGGGTACCGCTCGCGCTGGAGCCGCGGCAGCCAATGACGATAGAGCGGTGGCCGGCGCGAACCAGCGCCCGATCGAGCATCGACAGAACCTGTTCGGCACCGCCGACAGCATCGGGTCCGACGGGTGCGAGAGGGTAGGCGACATTGAGGACAGTGAGCGCCGCGGCTGGTTGGGCCTCGGTCCCGTACGCCGCACCACCTGTCGATGGTGCCGCTAATTCGTCCAATGTGTCGGGCGTCTGATGCATCGGTAGCATGACATTTCACGCTGCCGAGGCCCGCCGCGTCGGGAGCGAATTGGACGCCATGCCGGGCGCATAGCGGCGGATCATGGTTGCGCAGAATTCCGCGAACTCCTCCGGCACCAGTGGCGGGCTGGTGTGGTGGGGCATCATTCCCCGATGCTCCGGTGTAAAACAAAAGGTGACCGTCACGTCGAAATCGGCGAGTGCCTCCATCTGCCGGTCGAACCAGTCCAGCGCGTTCGGTCGGAAGCTGTCTGCCCAGGAAAGCCCCGTGCGCATATTGGTGACGCCCAGCCGCTTCATCCAGGCGACAGCATCGTCCAGCCGGGGGTCCTCGAAATGAAACCACTGCACCAGCCCCATTGCGGGCGAGTAGCGCAGGAACTCCTCCAGCGCTGGTTTTGGCGTGCCGTCCTGGCGCAGCAGCCCCATGTGGAAATGTCGATAGTAAGAAGAGCCCTCCGCCTCGCGATGCCGCGTCGTTGCTTCCCATTCGCGCGGAAGATCGTAGAGGCTGTACCACTGGATACGTGGTGCGTTGCCAATCAGCAACTCGGCGGTGCGCTTGAGCCCCCAGACCTGGATTTCTTCCGCGCCGAAGGTCGATACGCCGACTTCGCTGACCCAGATGGGAAGGTTGGTGACGGTCGCGATCTCGCCGATCTTCTGCGGCCATTCGTGGATCTGCCACAGGTTCCAGTCGAGCGGAAAGCCGTGCACGGCGACGGCATCGACATGGTCCAGCACGCCGAATTCCTTCATGCGGGTGATAAAGCCCGGATCTATCGGCGAGATGCCACCGAGTACTTTCGTCAAAGACGGGTTCTCCGACGCGATTGCGTCAGCCGACAAGATCGCCATCCTGGCAAAGCGGCTCCAATCGGGATCGAGCTCTGGGTCCCAATGCGATTTGTTGTTGGGCTCGTTCCAGATCATGGCGGCTTCAATCATGGAGCTGTCCTTTCGAGGGATAGATGGCGCCGCCGCCGGCCGGGTCCCCGGCTGCGCGGCAGAAATAGACCTCCTGCTCGGGGTGCAGAACGATCTCGAAACCGGCGCTGCGCAGCATCGCTTCGGTGCAGGCGCGGTTTGGAATCCACCAGTTGGTGGGATCGTCGGCATAGCGGTGCTCGATGAAATGCAGCTTGGGAAATTGCGGCTGGTCGAACAGGTCATGCGTCCAGAAATGATAGTTTTCTTCCAACTCGGGCAGATCCGCGCTGCCGCGCTGCATGGACTGGAAGATCATCAGGTCACGGGCGACATGTTCGCGGATCAGGTCGAGCGCGAGCAAGGGGTGGCGCAAATGGTAAAGCACCCCCATGAACAGCACGACATCGAATGTCTCGCGCAGCGAGCCGACGTCGTAGACCGAAAGCTTCTGGAATTCGATCTCGCAATCGGCAACCTCGGCCGCAAAGCGAGCTTGGGCCAGATAGGCGTCATCGAAATCGATGCCGAGGACACGGTCAGCACCTCGCCGTTTCATCTCGATGGAGTAAAATCCTGCATTGCAGCCGATATCGAGTACCGCCTTGCCTGTCAGATCAGCGGGAATGGCATTGGCAAATTTGCGCCATTTGATCAGCGGGTAGTTGCCCAGAAAATGGTTGGGAGCGGTTTCGACGCCGGCAAGTTCCATGTTGTGGAACCATGGGCCGAGCGCATCGATGCGGCGGCGGATTTCGGCATGGGAATGCAGCATGGCTCAGGCTCCTTCGCCAGGAACGACGGGTACATGCGACTGCGCGCCGGGCATGATCATGGTGGGCCGGCGGTGCGCGGATGAGGCGTCGTTTTCAAGCAACCGCAGCGCTGTGCGATAGCCGTTGAAAGTGCCGACATCGACATAGTCCGACCCAGCCCTGACACCAAAAGCTGTACCGCCGGCCGCAATATAGGCGTTGACCAAAGTGCCGATATATTCGTCACTGCGCTCCCGCTCACGCCAGAGTGCCGCAAGCTGATGCAGGATATGGCCCGGCATCTTGAACGCACCCCAAACCCAGTTCGTGGCGGCATCCTGCCGCTTGACCTGGATTTCGATCACGCGCTCGTGGACGTCGATGACGACGGCGTCGAAGAATTCCGGCTGATCCACCGGGAAAAGCAGAAATGAGAGCTGATCGTCGGGCAAATGGCGGAAACCGTCCTCGGGAAACCAGATCGTATCGGGAAGGCCGACCAGGACGACCTCGTCGGGCGCGACGAGGGGCGCCGCCCGGAAGATCGCATCGCACAGACCGACGGGGTTCGGCTGCACCACGAAGAGAGCCGCCGCGTCACCGTAGCCGGCGGCGTAGTATTCAAGGATGTCGGATTTGCCCGATCCGATGATGAAGCAAATCTTGTCGACGCCGGCCTGCACCATGCGCCGTACCAGATACTCGCTCACGGCGCAGGGACGCTCGGTCTGTCCATCGATCCGGCTACCGACCGGCAGCAGCTCTTTCGAGAAGCCGAGCGGCTGAATGCGGCTGCCGCGCCCGGCAGCGGGTACGATGCCCAACATCAGACCGCTTCCCTCATCGGTTCGCCGGGAGATCTTTGAAAGGCATCGTTCAGGATGCGATCCAGTTCCGCCGCGCGCCGTGCGGAAGTGTGTTCGCCCAAGACCCGGTCGCGGGCACGCCTTCGAATGCCGTCGAGCTCGCACTCCGGCAATTGCAATGCGGCGACCACATCATCGGTGTCATGCGCCAACAATATTTCGCGGCCGGGTTCGAAAAATTCGGCCAGGCCCGGCCATGCATCGGTGACGATGGCAGCCCCACACGCGGCCGCTTCGAAGAGCCGTCCCGACGGGCACCAGCCCTTTTGCGCCATCGCCTCCCGGGTGACGTTCAGTGTCAGGCGAGATGATGAGAAGAAAGCCGGATGGTCGGCTGGCGGAAGATGCCTGACAAAGAAGATGTTGTCACTCCATGGGAATTCCTGCGGATATTGCGCGCCGCCAATGATGAAACGGTGGTCGGGCAGGCGCGCGGCCGGGCGGACTAGCAGCTTTTCGACGCCGGCCTGGCGATCCGCCGCGTAAGTTCCGAGATAGGACAGATCACCGGCGAATTCGGCCCGCTTCTCTGCCGGCCGGTGTTGGTCGGGATCGACATGCCCATAGAGAGGCACCACGTGACGCGCGCCTAAAACCGACTTAAGCGCCTCGATCGCAGAGCCGCCGGTGTAACTCAAAACGAGGTCGAAATCGGCAAGACCCTCAGGTCCGAAATAGGGCGGACGCTCGCCTTGCTCGATGCGGGCAAGCGTGACCGGAGTGTCGAGATCGTAGAAGACACGCAATCCGCGACCTGTCTGCTGCGCCAGCCGCGAGGCCTCCACGGCGTCGGCACAGTAGGAGGTAACGACGACGACATCCGCTTGCTTCATTGCCCGCTCCGCAACGCGACGGATGTCTTCCCAGTCCGGATAAATGACGACGTTGCCGCCATCGAGCCGATCGAGATCACGCGTCCCGGCATAGTAGGGGGTATCGCGTTCGAAGAAGGTGATGGACCATCCCAGCCGACCCAGGGCGCGGATCAGTCCGCGCCAGAGCGTGGCATGGCCGTTGCCCCATGATGATGTAACAGTGAGACCGAAAATGACCATCTGCATCCGGAAAGTCCTCGTCAGGCAGCTTCGTTCATTCGCAGGAGCTTGGAGCCCCAGTCACCCGACACGATCGTCGTGATCGAGGCTGGATCGATGTCGAAGCGGAAGCAGTCGCCGACCGGCAAGCCAAGCACCTTGCAGACGGCGGCCTTGATGACGTCGGCGTGGCTGACCAGGGCGACACACTGGTTCGGATGCCGCTCGCGCACTGCGTTCATCAGTGCGACGATCCGCTCCTGGACATCCAGCATGGTCTCGCCGCTCGGTGTCCTGGCCTCCTGCCGCTGGTCGTTCCACGCCCGCCAGCCGGCGTCGCCGTTCAACTCGTCGAAGGTCTTTCCCGACCAATCGCCGAAATCGATCTCATCGAGTTCGGCGCAGATCGCAATCTCACCGACGCCGCAGGCAAGCGCGATCGGCACGGCCGTCTCTTGCGTACGCTCACGCGGGCTGCACAAGATGGCTTCAATCGGCTCCCGGGCCATGCGGCCACCAAGATGCGCGGCCTGCGCCTTCCCAGCCTCGCCAAGGCAAACGCCATCCATCCGTCCTGCAAGATAGGAGCCGACATTGTCGTGCGCTGCATGACGGATCAAAAAGAACGTTGTCGTCATTCCGCGGCATCCAGCAAAGGCTCGTCCTTGCCGGCGATGAAGGCGAGCGTGCGCTGCCGCGCTTCGGCGTCGGTGAACTGTTCGGGAGGCGACTTCATGAAATAGCTGCAGGGACCGGTCAGTGCTCCCGCTATGCCGCGATCGAGCGCAAGCTTGGCGCAGCGTATCGCATCGATCACCACGCCGGCTGAATTTGGAGAATCCCAGACTTCCAGCTTGAGCTCGGCGTTGAGCGGCACGCCGCCGAAGGTCGTCCCTTCCACTCGGATATAGGCCCATTTGCGATCAGTCAGCCACGGTACGTGGTCGCTGGGTCCGACATGAATATTGCCCGGCTCCAGGGGAACATCGAACTGGCTGGCCACGGACTGGGTCTTGGAAATTTTCTTTGATTCCAGCCGCTCGCGTTCCAGCATGTTGAGGAAGTCGGTGTTGCCGCCGAAATTCAGCTGATAAGTGCGATCGATGCGCACGCCGCGCTCGCGGAAGAGATTGGCCAGCAGGCGGTGAACGATGGTCGCCCCGACCTGGCTCTTGATATCATCGCCGACCAGCGGCAGCCCTCGCTGCTCGAAGCGCCGGCGCCATTCCGGACGTGAGGCGATGAAAACGGGTATGCAGTTGACGAAGGCGCAGCCGGCCTCAAGCGCGCATTCGGCGTAGAAGCGCGTCGCCTCCTCGGAGCCCACCGGCAGGTAAGAGACCAGCACGTCGGCGCCGCTGTTGCGCAGGATTTCGCTGACGTCGGCAACCGGCTCCGGCGCCTCCTCGATTTCGTCGCGCAAGTATTTTCCGATGCCGTCAAGTGTCGGTCCGCGCTCGACGCGAACGCCGTTTGCCGCCGCATCGGCAAAGCGGAACGTGTTGTTCGGGGCGGCGTAGATTGCTTCAGCGACGTCGAGGCCAACCTTGCTCCTGGCGACGTCGAATGCGCAGACAATCTCGATGTCGTCGACATGGTAACCGCCGAGGTCGGCATGCATCAGCCCTGGGATTGGTTCGTTGCTTTTTGCGTGACGATAATAGGAGAGGCCCTGCACCAGGGAGGATGCGCAATTGCCGACCCCGACGATACCGACACGAACCTTTTTCGATCCCACGAAACTGCCGCCCTATGCTGTTCAAAGGTAAGTTCCTGCAGCCGAACCACCAGCGTGCCGGAATGTTCCTTGGCCTGCCGAAAAATTGCGCAAGACAGCATGGATCGAAGCAGCGCTCGCTGCGTTGCCGCAAGGCGAAGCATTGGAAAACCGATCGATGATTGTTTACGGCGACCAGAAGCGGAGGCAGAGCGCAGAACGGCTTCGCGATGCTGCGAGCGAAATTGCTCAAAGTCTGGACCGCATGGCTCATGGCGTCCGACGCCATGCCGCGTTGGTCGGCCTATTCATCAGCGTATCGGAACTGGTTCGCGCGCTTGCCGATGTCGATTTCGAGAACAGGGGCATCGACATCTTTTCGCCGCGGCAACAGCAAGGCGCCAGATTGCTGGTTGGTCTTGCGGCAGAGGTGGCGAAGTCGTGGCGAAGCGGTTTCGCCGTGGGCGGTGGCATCGAGCCGGGACTTCTCCAACTGCTGGACGGGTTGGATTGCGAGGCTGAGGTTCTGACCGGTTCTGCCGAGGGTTACGCGCATTACGCGCTTTATCCCGAAAGCTATTTGGGAGCGGCGCAGGAGTCAGGTCTCGATGCGAACACATGCGTGATCGGCATCCGCAGCATCGGCCTGGGGCTTGCCGCCATAGTGGCTGCCGCGATTGGCGCGCCGGCGCCGTTCAGCGTTCGTCCGGTCGGCCATCCTTTCCGCAGGCACATCAATGCCGATCCGCGCTCGATCGCTTCCTGGAAGAACAATCCATCGGCACGCTTCGCCGTTGTAGACGAAGGTCCCGGTCTGTCCGGCAGTTCGATGCACGCCGTCGTCGCGTGGCTGCGGGAACTGGGTATTGGTATGGACC
This sequence comes from Mesorhizobium sp. LSJC269B00, assembly GCF_000502815.1. Lineage (NCBI taxonomy): Bacteria > Pseudomonadati > Pseudomonadota > Alphaproteobacteria > Hyphomicrobiales > Phyllobacteriaceae > Mesorhizobium > Mesorhizobium sp. LSJC269B00. Next base: position 52,462 of record NZ_AYVN01000004.1, read on the forward strand.
GCATTCACCTGTTTCCCAGCCATCCTGGCGACCCGGGCATCGAAGCGTCACGGGAGGCCAGGGAGACATGGTCGCGCTGTCCGAAACATGTGGCGACGGCGCTCGAATGCACCTTCCCCGAAAGCTCGAACATTCCCACGCTTAGCGAATGGGTGGCCGAGGCGGTCGGCAGCCCCGAATTACGCCTGACCGAACTGTCTGGTGGCGAATGGAGGAGCGTCCACTACGTCGACGAAAAGCATTGGCCGCCGAGCCCGCGCGGCATCGAGCGGCGTAAATTCCTGGCGTCCGCGGGGTGTGGTCGCTGGCTCGTCAAATTCGCCGGCCTCGGCGAAACCGGACGGCGTAAGAGACGAGCCGCGGAAATGTTGGGGAAAGCCGGGTTCGGATCGCAAGTGGTCGGGCTTTGCCACGGCTTTCTGGTCGAACGGTGGATTGACGGCACCACGATGGACCAGGCGCCGCTGCCAAGAGGAAGGCTGGTCGCGGAGTTGGCGCGCTATCTAACCTGGCGGGCGCTCAATCTCCGAACCTGCGAACCGGGTGCATCATTGCTCGCACTCACGGAAATGGCTGTTTTCAATACATCTGAAGCTCTGGGCGAGAACCGAGCGGCGACGTTGCGCGGCTGGCTCTCGAAAAAAACCCCTGCGCATGTTCTGCAGCCGGTGGAAATCGACGGAAAGCTTCACGCGTGGGAGTTTCTCGTTTGTGCCGACGGCTCGGTGGTCAAGACAGATGCCGTCGACCATTGCCGGGCACACGATTTGATTGGCTGCCAGCCGATAGAGTGGGACATTGCCGGCGCCCGTGTCGAATATGGACTGTCCGACAGCGATGTGACGACATTGGTCGAGGGGATGGGGCTCGATATTGACAATGGCCACATCGATTTTTTCGAACCCTGCTATTTGGCGTTCCAAATCGGGCTCTGGAGCACGGCTGCGCAATCCGAAAATGGCCAGGAAAAAGCAAGGCTGGCCGCGACCGGAGACCGATACAGGGCGGGGCTGATACGATTCCTGGACGAATCTCAGGTGTAGCGTTTCGATCAATCCAGCCTTCGTAGCATGTCTGCTTCCTGCTCGAGAATAGCGGCCACTTCCTCGCGCTGCAGATGCGTCATCATCAGGCTGACGCAGCACTCGAGATAGGTGATCGAGGAGCGCCGCAGATAGGCAGCCGCCTCGCGTTCGGCAATCTTGTCGACATCCTTCGCGGGTCGCTTGGGTTGCATGAGGATGATCCTCCGTATCGGGTCCCTCCCGCCAAACTACAAGGTTGGATGGATGTTCCGAACGATCTCCGGGCAGGTCCGGCCGCGGCCCGCGTCATGCAGGAAGGTTCTGCAGCCCGCCTGCGGGTCTCCTTTTGGCAAGGCCTGTCATCTGATCGCCGATGCCGGTGCCTTCGAGCGCCGCGAAATAATCGATCGTCAGCTTGAGCCCTTCGTTGAGCGGCACTCTCGGCGACCAGCCGAGCAGCGTTTTCGCACGCGAAATATCAGGCTGCCTGCGCCGAGGATCGTCTTGCGGCAGGGGCAGAAATTTCAGATCCGACTTGGTGCCGGTCATCGCCTTCACCAATGCCGCCAGTCGCACGATGGTGAATTCTCCGGGATTGCCCAGATTGACCGGCTTGCCCGGATTGGGGTCGATGTTCATCAGGCGCATCAATCCATCAATCAAGTCGGAGACATAGCAGAAGGATCGCGTCTGCTGGCCGTCGCCGAATATCGTCAGCGGACGCTTCTCGAGCGCCTGCATGATCAAATTCGAGACGATGCGACCGTCGGCCGGATCCATTCTCGGACCGTAGGTGTTGAAGATGCGCGCGACGCGGACGTCGGCCTTGCCGGCCCTTAGATAGTCGAAGCAAAGCGTTTCGGCGGTGCGCTTGCCCTCGTCGTAGCAGGCGCGTGGGCCGGTGCAGTTCACATGGCCGACATAATCCTCCCTTTGCGGGTGTTGTTCCGGATCGCCATACACTTCGCTCGTCGAGGCCTGCAGCAGTCGCGCGTCATTGCGGACAGCGAGTTCGAGCAGGTTGAGGGTTCCGATCACGCAGGTACGCGTGGTGTGTATCGGGTCGGCCTGATAACGCGGCGGTGAGGCGGCGCAGGCCAGGTTGAAGATGTGATCCACGGGCTCGCCGAGATCCAATGGCCGGCAGATGTCCTGCTCGATCAACCGGAAACCCGGCCGGTCCATGATCGAGATGATGTTTTCCATGCGCCCGGTCAGAAAATTGTCGACGCAGATCACGCGCCAGCCGTTGCGGAGCAATACTTCGCAAAGATGCGAACCGAGGAAACCCGCGCCGCCGGCAACAAGCACCGTCTTTGCCCTGTGCGCCTTTCTTGTCTGTCGCATCGCTGTTTTCTCCTGTCTGCCGTTCATGCTGCACTTCCAATGTCGAGATCGAGGGCCGTCGCCGTTGGTTGGGTCAGCGCCGCCACGAATTCGCGAGCCCTGGCCCCACCGGTGTGGGAAGCGAGGACGAGTTTGCGAGCCCGGCCGGCCATGGCCAGGCGTGCGCGCTCGGACTCGCCAACGAGGATATCGATGACTTCGTCCGTCTCCGCGGCGGTGTGGATCGCCGATGCGGGAAAGAAGCTGTCGAGCCCTGGCCAGTGGTCGCTGACGATGGGCGTGCCGCAAGCCGCCGCTTCGAACAGGCGCACGCTGGGCGACCATCCTGCGGTGATCATGGAACTGCGTGTGACATTCAGCGTGTAGCGCTGACGGCTATAGAACGCGGCGTGATCGGCTGGCGGCAAATGTTCGATGCGTTCGACATTGTCCGGCCAGATGATGTCGGATGGATATTGGGAGCCGGCCACGACGAAACGGAGGTTCGGCATATGCCGTGCGGGCTCGAGCAGCAGAGCGTTCAGCGTTGTCTGCCGGTCCATGCTGTAGGTGCCGAGATAGCCGAGATCCCAGCGGATCGGATCTCCTGTCGGGTGATGCCGTTCTGGATCGACCGAACAATAGAGAGGTTCGGCATGGCGCGCGCCGAAGTCTTGCGCCAGATGGTTGAGCGTTGGTCCGCCAGTGAAGGAGAAATAGACATCGAAATACGGAATTTGCCGCGAACTCAGATAATCGCAATCGTCGGCTGAAAGCTTGGCCAGGGTCACCGGGGTGTCGATGTCGTAAAAGCAGAGCTGCCCCTTGCAAAGCGAGGCGACGATGTCGATGACCTGGCGTCCTTCTGGAACAAAGGATCCGATGACGATGATGTCGGCCTGCTCCAGGCACTGTGCGTAGTCGCGTTGCAGCTCCGCAGTGGTTTCGTAGTAGCGCAAGGCGCAGAACTCCGGATCGCGCAGATCGCGGTGATTGGCGTACCAGGGCACGTTGCGCTCCAGAAAAGTCACCCGGTGACCGAGTCCGTGCAAGCCTTTCAAAAGACCCCGGAAAGTCGTGGCGTGGCCGTTTCCCCAGGATGAGGACAGCGACAGGCCGAGAAAGACGATGTCCAGTTTCTTGGTCATTCCGCTGCCTCCACGGCCCCGTGCTCGAAATGACGTTTGAAGACGGCATCCGCCACATCCGCCCGAAGCGCGTAGGTATGGTCCGCCAGCACGCGGTGAAGTGCGGCTTGGCCGATTGCCTTGGCCCGCCCGGGGGTCAGCGAGCGCATTATTTCGGCGACATCGCCGCCGTCACGCGCGACCAGGATCTCCTCGCCTGGTTTCAGGAACAGTTCCACGCCCAGCCATGCATCCGTGATGAGACAGGCGCCCGCGCCGGCCGCCTCGAACACTCGCGTGGCCGGTGAAAAACCGTTGGCGGCCATGCTGTCGCGGCTGATGTTCAACACGGCTTTTGGGGTGACATTGAAGGCGTTGTGATCGCGGGTGCCGACATGGCCGAGCCAGCCTACATTGGTGGGGAGCGGCTTGTCGCCCCAACCCGAGCCTCCGAGCAGGAAACGCTGTTTCGGCAGCTGGCTGGCGGGATCGAGGAAAAACGATTCGACACGCGCTTCACGGTCCGGCAGCCGGTTTCCGAGGAACGCCAGGTCGCAGGCAAAACGCGCTTTGCTGGCGACCGGATGGTGCGTTTCGGGATCGAGCGCATTGTAGATGGGCACGCACTCCTTGGCGCCCATGGCACGATAGGCCCAGACAACGGGATCGCCGCCACCATAGGTCAGCACGAGGTCGATCTCCTGCAGTGCACGATGGAGCGGGTGGTCCGGCTCGTCGCGCAACTGGGCAAGCGTGGCTGGCGCATCCACGTCCCAGAATACGACAAGCGCGTCGCTGCGGGCGTGGTCGAGAACGGCGCGAAGCAGCGCCTCGTCTTCGAAACCGACGCCACTCGCCTTGACGACGATGTCGGCGCCGGCGGCACGTGCCGCGACCTGCATCAGCGCATGCTGGGTCGCCTCATAAACGACGACAGTGCACCAGTCGGGAGCTTCGATGTCGCGGTTCTTCTGCCGGTCGTAGACATCGGGTTCGTAGAACGTGATCTCGTAACCCAATTGCGAAAGTGCCTTGAGCAAACCGCGATAGTACGTCGCGGCACCGTTCCAGTAGGACGACAAAAGGCTCGATCCATAGAATGCGATCTTCATGCGACGGCTTCCTTTGCGGCTGTCGGGACGGCGGTGTGTCGGTTCGCGCATTGCGTGAGCACGCCGAGCAACTCGTCGACGCGGTGGCGGCAGGTGTGCCGCGAGCGGATGGTCTCGAGACCCGAGGTCACCAGGGAGGCCGCAAAGTCCTCGTCGGACAACACCGTCCGAAGCTGTTGCCGCATTTGCGAGCCATTCTCGGCAAACAGGAAGTCGACACCGGGCCTGAAAAGCTGCTCGACATCGGACCATGGCGCTGAAATCAGCGGAATGCCGCAGGCGAGTGCCTCGAACATGCGGATCGTCGGGATTCCGGGCAACCTCTCGCGATAGGGGCGCCGTGGAACGTGAACGGTGACACGATGCGCGGCGAAGGCCTTCGGCACGTCGGCATTGGCGATCCACCCCTCATAGCGCAGTCCTGCGGTGGCCAGATCCGCAAGTGCGGTCTTGGGGTAGCGTACGCCGTGAACAGCGGCATCAAGGCCGAGATCGTGCACCGGCTCGATCAGAAACTCCTTGAGTTCGGCGGTCCGCTCATCATCGCCCCAGTTGCCGATCCAGACCAGATCGGAGGTGGGGTGGATCTCCGGGTGCGGCTTGAACAGGCGATCGTCCGCCGCTTCATGCCAAGTGAAGACGCGCTTGCCCCAGCCGGCGCGCAGATAGCTCTCGCGCAAGGTTTCGCCAAAGGCGAGAACGCCGTCATAGTGCTCCAGCCGGAGCGCCGAGAGTGCCTCGGTCGCAGACACGGCCCGGTGGTGGGTGTCGTGAAAAAGAAGGATGAAGTTGCCGCCGGCGGCCCGGGCACGGCCAATACGTGCGACAAGCTCCGGATCCGTCCACTCATGAACGATCACAACGTCGGCCTCGGCAATCCAGGCTTCGTGATCAAATCCGGCGTCGTAGGTCACCGGCATCAGTTCGGGAAAATCCTTGCGGAAGCGTTCGATGGCGAACGACCCCTTCTCAGCCAGCAGATTCGACCGGCTCCAGCCATTCGCCGGCTCCAGCGCAATAGTCTGATGCCGGCGCTGGACCAGCTCTCGCATGACGCCGCGCAGGAAATGGGCATTGCCATGGTTCCAGTCGGAAACGACCGAGTGGGTGTAAAACACAAAGCGCATGATCAGCGCTCCGCCATCGCTAAGGCCGCTTTGTCGTAGACGCCGCGCATAGCCGCTGTCTGCTTTGTCAGCCTAAACCTGCGGCTGCGTCGGATGGCTGCCTGGCCAAGCTCTCGCCGGAGCTCGGCATCGCTGGAGAGACGGTTGAGGCAGGCAGCGAGATCGTGCGGATCGCGCGCGTCAAAGAATATCGCGGCCCCGTCCCATAGTTCGCGATAGGTGGCGATATCGGAAAGCACCAGGGGCGTAGCCGACATGGCGGCTTCCAGCGCGGCCAGGCCGAATGGCTCGTAGAGCGATGGCGATACGAAAATACCCGCGCGAGCCATCAACGAACGCACCTCATCGGACGGCACTGCTCCCAGAGGAACAGCATGGCTGAAGCTGACATGCTCGCCGTTTGGGCCGTTCGTCGAACCGGCGGCAAACAGAGGCCATCGCGTCAGGGACGCCGCCTGATCGACCACCGCCGCATTTTTGCCCTCGTCCCACCAGCGGGCAGCGGCGAAGACGAGCGGTTGATGCTTTTCGGCCTTCGGCAGAGGACGGGCACCATTTGTGACCACACGCAAGCGCGCGATCGGGCCGTAGCAGGTCTCTAGCATGTCGGCATGGCTGCGGCTCGGCGCGATGACCGCGTCGGCCCGATCCATGCCGCGTCTGTTGCGCTCCTTCTGCCAGGCCCATGCCCCATCGGCCGCCTGTCCTCTGACCGCATGGAACCAGGTCGTCACGCAGGAATGGGAGACCACCACGACCGGGCATGGCGCGTCGAATCCCGCCGCCTGCGAAGGCGCGTTGAAATGGACAAGGTCGATGGCGTGGTCGCGCATGGGCGCATGCAACTCCCGCGGCAGCGCGTCGAGATCACCGCCGTTGCGGGTCATCCAATCCGGGGGCGTGTTCAGCCAGATCAGCTTCGCGAAAGCCTCCGCCTCGTCGGCCTGCTGCCTGGACGGTGGCGGACCGAGGCCGGCAAGCACCACGCTATCGCCGCCGTTGACAAGTTCCCTGGCCAGGTCGAGCGCATAGCGCCACACGCCGCCCACGGCGTCGACCGTCATCAGGATGCGCCGCGAGCGCGGCGTCAGTGTCCGCAACATGTCGCCTCCAGTTCCGCCAGCGGACGCGGGCGCCTTTCCTGGATGTCGCTGAACTTCTGGAATGATGCGAGATAGTGATCATGGGCGCGCTCCCAGGCGAGGTCGTCGGGTTCGCCCCAAAGCTCGCGATAGCTTGGCGAACTCGGATATGGATAAAGCGGTACGGGTTCATTGGCCCACACGCCGTTGTCGATCAGGTGCGTTCGCCAGTAGTCCACAAGGGCAGGGTCATCCTCGACGACGCCGATCAGATTGGCCTGTACGAACGGAACGTGACGCCTGGCATTGACGAGCAGCGCGGCAAGTTCCTCGGTACCGAGCCGGCAGCGTTTCGCCAGCATCGCACGACCTTCCACGGTCAGGCTTTCGAGGCCGGCCTCGATGGAGACACAGCCAGCCGCACCGAGCAGTTCCAGCAGCTCGGGCTTCCAAAGGTCGATGCGGGTCTGCACACCGAACTTCACGTCGCGATGGATCAACGCTTCCAGCAGCGCTTTTTGCGGCAGGAAGATTTCATCGATGAAATAAATGTAGCCGACCCCCTGGGCAATCAGCCCATCGATTTCCGCTATGACAGCCTCGTGGTTTCGGCGGCGATAGGCATCGCGGAAATCGATCTTGGCGCAGAAGCTGCAATTGTAGGGGCAGCCGCGCGATGCTTCGACCTCCGCGCCGAACCCAACCTGCTTGTCATCGAACCTGTGATGGTGATGCGAATGGGCTGCGATCCAGTCTGATGGCCATTGGAGTGGCGGATGATCGACAAACGAGCTGGCGTGGACGCCGCCGTTCAAAACCACCTTGGCGTCGCGCAGGTAAGCGGTCGAGGGGACCGCGCTCCAGTCGTCGCGCCGGGCAAGTTCCGCGACGATTTCCTCGCATTCGCCGCGCACAACAATGTCGACGCCAAGCTTGCGCAAGGTTGGCGCGGGCGTAGCCGAGCCATGCGGCCCGACCGCGACTGTGCGTCCACCGCGCCCGGCGAGACGGTTGAGGAAATCGGCCGGCACGCGCAACTCGGGTGGTGCGCAGCGCCAGAACAGATAAGTCGGGGCGGTAGTGACGACCGTCATTGCAGGCGCGAAATCAGCCACACGCTCGGAGAGGTCCGAGTTGTCGAGCTTCTGCAATTGCCCATCCAGCATCAACACCTCATGGCTGGCTGTTTCGAGGAGGGATTTCGAATAGCCGAGTTCCAGCGGGAGATGTGGTTGGCGGCAGCCGAAATAGATGCTGTCGTCATAGGTCCAGAACGGGTTTACCAGGGCGATTTTCATGCGACGTACCTCACGACTTCGGGGCGAGGCTGGAGCCGGTGTTGTTGCAGCCAGTCTGCGAGATCGCGAATGCCTTCGCGCCATGAAACACGAGCTTTCCAGCCAAGCATCGCTTTGATCTTGCGGGTGTCGGCGACGAAGAAGGGCTGATCGCCGGTGCGTTCGTCATCATGGCGGATCGAAAGCTCACGGCCGGTCAAGCTACGGATCTCGCTCAACAGCATGCGCAGGCTGATCGCATTATCGGGGCCGCCGCCAAGATTGAATGCCTGGCCTTTGGTCGTCTCGATACGATCGAGCGTGGCCCTGTAGGCGGCGACCGCATCGGAGACATGCAGTATATCGCGCACTTGTCTGCCGTCGCCGTAAATGGTGATTGGACGTCCCGTCAGCGCACTCAGCAGGAAGTGCGCGACCCAGCCTTGATCCTCGGTTCCGAACTGGCGCGGCCCGTAGATGCAGCTCATCCGCAGCACCGCCGTGGGCATGCCGTAGGATTTGGCATAGTCGAGCACATATTGGTCCGCCGCGCCTTTGGAGCAGCCATAGGGCGTGCAGAAATCCAGGCCGTGGGTCTCGTCGATGCCATTCGCTTGGATGATGCCGTCGCAAGGCAGGTAACGATCGCCGTCCTCGCGCACCGCGACGTCGGGCAGGCTGCCATAGACCTTGTTGGTGCTGGCGAAGACCACCGGAACAAACTCACTGCTCAGCCGCGCCGCCTCGAGGACATTGAACGTTCCTCGAAGGTTGATGTCGAAATCCTCGTCCGGTTGGACCAGGCTCGTTGTGACGGCGGTTTGCGCGGCCAGGTGGAAGATCGCCTTGGAACTCTTCAGAACGGGCGCAAGCGCGTTGGCGTCGCGCACGTCAATCGTTTCGACCATGAGGCGGCTTCCGTGTTTCTGCGCCAGCCATTCAAGGTTCTGTTCGACGCCGGGGCGGCTGAGATTGTCGATCACCAGCACCGGCTCGCCATCCGACAACAGGCTGTCGGCCAGGTTCGATCCTATGAAGCCGCTGCCGCCGACAATGGCGACGGGCGCGTCGCGTCGATTGCGCGTATTCATGACACCAGCCCACGTTCTTCAAGCTCGCGTTTCATGTCGGCGCCGCGGTCGATGGCGGACGAGTTGCGCACCCAGGAAACGAAATCGGCGAGCGAATTCTCCAGTTGTTGCCTCGGCTCGAAACCGAGCAGCTCACGGGCCTTGGAAATATCGGCGAAGCAGTTGCGGATATCCCCGGAGCGCGCCTTGCCGAGCAACTCTGGCGAGCGGTCCGGCGTTCCCATGGCCTCGGCAAGTACCCGCGCGACGTCGCTGATAGCATAGGCTCGGCCGCTGCCGATGTTGATGACGTGACCCCTTGCCTGGCGTTGCTGCAGCGCAAGACGAAAGGCGCGGGCGACGTCATCCACATGGACGAAATCGCGTTTCTGTTCGCCATCCTCGAAGATCATTGGACGTTGGCCGTTGGCGAGACGCGAAGCAAAATTGGCCAACACGCCGGTATAGGGGTTCGATAACGCCTGGCCGGCGCCGAAGACGTTGAACAGGCGCAGCGCGACCGCATCGATGCCATAGGCTTCGCCGAAGATCAGCACGGCACGTTCCTGGGCGTATTTCGTCAGTGCATAGATAGAGGCGAGATCGACCGGCTTTTCCTCGTCCGTCGGCAGGGGGGAGAGGGGTTCGCCTTCCGGCGACAGCGGATTCCACTGTCCGTTTTTGATGTCGCTCGCCTTGCGCCGGGCATTGTCGATGCGCCGGCCGTCCGATGTAGCATAGAGGCCCTCGCCATAGACACTCATCGATGAGGCGACGACAATGCGCTCGACCGGGTGTTTGATCAGCGCCTCAAGCAGCGTCGCGGTGCCGAGATCGTTGGTGCCGACATAGCGCGCGATCTCGTACATCGACTGTCCGACGCCGACTTCCGCGGCTAGATGAATGACCGCGTCAACGCCTTCCAGCGCCTTGGCGACCGCCTCCCGGTCCCGAATGTCGCCCTTGATCAGCTCGGCCCCGGCGGGAAGGGCGACTGTTTCGCCTGCGTGCACCTGCTCCAGCAGCACATCCAAAATGCGAACCGAATAATCCTGCTCGATGAGTTCCTGGGCGACATGCCGGCCAATGAAGCCGCAGCCCCCTGTAACCAATATCCGTTTCACGACCACTCCTCAGACAGGTAATCTTGGCGACCCGAACTTTTCGGCAAAAGGTTTGTTCCCTTGGCTTCAACAAAGTTCCTTTGGCCGGCTTCGTTCGGAAGCAGCCACATCGCGCTCGCCGCGCCGTGCCGGAACATTGCCGCCCTTGTGCTGTTAGGACGCCGGCAGCCCCGACGGTGCCCGATGTTGGCAACGCCGATGATCAAAGGAGATTTCAATGTCCCAGTCGCAAACGACCACCAATCACGACGAAATCCGCAAATGGGCGGAGGAGCGGGATGGACGGCCGGCAGTGGTTCGCACCAAAGGCGCGGGCGGCATCCTGCGGATCGACTTCGGCAAACCCGAGGAAGCATTCGAGCCGGTCGAATGGGACGAGTTCTTCCGCATATTCGACGAGAACGATCTGGCCTTTCTTTATCAGTCCAAGACTGGTGACGGACAAACCAGCCGTTTCAACAAGTTCGTCGAGCGCAACCAGAAGGGCGAATGACGCACTTCGAGCCGGCCGATTTGCCTGACCTGGTTCTCGGGCAAATTTTTCTGGATGCGGTGGAACAATAGAGGGCTCCGATCCTTCGGTCGCTGAACCACAGTCGCAGCAAGGATCGAAGGCCTGGGCCTGAGCGCAGGAGGCGGCGGGGCTGGATAGGCGTCAAAAGCTGGAAACCCGCTACTCGTCCTGCCGTGAAACCAAAACGCCGCTCATCAGTCGTCCTGCTGCTTGCGGTGGCGGTGTTTTTCGATTTCCTCGGGCTCTTCATCGTCGATCCGCGTGATGTTCGAGGCATTGTGGTCTGATCGCAGGATCTCATCCAGTTTGGCGTGAATGGCCTGAGTGTCGCGGTGCTCGGCACGCTGGATGAACAGCGTCATGGCCCACGTAAACAAGGTAGCCGCTCCATGCCAGTCCAGGGTTTGTCGCTCGAAGATCATCCAAAGGATTGCGTAGACCAACAGGATCAGGAATGCCGCGGGGCGGGAGGTTAATGTGCCGATTGAAGTAAGCACGCCGGTGACGGGATGATTGGCCATGCGAAAGAACTCGCGGCAGTGACCGTGGTTCCCGACCGCAGTGCATCGCGCCGGCACGAGCCAGCTAGGCGCGACGGATGAATTCACGGCGCAGTGCTTGCCGATCGCAGCTACAACGATGACCACTCGATTGCCGGGCGCGCAATCATCAGCCAGAAAATGGCGAGCACGGCGCCGAAAGCTGGGAAGCCGAAGACAAACCAGCGTCTGAACAGCTGATGGTAGCGCTCGGGAGGAGGTTGGTTGGAGAGTGCGGCCTGTGTGGCTAGATTTCGCATCTCGATCTGCATCCACACGACAGGCAGCCAGAACAGGCCCGTTAAGATGTAGAGCAGGATCGAGAGAACGATCCATCCTTCGGACAGCGAATACCCCGCAACCCTAGCGAGGCCCAGTCCGGTCAGAGGTTGTGCGACAACGGCCGTAGCCGTGAACAGGAAATCAGCCAGCACGACAATTCGGGCGATGGCTGCGATCGTCGCGGCATTCCCGGTCCGGTGTGCCAAAAGCATGAAAAAAGCAATGCCGGCACCAGTTCCGAGCAGCACAGCAGCGCCGATCACGTGCAGGTATTTAAGCACGAAGTACATCATCAGCGTTCCTCCAGAATGGCCAGCGCTGCAAAATGCAGAACGAGGATCGGGAGGATTTTGATCAGCGGCCCGAGTGGCTCAAGCCAAAGATCCGGCCGCAGAATGCTCCCAGCGGTCGCATAGAAAAGCGATACCGCGATTGCGCCGAAAAGACCAAGCCGGCTGGTTGGGCGCCAGGCGACAAGCGCCCCGACTGCGATGTCAGCCAGCGCGCCGGCGACTACCGCCGGTTCGGCCAAGGGGCCGGCAGCAGTGCCAATCAGCAAGTCAACTCCGCTGCGCCAGCCGGCGGTGAGGGAAATGATNGGAGTTCAGACGTGTGCTCTTCCGATCTGGATTTAAACGCAGTGCAGATGTAAGACTTGATGGTTGAATGCCGGTCGCCGTCATCCACGGCTGGGGATCGCCGACAGCGCCACGGGCAATCTCTTTTGCTGCATTGCTGCGCATCGGCGGGCGCCAGCCCAGCTGAGCCGCGGCATCCCCGAACCTGTACAAGATAGCTGCGGCCCAATTGGGCAAGATGAACTCCCGAGCACTGCTCCATCCGAACCAGCGGCGATAGCGACCCACGACCTCGCTCATCGGAAGTGCCTCTGGCCCAGCGAGGTCCAGCGTGAGGTGCGATGGGCTACCGGGTTTGAGGAAGAACAGGACGGTGGAGATGACGTCATCGAGTTGGACGACTTGGAGACGGCCCGTGTCGGGCATCAACGGCAAGAGCGGCAACGCCGCGAGGCCGCGAAAAAGTGCACTTGCGCCGAAGGCCGGCCTTCCCAGCACTACGGAGGGGCGCAGGATGACCCAGTCAAGGCTACGTGCCATCAGTGCTTCATCGCCGGCGACCTTGCTGGCGGAAAAGGCGGACGGCTGCTGGCGATCGACCCCGATGGCAGAAAAGTGGATCACCTTATTCACACCTGCGTGCTCACACGCGGTGAAGAGAGCCGAGGCGCCGGTAGAATGGACATGCCGGGTGTTTTCCCGGGCACTATCCTGCAGGACGCCGGCACAGTTTACGACGGCGTCCACACCGGCGAGATAGGGGGTCCAGTCCTGAGGTCGCAAGGCCCGCGCCATATCCAGGGAAACGGTTTGGATCTCCGGGTGGACGCCAGTGTCTGCGTGGTGAAGCACGCGAACCACTTCATGACTCTCGCCGGCCAGGCGCGCGCAAAGCGCGGCTCCAATCAGACCTGACGCGCCGGTGACGAGAATTTTCATTCCTTCCTCCAGCCGTTCGCCAGCGCGTGCCCGTCCATCAACCCAGCGGCTGCGCCTGGGAGAACTCTAGCAAAGCCGAAGCCGGTAGTCTCACGCCGGGTGGAACAGGTTCCGGGCATCAACGCAGCCAAAGGTGAGCCGGTACGGTGCGTTCGCATCTGCAGGTCAACTTCGCCGGAAGTTCGTCGCCGGCTCGGCGCAATCGCGGAGGTCGTTATGAATGTGAGTTGCAGCCTTGGCGGCGTCTCCGAACGCAACAGCAATTTGATTGAGCCCCTCGGCCACGTCGCCAATGGCATAGAGTCCTGGCGTTGAAGTCTCAAGGTGTCGGTTGACCAGGACATAGCCTTCTGCGTCACAGTTAGCCCCCAGAGCAACCGCGAGTTCGGAGCGTACGTCGCTGCCCATTGAAGGGTACACCACATCGATGTTGCGCATCGGGGCGCCCTCGGCCATGACGACATCGAACCCGGTTCGTCGAGGGATCAGGTCATCGACAGCGTCCCAGATTTCAACTCCGCCTGCCAAGGCGGCGCCGCGGGCAGCTTCGGAAACATCATCCTGGTTATTGGCGAGCAAGGCGACCTGACTGCCATATCCCTTCAGGAACAGAGCCTCCCTGACGGCGAGATGCTCCGGACCAACAACGCCGATGCGGCTACCCCGGGCCTCATATGCATCGCAAACCGGGCACAGTCTGACAATGCCGGTTGCGATCGCCTCCTCCAGTCTTTCGATGGGAGGTGCCTTGTCCACAATGCCCGTTGCCAGAATCACGCGCCTTGCTTGGACAATCCCGCAGGTGGTCGTCAGAACAAAAAACCCCTCGCGTTTTTCGGCGTGGCCTACGCAACCATGGACAAGGCTCGCGCCGTATAGCTGTGCCTGGGCTCGTAGGCGGCCGAGCAGTTCTTCCCCGCTGATGCCGTCGGGGAAGCCGGGACAGTTACGGGATTTTGGGATGAGCTTGGCACGCGCATGCCCCGCGTCGAGCAAGATCACCGAACGCAGAAACCTGGCTAAATACATGGCTGCAGCGAGCCCCGCGGGGCCGCCGCCGACGATGGCAACGTCAAAAACTTGTGCGCCCGAAAAGCTTGGCATCGGGCCTAACTTCAACTCAACGAGCTTGTTCCACAGGGTCGAAATGGACGCAATCAGGATGCACACTGCGCAATAAGAGTGAACTCCAACCAGTCGTGAAGAGAAAGGCCACTGCCTCATCAAGCCTGCAAAAACCTCGTGGCTCCCAACGCTGCGAGTACAGCGCCACTGGGAAAGTGAACGCATCATGGAACTTCGGCTCACCGTCGCGCTTAGTTTGGCGAAAGGGTGGTCTGAGATGAGCGCGACCAGAGAGTTTTTTCAAAACTGGCTACAGGAGAATGTCGGCACACTTCCTGGTCGAGAGGAAGTCAGCGTCGCGGTGCTCGCTCAGCAATTCGAGCAAGATGCCGAGGTGGCTGGTTATGGGCGTGAAGTAAGGGAGGACGAACTCGGAAACATCGAAGATGCTATCGTGCAAGCGATCAAGAACGCCGGGTCCGGGGTGCAGAGCCCGAGCTCCGAAAAGAGCGATCGGGCACCTGTAATGGACGCGTTGGAGGTCGATGATGCCAAGAGCGGACCGTAGCCCCTGACACCTTCTTCTGTTCGCCTGAACAAGACCCCGGACTGCCATACGAGCTGAAAAACGGACCTTAGGTGCTTTCCCGTTGGTTCCATGCACCATCGAGGAACATTCCTGCCGCCACGGCGTTAGGAAAGTTCCTTCACACCCGGTGCGCCCGTGCTGACTGCTACCCTTCCAGGCGAATGGCTGACCCGGCATGATCAGGGTCACATCTCACGGCGGGCCGCTCTTGCGGGTATTTGTTGCTGGCTATTGGGTGCTCCCGCAGAAGCCGCGCCACAGCCATCGCCGCTCGTGCGATTTGGCGTGCTGGGATTTGGCACCGCCGCGTGGGAAGTTGACGTCATGCGGCGACATGCGTTGGACACCGTGCACGGCGTATCAATCGAGGCTCAGCGGCTTGCCGGTACCGAAGCCGGTAAGACCGCATTGCTGGCGGGCAGCGTCGACGTCATCGTTTCGGATTGGGTTTGGGTCATGCGCCAGCGCAGCGAAGGCGCCGATCTGGTCTTCTATCCCTATTCTCGTGCCGTCGGCGCGCTGGAACTGCCGCAAGGCTCGCCCATTCGAACTCTTGCGGACCTCAAGGGCAAAAGGCTGGGGATCGCAGGTGGTCCGCTGGACAAAAGCTGGATCCTGTTGCGCGCGCTCGGCCTCCGTCAGGTGAAGCGCGATCTTGCTGAAGAGGTGGAGCCAGTGTTCGGCGCGCCGCCCTTGTTGGAGCAGGAATTTCTGGCGGGGCGACTGGATGCACTGCTGACGTTCTGGAATTTCGCCGCCCGTCTCGAGTCGGAGGGGGCAAGGCCTCTGCTCAGTGTCGCGCAAATCCTGCAGGGGCTTGGCGTATCCGTGGACTTGCCGATGCTCGGCTACGTCTTCCATGAAAGCTGGGCGCGGGCCAACCCGATAGCCCTCGCGCGATTCACGAGCGCGACCGCGGCAGCGAAGTCGCTGCTCGAGTCTTCGGACGACGAATGGCGGGTGCTCGCGCCCCAATTGGGCACGGACGATCCTCACCTACAGGCGGCGTTACGCGCCGCCTATCGAGCCGGAATCCCTCGTCGGTTCGGCAAAGACGAACGTGATGGCGCGGCCCGGTTGTTTGCAATCCTGGCCGAATTGGGCGGCGAGGATCTGGTCGGCAAGGCGACGAGCCTCGATCCTGGTGTCTTCCGGGCCATACCGGCTTGAGCTCGCGCCAATGACTGATGTCCCAGCGTTCCCCATCACAATGCAGCGTTGTCAATCCACTGCGGCATTGCTGACCATGGTGCTCGTCTGGCAGATTGCATCATCAATCGCCGCCGATCGGCTGTTTCCTGGTCCGGTCCAGGTTGTTTCGGTTCTCCTGCACGAAGCGGTTCGGGGCGAGCTGCCATACCATTTGGGCATCTCGCTTGCGCGCGTCGTGGCAAGCCTCGGGTCGGCAATAGTCGTCGGCGCGGCCCTTGGCTACGCGGCAGGCCGCTCGCACAGAGCCGACATATGGATGAGGCCTTGGATCGTGTTACTCCTCAACATGCCGGCGCTGATCACGGTCATTCTAATTTATATCTGGCTTGGTCTTGCCGAGACTGCGCTTGTCCTTGCGGTCGCGCTCAACAAGATCCCCAATGTCGTGGTGACTATTCGTGAAGGCGCCAGCCGGCTGGACAAGGACTTTGCCGAAATGGCTGAGCTCTATCGCTTCGGGCGTGCTGCAAAGCTGCAGCATGTCGTGCTGCCGCAATTGGCGCCGTTCTTTCTCGTCACCCTGCGCAGCGGGCTGGCACTAACGTGGAAGATCGTGTTGCTCGCCGAACTGCTCGGCCGCTCCAACGGCGTCGGGTTCCAGCTACAGGTCTATTTTCAGAACTTCGACGTCACCCACATCCTTGCCTATGCGATCAGCTTCGGCGTTGTGATGCTTGCCATAGAGTATGGACTGCTTGTGCCGTTGGAACGTCGTCTGTTCGCCTGGCGACGCTGATGCTGAGGATCAGGATCGAGGACAAGACTTTCCCCGGTGACGACGGACAGCGCCGGACGATCTTTCGCGCGCTGTCGCTTGATATAGCCGACGGACAGGTCTGCGTCCTGACCGGCCCTTCCGGTGTCGGCAAGTCGACGCTGCTGTCGATCGTTTCGGGCGTCGACCGCGAATTTCGCGGCAGCGTGAGCGGACGACCGCTTCCGATAGGCATGCTGTTCCAGACACCGAGGCTGCTGCCCTGGCTCACCGCCTTGCGCAATGTAGAGATGGCCATCCCGGATCGCGCGCCCGATGCGGCCCGGTGGCTTGCCGCTGTCGGCCTGAAAGGCAATGAGAAGAGCTATCCGCAGCGACTCTCGGGCGGCATGGCGCGGCGCGTAGCGCTTGCCCGGGCGCTCGCCGTGGAGCCTGCGCTCCTGCTCCTCGACGAGCCATTCGCTTCACTCGACGAGGCGACCGCGCAAGCCATGCGCCGCCTGCTGCAGGATTGTTTCGCCAGTCGGCGGACTACCACGCTGCTGGTTACGCATGATCTCGCATATGCCTCGTCGCTGGGGGATCGGGTTATTGTTCTGGAGGGATCGCCTGCGCGCATCGTGCGCGATGTCGCAATCTCTGGTGGCGATGAAGCGGGATCGTCGCGGTTTGGGCTGGGGGCGACACAATGAGACTGTTGCTGGGCCTTCTCTTTCTTTTGCTGATCACCGGCCCTGGCGCCACCGAGCAACAGACGATGGTGATCGGGTATATCGGCCAGGAGCGCAAACCGGCTCTGCCCCTTGGACCCCTTGATGAAACCGTCACCGATGACGGCCTGCAAGGCGCACGGCTCGGCATTGCCGACGACGAAAGCACCGGCCGGTTTCTTGGGCAGAAATTTCGGCTGGAGGAAAGAATATTGAAACCAACCGAAACGCCGGACGACGCGGTAAGACAATTCGCCGATGCCGGCATCGCCTTTGTCGTCGCCGATCTCGACGCCAGTCAGCTTCTACAGGCCAGTGCCGCGCCCGGTGCCGAGCAGATGACGTTGCTCAACAGCCGGGCGCCGGACGACGTGCTTCGCCAGCAGGACTGCCGTCAGAACGTGCTGCACACGATCCCGAGCCGCGCCATGCTCGCCGACGGGCTGGCGCAATATCTCGCCTGGAAACGCTGGCAGCGTTGGTTCCTGCTTGTGGGGCCGCATCCGCAGGATGAGGCGATGGCGGCGGCCTTTCGACGGGCGGCGGCTCGCTTCGGAGCCGAGATCACGACCGACCAGCCGTGGACATTCAGGCCCGCCAACGGACGTGCCGATACCGGGCATGTCACGCTGCAGACCGAAATACCAGCGGTCACGCAGGTCAGCGACTATGATGTGCTCGTGGTCGCCGACGAGGCGGATGAATTCGGCGCCTATCTGGAGGGCCGCACCGCGCTGCCTAGAATCGTCGCCGGCACGCAAGGGCTGGTCGCCACAGGCTGGAGCGCTGTCAGCGAGGAATGGGGCGCCACGCAACTGCAGGACCGTTTCCACAGGCAGGCAGGGCGCTGGATGTTGCCCGGCGACTACGCGGCCTGGCTCGCTGTGCGCAGTATCGGCGAAGCGGCGACGCGCCTGCACAGTCTCGATCCTGCGGCAATCGGCAGATACATACGCGGCGACGCGTTTCTTCTCGCTGGCTTCAAAGGGCAGGGGCTTAGTTTCCGTCCCTGGGACGGACAGATGCGCCAGCCCATTTTGATCGCCGGGCCTCGCCTCTTGATTTCCAGCTCACCGCAACCGGGCTTCCTGCATCAGCGCACGCCGCTCGACACGCTGGGCATCGACCTGGAGGAGAGCACATGCAAGTTCTGATGACGCTGTTGTTGGCGGCGTTCGCTCTTGCTGCTCCCGCCGCCGCCGAGACCATCTACGTTTCCAACGAGCAGGATAATACCGTCGCGGTCGTCGACGGCGTGACAATGACTTTGCTGGCGACGATCGATGTCGGCCGCCGTCCGCGCGGGCTGGCGCTGTCGATCGATAACAAGATGCTTTTCGTCGCGGAAGGCGACGACAACCGCATCGACGTGGTCGACGTCGCGCAGCGGCGGGTCGTCGGCGAATTGCCCTCGGGAGCCGATCCGGAATTCTTCGCAGTCCATCCCGATGGCAAGCGGCTGTTCGTCGCCAACGAGAATGACAATCTGGTGTCGGTGGTGGACATCGCCGCGGCCAAGGTCATCGGCACCGTGGATGTCGGCGTCGAACCGGAAGGAATGGCGGCCAGCGCCGACGGCCGCTATGTCGCCTGCACTTCGGAGACCACCAGCATGGTGCATCTGATCGACGCAGGCACGCTTGAACTCGTCGACAATCTGCTGGTCGATACCCGGCCGCGCGCGGCTTTATTCTCGCCGGACGGTAAGCAATTCTGGGTGTCCTCGGAGATCCGGGGCACTGTCACCGTCTTCGACACGGCAACGCGCGCGCAGACCGGCAAAGTCGAGTTCGAGGTGCCGGGTATACGACGCGAGGGTGTGCAGGCGGTCGGCATGGCGACGTCCCGCGATGGCACGACCGTCTATGTGGCGCTCGGCCCCGCTAACAGGATTGCGGAAGTCGATGTGAAAATGTTGACGGTCCGTCGGCTCTACCTTGTTGGTCAACGACCCTGGCACGTTGCGCTCTCCGGCGACCAGAAGCGCCTGGTCAGCGCAAACGGGAATTCCGGCGATATTTCGTTTATCGACCTGGAAAACCAGGAGGTGGTGAAATCGCTGCCGGTAGGGCGGGGGCCGTGGGGCGTCGTGATCGGGCCATGAACGCCTTGTCGGTCGAGAATCTGGGCCATAGTTTCGGAAACCGGCGGGTTCTCGACGGCGTCTCTTTCTCTGTGGCCCAAGGCAGGATGTGCATCTTGCTAGGCCGCAATGGCGCCGGCAAGACGACGTTGTTCTCGCTGATCACCGGTCTTTATCACGCCCGCTCCGGCTCGGTGCATGTCTTCGACCAGGCGATGGATGTCAACCCGTCCGCCGCGTTGGCGCAGATGGGGGTCGTCTTCCAGTTGCCGACCCTCGATCTCGATCTGACGGCCGGCGAGAACCTGCGTTACCACGCGGCCTTGCATGGGCTTAGCCAGGCCTTGAGCAAGGAGCGCTCCATCCACGAACTCGGCCGGCTGGACGTGCTGGACAGGATCGACGATCCTGCCCGAGCGCTTTCCGGGGGGCAGCGTCGCCGTGTCGAGATAGCACGCGCTCTGATGCATAGCCCACGCCTTTTGCTGCTGGATGAGCCGACCACCGGGCTCGACGTGCCGGGCCGCCGCGCGCTCGAGCGGCACGTGCGGGAGCTTTGCCGCGAGCGCGGCATTGCCGTCCTGTGGGCAACACATTTTCTGGAAGAACTAACGGCGGATGACGATGTGGTGGTGCTGCATCGAGGCACAATGCGGTGGGCCGGCCGCGCCGATCGCCTGGCTACCGATCTCGGTGTAGCGAGCACGGGCGAGGCCTTCGCGTCGCTGACGGAGTCCGAATGAAAACGTCTCACGCGGTGCGCGCGCTCAACGGCATCCTGCGCAGGGAGATGCTGCGCACGTTGCGGCAACGCGGCCGGCTGCTCTCGGCGATGGTACGGCCGCTGGTCTGGCTGGCAATCTTTGCCGCTGGCTTCCGCTCCGTTCTCGGTCTGTCGATCACGCCACCCTACCAGACCTATGTTCTCTATGACGTGTATGTGGTGCCCGGGCTAGCGGCCATGATGCTGCTCTTCCATGCCATGGCGAGTTCGCTGGCAATGGTCTACGATCGCGAGATGGGCAGCATGCGCTTGTTGCTGACCGCACCATTGCCGCGCTGGTACCTGCTTGCGGCGCGCCTGCTGGCCAGCGTGATCGTCGGCGTGCCGCTGGTCTATTTGTTTCTGTTGATCGCGCGTTTCTGGGATGTGCGGCCGCCCGTTCTCGGCTACGTCGCGGTATTTCCGG
This sequence comes from Mesorhizobium sp. LSJC269B00, assembly GCF_000502815.1. Classification (NCBI taxonomy): domain Bacteria; kingdom Pseudomonadati; phylum Pseudomonadota; class Alphaproteobacteria; order Hyphomicrobiales; family Phyllobacteriaceae; genus Mesorhizobium; species Mesorhizobium sp. LSJC269B00. The sequence continues at coordinate 73,148 of NZ_AYVN01000004.1, forward strand.
CGCTCGTGCTGGCGGGCCTGATGCTTGGCGCGTTCGGCCTGCTTGTCTCCTCGGTTTCGACACAGATGGAGAACTTTGCCGGTGTCATGAATTTCGTCATCTTTCCGGTGTTCTTTGCCTCGACGGCGCTCTATCCGCTGTGGCGGCTTGCCGAGGCGGGACCGGTGCTGGCAACAATCGCCGCCTGGAACCCGTTCAGCTCGGCGGTCGAGCTGATACGCTTCGCGCTCTATCTGCGGTTCGATCCTGTCGCCGCGATTGTGGTCCTTGGCTGCCTCATCGCCTTCTTCCTCGCGGCGGTCATCGGCTACGATCCCGGCCGCGGCTTGTGGTCTCGGCGCGGCGGCGAGGGCTGATTTACCTCAAAGCATAGAGATAAGCGGCGATGTCCCGCGCCTGTTGCTCGGTGATCCTCGTCGACGGCATGGCCGTGTGCGGATTGACTTCCCTCGCCGAGCGTATCCAGCGGATCATGTTCTCCGGATTGTTTGCCAGCAGGCCACCGATAAAGACCCTGTCGGCAAGGCCACCGTCTAGGCGGGGTCCGACCTGGCCTTGCGCGCCCGGCACGCCGGGTATCGTATGGCAGCCGGAGCAGCCATTCGCCGTCATGATTGGAATGGCGCGGGCGCCTACGCCGCCGGTCGCCGCATCCGACTCGTGCCGGACGCGCTCGCGCCTGTCGGACCACAAAGTCGCCGCTGCGACAGCCGCAGCCAGCAGCAGGATTGCGGCAAGGGCGCCCCCGATCAGCCTACCCAGGTCGGAGCGCATGTGTTGCCTCCCTGGTTGCGCTGCTGCTTATCCACAGGCCGGCGAGCAGCAAGGCGGCGCCGCCATAGATCAAGCCTGCCGGAACCCACATTACCAATCCGGCGAGCTGCTGGTCCTCGATCGCGGTCATTCCCCACAATGCCGCGCCGGCGCCATTCTCCGGATACCAGAGTTTGGGCGACATCAGCAGCAGGACACCGAGCAGGCCGGTATGAAGCGAGGTGAAGAAAAGATGCATGACGGAGTTGCCATAGGTTTGCTGTCGACCGGGGCGCGGTAGGAGCGCCCACCAGAACAGCAAGGCTGTGCCGAGGAAGCTCGCATGCTGGGCATAATGGAGAAAGCCCTGCTGGAGCGCTGCCTGGAACAACGCCGGAATGTGCCAGATCCAGATGGCGACGCCGTGAATGATCGTCGCGTTGAGGGGGCGGATCACCAGGGCCCAAACCGATTGCAGCGTCTTTGCGCGCGTGAGCTTGCCCGTTCCGCGGCGAAGTGAGGCCGGCAAGGACCAGAGCAGGACTGCGCCTGGGCACGCGGCGACAAGGAGAGGCGCCGCCACCGCCATCAGCAGTTCATGCTCGATCATATGGGCGGCAAACACCCGCTCGCCGAGCGCATGGATGGGGCTGACCAGTGCTGCCGTCAGCACGCCCCAACCGGCGGCGAACAACAACGCCTGCCGCATCCGCTCGGGACGGCCTCGGCTGCTGCGGCGCCACAACCGAGTCGCTCCGATGGCATAAAGGAAGGCAATCGCGGCCAGCGGAAACGTGATGGGAAATGCGAGCGTCCATCCGGCCTCGGGCGCGCCGGCGCCGTAGCAGATCGAGGTCGAGAAGAACGCGTCGAAGCTCATCGCAGGCACTCGTCGAGAATGAGAGCCGCGCTGCCTTGCATGATGATGACGAGGGCAAACAGCAATGCCGCAAGCATGCCGAGATCGGCGACGAACTGCTCGGTGCTGCGCGTGCGCTCAGGCTTGAAGGCGGCGCCGCCCTGCCGCTTCGCCCGCCATGACAAGGCACCGCCGAGCAGCGAAAGCACGGCGAGCACCAGTGCCACGGGAAGCACCACCGGCACCTGGCGGTTACACTGCCATGGTACGAGTGCGTAGTTCAGCTGCGTCGAGATTGCCCAAGCCATCGGCCCCGACAGAAGACCAGCCCAGGACGTTCCCATTTTCAACGCACGCATCAGCCTAGCCTCGGCATCCAGTAGATGAGCAGATAGATCGGGATCCAGGTCAGCACCACGAAATCCCAATAGAAGACATTGTCGCCGACATCGCCGAAGCGCCGGCCGCTATAGCCATGGCGTGTGAACATCAGCACCGTCAAAACGATGGTGTCGCCGACATCGGTGATCAGGTGTGTGGTGTGCAGCCCGAGCAGCACCCAGAGCATCGAACCATAGGCGTTCGTGTCCCAGTAGATGTTCAGCGCCGGGAATTCGAACCAGCGCACGACAAGCGGGGCCAGACCGAGCAGCGACATCACCACCAGCCCGATCCGCACCGGCACGATCGCGCATTGCTTGGCATGGCCGTGGAGGATGTGATTCGGCACCACGCTGATAATGAACAGGATGGTGACGATCGTTCCGGGCCAATGGTTGGGGTGCGGGGCGCTTAGACGCCAGTTGGGCCACAAGGTCGCGAGATAGAGATAAGCGCCCGCGGCCAGCGCGAAGCCCATCCCCTCCAGTGCCATGAAGCCGAGCGTTCCCCACCAGGTCGGACTGCGGGGGCCATGTCCAAAGGTCGGGAGGGCGGAAAGATCCAAGTTGGGACGCTCACTCATCCCTCATCCTCCGGGTCGTCCTTGGGCCAGAACCAGCCGATCAAGGTGATGGCAATCGGCGCAGCGCCCCAGACGATCGCCCAGGGCGTGAAGATCGAATAGACAAACGTACCGCCGACGGCGATTGCCGCCAGCAGCGGCCAGATCGACGGTGTCGCCGATTTCTCGCGAATGTCGGGGTGGGCTTCCGCCACGGTTGAGATCAACAGCTCACGGACATCGACGCGGAGTCCGGTCGCCACAGGCAGCGCCTCGCGTTCGGCCCAGAGCGGCTCGACATGTGTGACAATCGGTATCCGCGCGAAATTATAGCTTGGCGGCGGCGAAGACGTCGCCCATTCGAGCGTACCGGCATCCCAGGGATTGTTTCCGGCCAGTGCGCCCTTCAACGCGCCGTGTACAAGATTGAACGTGAACAGTACGAAGCTGAGGAAAAAGAGCACCGCGCCGGCGCTGATGAACAGGTTGATGTTGCCCCAGCCAAGCTCGGCCGGATAGGTGTAGACCCTTCGTGGCATGCCCCAGAGCCCGACGAGATGCATTGGGAAAAAAGCCGCGTTGAAGCCGATGAAAGCCAGCCAGAAATGCCAGCGCCCGAGACGCTCGCTCATCATGCGGCCGCTGATCTTGGGGAACCAGAAATAGGCCGCGCCCAGCAGCGGGAAGACCGAACCGCCGATCAGCACGTAATGGAAATGGGCGACGACGAAATAGGTGTCGTGCACCTGGAGGTCCAGCGGCACCGAAGCGAGCATGACGCCGGTGAGGCCGCCGATGACGAAGATGAAAAAGAAGCCGAACACGAACAGCAGCGGCGTGCGGATCACCGGCCTGCCGTCCCACAAGGTCGCCAGCCAGCAGAAGATCTGAACGCCATTGGGGATGGCGATCAGCATGCTCGACGCGGTGAAGAAGCTGGCGCCGAGCTTGGGTAGTCCCGTCGCGAACATGTGATGGACCCAGAGGCCGAACGAAAGGAAGCCGACGGCGATCAGCGACAGGACCAGCCCGAGATGCCCGAACACGGGACGCCGGGCGAAGACCGGGATGATCGCCGAGACCATGCCCGTCGCCGGCAGGAAGATGATGTAGACCTCGGGATGGCCAAAGAACCAGAACAGATGCTGGAAGAGCAGTGCGTCGCCGCCCTCGGCCGGGTTGAAGATATGTGTGCCGACCAGCCGGTCGAGGATCAGGAAGGTCGAGGTGATCATCACCGCGGGCATGGCGAAGACGACGACGAAGGAGGTAACCAGCATTGCCCAGACGTAGAGCGGAATCCTGTCCAGCGACATGCCGGGGGCTCGCTGCTTGAACACGGTGACGATGGTTGCCACCGCGACGGCCAGGGAGGATACTTCTGTATAAGTGATCATCTGGGCCCAGACGTCGGCCCGCTTGCCCGGCGCGAATTCGGGGCCTGACAGCGGCACATAAGCAAACCAGCCGACGTCGGGCGCCATGTTGAGCGCGAAAGACACCCAGGCGAATATGCCGCCCGAAACATAGATCCAGTAGCTGAACGCATTCAGGCGGGGAAAGGCGATGTTGCGGCTGCCGACCATCAGCGGGACGAGATAGATGCCTGTCGCCTGCACGATGGGCACGGCGAACAGGAACATCATGGTCACACCATGCATCGTGAACAGCTGGTTGTAGAGGTCCGGGCCGATCAGACCGCGCTGCGGCCCTGAGAGCTGGATGCGCATGGCGACAGCGTTGAGCCCGCCCAGGCACAGAAACACGAAGGCGGTGATCAGATAGCGCCGTGCGACGACCTTGTGGTCGACGCTCGACAGCGCGCCGATGATGCCGGGGGGCGTGCGCCATGTCCGCGCCAGCCAGCGATCCAGGCTGGCATCGTCCATGCCGGTGTCGCGCGGTCCGTCATGCTCGGGTGCGACGTCGCCTGTGGCGGGCGTTTCGCGCGGCAGGTCGCGTTCGCTTGTGAGATCCGCGCTGCTCATTTAAGCGCCTCGAGATAGGCGACCATGGCGTTGAGTTCGTCGCCGCTGAGTTCCACCACCGGCATGTGGGATCCGGGCTTGATGCCCTGTGGGTCGGCTATCCAGGCGGCGAGGTTGCCGCGGCTCATCGTCAATGTCCCGGCGGCAAGCGTCTGCCGGCTGGCTATATGGGTGAGGTCGGGGGCGACCGTTCCTCCGGCAGGCGTGCCGCCTATTCTGTGACACATCACGCAAGGGCGCTTCAGAAACAGATCCTGGCCGGCCTTGGCCTCGTCCCCCGTCGGAGTAGCTGCCGGCTGCAACTGGTCGTTCCACCAAGCGTCGAACTTCGCACGCGGCTCGGCGATGATGAAGGTACCCATGTTTGCGTGCTGCGCCCCGCAGAACTCGGCGCATTGACCTCGGTAAACACCAGGCTTGTCTGCCTTGAGGTCGAGCACGTTCATGTGGCCGGGAATGAGGTCGAGCTTGCCCGAAAGGCTCGGGATCCAGAAGGAATGGATGACGTCGGTCGAGGTCAGAAGAAGCCGCACCGGCTCCCCGGCGGGGATATGGATCTCGTTCGCCGTGGTCAGGATGCGGCTTGGCGTGGCATCCTCATAGCGCACCTCCCACCACCATTGATGGCCGGTGACCCGAATGGTCAGTGCGGCATCCGAGCCGATCGCGGCGAGCGTCCTGTTGGCGAAGAAGCTCAGCAAGGTCAGTCCGATCAGGACAATGGCGGTCAACCCGACGGCGGTCATCACCGCGCGCAGCTTCCGGTCGTCGGCGCCGGCCTTGATCGCGAGCGGCTCCGCCTGCGCGCGCGACCGCATCATCAAGGGCACGACGAGGGCGATCATCACCAGCACCCACACCACGGCGCAGAGCGCGGTGAAGAACCAGATCAGCCATGCCAGTTCGCTCGCCGCGGGACCTTTCGGGTCGAGGGCGGATTGCCAGCCCGCGCATCCCTGGAGCAACAGAGCGCCGGCGGTGGCGAACGCCATCGAGACGAGACGTTTCACGGCGACTTCCCCAGCGTGGCCGCGTCGGGCATGCGGTTTTCCGACGGATGCGCCATCATGTCGTCATTGCGTTGCGGCGCGGCGGAAGACGGCGCGTTGCCGCTCAGCGAGCGCACGAAAGCCGAAAGCTCCCAGATCTGGTCGTCGGGAATCTTGTCGCGGAAGCTCGGCATGCCGTTTGGCCGACCGTCGCGGATCGTGGCATGGATGCTTTCGATCGAGCTGCCATAGAGCCACTTCTGGTCCATCAGGGCCGGCCCCATGCCGCCGCCGCCATTGGCGTGGCATCCCGAACAGTTGAACCAGCCGAAAAGCCGTTTCCCTTCGCTCATATGGAAGGCGTTGGCCTCGAAGCTCGCCGCCTTGTTATCGCTGGCGGGGGGGCGCTGTCCGCCGGGCTCCAGCGTGGTCACAGGCGTCGGCTGCTCGCCCGATCCGAGCGCCGATTGCGGGCGCGTGTCACGTTCCTCGCGCTGGCAGGCAGCGAGCGCCAGGACTGGAAACAGGAGCATGGCCACAACGGCTCTCATCGCACCGGGCTCCCCGGGGCATCGAGGCGCGGCACGCCATACTGTGACAGCAAGGCATCTATCTCGACCTTGTGCCTGGACAGGGCACCATTGACATCGCCGCGCAGCGCATCGTCTTCGCGGCGGACGCCCATCGAGATGTCGTAGATCATCGGCAGTTGCGGTCCGTCGATGCGGGGCAAAACCGGCGTGATGCGGAGCGGCACCTTCTGCCTGGCGGCGAAGTAGCCGGCGAGGGGGCCCCAGACCACGGCAAGGTCGATCTCGCCACTCGCCACCGCTTCGACGATGCGCGCCGGCGGGTTGGGGGCGGAATAATCGCCATACACCGGATAGCCGACGAGGTGCCCGACGATACCGCGGCGGCCAAGCGCCTGGACCGGAGGCGAATTGGCGCCATCGTCGCCGATGAGCTGAACACCGATCCGCATGTCGCGCAGCCGCGGATCATTGAACGATGCTACGTCGGGGCCGTCCCTGCGGGTGACGAAGACATAGGACGATCGGTAGTAGGGCGTGGTGGTGCGCAGCATTTCGAGGTTGCTCGGCGTGCCCGGCACGAGATCGCATAGACCGGCCTTCAGCGTGTTTCGGATGAAGCCGCGGCGCTGCGCCCACCAGGTATAGGTCAGCTTCGCGCCGAGATCGGACGCAACGATTTCGGCGATCCTGTTCTCGAAGCCCTGACCGGCCGCGTTGGAGAACGGCATGTTGTTCGGATCGGCGCAGACCCTCAGCTCACGTGCGTCGGCTGTGGCCGTCAAGAACACGAAGGCGATGGCGGCCATGCCGATCGCCAGTCGTTGACACGCCTTTCGCGCCGGACCTACGGTCAAGTACAATTCATCAAGGCAGCCGGAACACATAAAGCGTGCCTCCCAAGGTTGTCGCGTTCTTCAGATCCTTCATGGCATTGACGAAACCGAGCGCGGCGGTGGCGTCACGCGGATCAAGATCGCCCGATACAATTGCGCCGGCCCAGCCGCCGACGCCTGAGAGGATGGCGACATATTGGTGCCCGTCGGGACCGCGATAGGTGATGGGCTGGCCGATGATCCCGGACGAGGTCTTGAACTGCCAAAGCAGGTCTCCGGTCTTGGCGCTGACCGCCTTGAACCAGCCTTCCATCGTGCCATAGAAGACAACGTCGCCGGCGGTCACCACCGCGCCGCTCCACACCGGGAAATTCTCCTTGAGGCTCCAGGCGGGTTTCTCCGCGGCGATGTCCCAGGCGGTGAAGGCGCCGCGATTACCGCCGGGCCCTGGTATCACGCGGACGTTCATGCCCACATAGGGCGTGCCGGCGATGTAGTTCACCTCGACGCCTTCTTCATCCATGCACAGATTGTTGTGCGGGATGTAGAGCAGGCCGGTCTTCGGCGAGAACGCGGAAGGCTGCCAGTCCTTGAGGCCCGACGCCGTCGGACAGATATCGCGAACGACCTTGCCGGTGCCGGTCTTCTTGTCCGGGTTTACGATCAGCCGACCGGTTTTCAGATCCACACCTTTGCTGGAGTTGACCGGACCAAACGGTTTTGCCGACAGCACCTCGCCGGTTGTCCGGTCGAGGATGTAGAGATAGCCGTTGCGCTCCGGCCGGATCAGCACCTTGCGCGGCTTGCCCTGCCAGGTCATGTCGAGCAGGATCTGCTCGTTGATGCCGTCATAATCGTGGAGGTCATGCGGGCTCCACTGATAGAACCATTTCGCCGCGCCGGTGTCGGGATCGCGCGCGAAAATGCCAGACGTCCACTTGTTGTCGCCCGGCCGCAAATCCGGATTCCATGGTCCGGGATTGCCGGTGCCGTGGAAGATCAGGTTCAGATCGGGATCATAGGAAATCCAGCCCCACATGTTGCCGCCGCCGATCTTCCAGGCTTCCGGCGGCCACGTCGTGACGCCAAGATCCTTGCCTTTGTCCATGTCGTAGTGCGGCTTGAAGTCCGATCCGATCAGCACGTCCTTGTCCGGCCCGGTGCTATAGGCGATCCAGACGACATGACCGTCGCCGGCGTCGAGCGCCTTTACCCAGCCGCGAACGCCCATCTCGCCGCCGGAATTGCCGACCAGCACTTTGCCCTTCACCACAAGCGGCGCCATGGTGATGGTCTCGCCGATGTTGATGTTGCCGACATGAGTGTTCCAGATCGGCTTGCCCGTGTTCGCATCAAGGGCAATCGTGTGGCCGTCCAGCGTATTGAAAAAGATGCGCCCGTCGGCGAATGCCACCCCTCGGTTGACGACGTCGCAGCAGGCCACTCCCTGTGCCGCCGGCTCGGGATTGGGTTCGTACTTCCACTTCATCGGGGCGCCGGGCTTGGAGAGATCGAGCGCATAGACGAAGTTGGGAAAGGGCGTCACGATATACATGGTGTTGCCGACGACCAGCGGCGCTGCTTCCTGGCCCTTGTTCACGCCTGTCGAGAACGTGAACGCGACCTGCAGGTTCTTGACGTTGCCTTCATTGATCTCGGAGAGTTCGCTGAAGCGCGTCGACGCGTAGTTCTTGGCCGGCATCGTCCATTGGCCGTCATCGGGTGGCGAAGCTGCGGCTGGCGGTACGATCGCTGGTGTTTTAGGGGGCTCGGACGCAGCGCCCAAAAGCGGCAGGCAGGCGAGCAGCGTCACCAGAAGGATAGCGCAAAACGAATTCCCGGCTGCCAATTTGCGGGTATGTCGTTCTACGTCAACGCGCGTCAATGCCAACTGCGGCATAGCTTTCATTTATTGATCGAGCCTCCCACGCCGGCGCCGAGTTCGGCCGCGATGTCGGCCTCCGTTCCGGCACAAAGCGGATGGCCCCAGCCCGAAGCGCTTTTGCCGCCGGGGTCCAGATCGTAGACAATGGCATCCTTGCGATTTGGATTGACGCCTGCCGGGACCTTGTCGAAGCCGAGCGCCGCGCGGATACGCCAGGCGACATTGTGATCGGCGCATGAGGAATCGCCTGAAACGCCGAGGCCGCCGACAATGCTCTTGCCGTCGTAGAGGGCAAGCCCGCCGCCAAACACCACGACGCCTCCGATCGGCTTGCCGACGAGCGGGTCGCCGCCGCTTCCGAACGTTTTGGGATCGCCCGTATAGGCCGCGGCCTGGTTGACAGGATTGGTCTCCTGCAGGCCAAATAGCGGTCCCCCGGGCTGCACCCCCGCATAGAGATTGGCCGTCGAGAGGGCCATCTGAGCCAGGCTGAGACCGTTGGCCGTGTTGGCTTTCTCCGCTGCTATGAGCCGACTTCCCGGCCATTGCGAGTCGGGGGTGGGGCCGCTGAACGCAATCGCGCAGACAGTGCCGTCACGGGCAACGATGGCTGCCCATTCGTTGGTTTCAAAGCCGCCATTGGCTGGTCCGCCGCTTGCCTTCACGTTGGCTTTGAGGGCTGCAAGCAGCTTGTCGTGGTCGGCCGGACAGGGTTCCTGCGCCATGGCCTCGTGCCCGTGGAACAGGCCACCCATCAGCAACAGCAGGCCAAAAAGAGGTACGAAAAGCTGCGAGCGATACATTGTCCTGGCATTCGTTTACATAACAAGGACCACCCCGGCAGACCGCAGAATGCGAGGATACGTCCAGTGCGTCAGTGCCTAACTCGCGTAATGCTTCTATGTTCCTGCTTTGCATAAAATTCATGCAGTTGGATTTGGGTGCAGGTGTTCAATCAAAGCATGGGACCTGGACACCCGTGGCCACATGCCAAGCGGTGAGGCAACCCGGCTGATCCAGGAAAATGCGATCGGGACAGCGCAGACGTACCCGCCCTGACAAACGCTGTTGCATGTCACGGCGTTCGACGATGGATGATCTCTTCAATAAGTTTCGCGTCGGCTTCGTATTCCGCGGCGCGCGCAGCCATTTGACTGGCCAGGCTGTGTCTTTCCCGCGCGGCTTCGCGTTTTGCCGTACGTTTCGCCAACTCAGCCCGCTGCTGGTGCGCTCTTAGAAGGCTCCAAAGAGCCTGTTCCGCATCGTCAGCCTGGGCCTGCATCAAAACGTCTGCCCCGAACGCATGTCCGGTGTGGCAGCGGTAACGGGTAATCGGCCCGTCTTCGATCTCCCATAGGGGGCCATGACATTCGGGGCAGACAAATGTCGAGGGGGCGCCAAGCTGGCCTTCGGTCAATTCCATTGTGCTGTGCTCCTGAGCTGCAATCGCTGCCTCAAGGCGGATGCCGGACGGGATTTCTGGTGTCGGTCCTGCGATTTCGGAAGCAAGCCTGTGCAACAGGCCAGCCATTTCGGACAGAGGGACGCAATGGTCGATTTCCACATTCTGCAAGGCGCTCAGCGGCATGTCGGGTACTGCAGCGTCGCCGGGGTCCTGGACTACGCTGACGCCTCCGCACATCTTGATTGCGTGCAGGCCGGCGGTGCCGTCGGAGAGGCTGCCTGTGAGCACGACGCCGATCACGCTGCCGCCAAAGCTGCAGGCCGCCGATCGAAACAGGGGGTCGATGGCGGGGCGCGCCAGGTTCTCGCGCGGCCCGCGCCGCAGCAGCATATGATCGTGGTGTAACAGAAGGTGAGCTCCCGGCGGTGCAACGAAGATGTGCCCGTTTTTAACCTTCATGCCGTTGGAGGCATTTGCAACGGGCATGTTGGCAGCGCGACCGAGAATGTCGCCGAGGTAACTCGTGGGACCAACGTGCTGTACGACGAGGAGAGCCGCCGGGATGTCCGGCGAAAGATCGCGGACAAGTCTCTTCAGCGCGTCGACGCCGCCGGCCGATGCTCCGATTGTCACGATGCACCGGTTCTCGCAACCGTCGGGACGGACCTTATCCGGCTGGTCCGCACGCTCCGAATCTGGTCGTGGTGCGGCGGTGGCCATGGTTGCTTCACCCACATTCAGCACAGATGTCGATGCGAGCGCTCCGGCCAGTCCGTTGCTGGTCGGATGCCCTGCCTTCGTCGGTGTTAGCTTCCGGCCGCATCGCGGAACATAGATGCCCGCGTCGGCTCTGTGCTAACGCCTACGTGCGCGTTTGACGGCAGCCTCTGCCACGGCCGGGGCCTCCTGAATGCTTGCCGCGCCGCCGAAATCGGCGTTCTTGGTACGGCCAGCTCCCGGGCCTGCTCCTAGATCAGCGCCTGTTGTCGGATCGGAAGCCGGATCGGAAAGCGTACGGTCGGCCATCCTGGCCACCACCTTCATGTCTTTGGCCCCCAGCTTGACAGTTGCCAGGCCGTCTCCGCCGTCGACGGGCATCACCTCTTCAAGGTCATCGATCCGATCCCACTCTTCGCCGGAATTCCATGGGCCAGCGACATCGCCGTCGCCTTGAGAGGTGTTGACATACATGCTGGCGTACTTCTCTACGCCTGGGAGCTTGCCGGAAGGGAAATTGTTTTCGATCGCGTAGAGTGCTTTCTCAAACGACTTCTGGTGCGCGATCTCGCGGGTCATCAGGAAGCCGAGCGCGTCCTTGATTCCCGGGTCGTCGGTGATGTTGATGAGGCGTTCGTAAACGATCTTGGCGCGGGCTTCGGCGGCGATATTCGACCGCAAATCCACCGTAGGTTCACCGCGCGAGTCGACATAGGCCGCGGTCCAGGGAACGCCGGCTGAGTCGCACAGCGCGGGAGCGCCGCCGAACAGAATTGATTCCTTGGCTGTTGTGCCGCTGGCGCCGATCATCAGGTAAAGGTCGGCTTCCTTCATTTGGCCCTCGGCCAGCTGTGCCTTGAGCCCCTTGTTGAGCATGGTGACGATTGATCCCACCACTTCGAGATGGCTGAGTTCTTCGGTCGCAATATCGAGCAACATGTCGCGACGGCCAAGATCGTCCTCGCCAAGCCCTTGCGTGAAATAGCGCATGGCCGCTGCAAGCTCGCCATCGGCGCCGCCGAACTGTTCCATGATCATGCAGGCCAGGCGAGGATTCGGCTCCGAGACGCGAACGGTGTATTGCAGGCGCTTGTTGTGCATGAACATGGACATCTCTCCGGTTAGATCATCCGAACATCCCGGCAAGTTGATTGTTCCATCCGGCCATCGGCCAGCGAGCATTTTTACGGTAACTTCAGTGTTGAGCATCGCAGCGAGCCAGAGGCGGCATTTATTTCTCCGACCGGTGACCGGCGGCAACGAGATTTCGATCGTGCTGCGCCATCACAGCAATGAGCAAGGCCGCGGATGGGCAAGAGGTAGACAAAATCTGGAGGGATACTGGCTCGGAAAAGTGAAGCCGGGCCATATTAATACGATGTCGGTGTCGACACCTTCGGCCCGTTTCGCCGCACACCTTACGCGGCAAACGCCGGGTTCGGTCACACGGCGAGCGTCGCGGGCTGTTGCCCGTTCACTTTCGATCCAGCACCTTCCGGACTTTCTCTGCCAATTCGTCGATCGTGTAGGGCTTGGTCAAAAGTTCGGTTCCGAAATCGAGCGTGCCGTTGTGGACAATCGCATTTCGTGTGTAGCCGGTGGTGTAGAGCACTTTTAGCGACGGGTGCATTGTCTTGACCTGATCCACCAGCTCCCGGCCCGACATCTCCGGCATCACCACGTCGGTGAACAGAAGCGACGGCACTTGCCCGCTTTCGACGGCCACCAGCGCTTCGCGTGGACCTTGCATTTCCAGCACGGAGTAGCCCAGTTCCCGCAGCGCTTCCGCGGCCATCAGCCGGACGCGATCTTCATCCTCGACAACCATGATGATCTCGTCTGCACAGCCGGGGTGCTCGCCTGCCACGACGTCGATTTGGCTGTCGAGCACGCCATGGTGCGAGCGCGGCAAATATATTTTCAAGGTGGTTCCGATGCCCTGCTCGGAATAGATCTTCACACTGCCGCCGGACTGGCGAACAAACCCATAGACTTGGCTGAGTCCCAGCCCGGTGCCTTTGCCGACCCCCTTGGTGGTGAAGAACGGATCGAAGGCTCTTGCGACAACATCAGCAGTCATGCCCGTTCCTGTATCGGTGACCGCTATCATCACATACTGGCCGGAGGGGATCGCGTTCTCCCTGGCATAGCGATCGTCGACGTGGGCGTTTGATGTCTCGATCGTCAGCTTGCCGCCAGCAGGCATGGCATCCCTTGCGTTGACGCAAAGGTTGAGCAGCGCGCTTTCCAATTGCCCTGCGTCGGCCTCGACATGCCATAGGCCCGCAGCGAGCACGGTCTCGATCTGGATGGTCTCGCCAAGCGTCCGGTTCAGCAATTCGCTCATACCGGAGACGAGGCGATTTGGATTCAGCCGCTTCGGCGCCAGTGGTTGCTGGCGGGAAAAGGCGAGCAGTCGCCTGGTAAGTTCTGCGGCACGTTGTGCTCCATCGATCGCGCCGGTTACGAATTGGTGGACGTTGGTATCGCCGTTTCTGAGCTTGCGCTGCACAAGGTTCAGGCCGCCGATGATGACGGCCAGCATATTGTTGAAGTCGTGCGCGATGCCACCGGTGAGCTGTCCGACAGCTTCCATCTTCTGGGCTTGGCGCAGGTGCTCTTCTGCTCTGGCGCGTTCCGCAACTTCATCTTTGACACGTTGTTCGAGCGTGCCGTTGAGTGTCTGCAGCGCCTTGAACAGCCGGGAGTTGTCGATGGCCGTCGCGGCATGGCCGGCAAGCCCCAGCAAGGCCGCTTCTTGCTGTTCGGCGAACACGCCGGTCTCTGAATGACCAAGGAAGAGGCCGCCCAGGACCTCGCCCGAACGCGAGACGACCGGCACGGCGAGATAGGAACGCACCGGCAGATGGCCCTCCGGCATTCCCTTGCGGGGCCAGTTCTTGCCGTAACGCGGATCGGTGAGGATATCGTCGGAACGCACCACGCTTGTGCCGCGGAAAGTGGGCTCGAACACCGCGGTGTTGCGCGGCATGGGAAAGTTTTCGAAAGCAGAACGAGGTGCCCCCGAAAGGGCGTAGAGCACATAGCTGTCGCCCTTGTCGTCGATCACATTGTAGAAGAAAGCTCCAAATTGTGCGCCCGACAGCACGACGCCGGCATCGGTTACCGTCTGGACAATTCGCTCCACGTCAAGCTCGGCCGCCACGGCTGCCGCCGTAGCGTTCATCAACTGAAGCTGATGCTCCACCCGCTTTCGCGCGGTGACATCAACCACGGTGCCGATGAAGCGGATCGCACGGCCGGACTGGAAAAGCGCTTCCCCCGTTGCGGCAATCCAGCGCTCCTTGCCATCCCGAAGGCCGATCGTCCGGTATTCGATGTCGTAGCGGGAGGGGGTGCCCGGCGCGAGCGACTGGCGTACGGCCTCGTCGGCCCGTGCGCGATCTTCCGGGTGGAGGCCCGCCAGGAAGGCGCTTTCATATGTCACCTCCGCGTCCGGCGGCAAACCAAAAAGGGCTTTGCACCGGTCGTCCCAACGCAGCACTCCGCTGATGGGATCGTAATCCCAGGTGCCAATAGCGGCCGCGTCGGTGGCAAGCCTCAGCCTCTCCTCGCTGGCCCGTGCCGCCTGTTCCGAGCGAACGCGCTCGATGTGAGCCCAGGACCGCTCCGTCACCTCGGTCAGCAAGGACAGTTCGCGTTGCGACCAGACGCGGCGCTGCTTGTCGTGGATGGCCATCAGGGCAGTCAGTCGGCCTTGTTTGACCAAAGGCATACAGATGGTTGCCGTTATCCCGATATCCTGAAAGGTCTTCGCTTCCTCGGGAGCAATTTCCTCAAGGTTGTTGTTGATGATAAGCGGCTTGTTGGCGCTGAGGTTGGTGACAGCCAGGCGACCGAAATCGGCAAGACTGTAATATCCCCTGATGCTGGGCGAGCCAGGTGCGCTCCAATCGCCGCGGATGGTGAAATGGTCTTGGTCCTGCTCCATGTCGGCATAGGCGCAAATCGAGACGCCAAGATGTTCGCCGAGGAGCCGAGTGGTGATCTGCATGACAGCATCGGCGTCGGCCGCGAGGGCTATCTCCCTGCCGAGGCGGTCGAGAAAAGCAAGGCGTTCGGCGTTCTCACGCAGGGCCAGTTCGGCGCGAAGGCGTTCTATCGCCGTACGCGTCCGGTCAGCGACTGCCGAAATGAGGGCTACTTCCTCCGTCGCCCAGCGTCTGGGCGCGGAGTGGTTCAGGTATAACAGCGCCACCAGCCCGCCATGCTCGGTGACGGGCATGTTGATGACGGATTGGGCGCTGATGGCTTTGAGTGCCTCCGCATGGCCGCTGGTTCGCGGATCTGTCTCGGCGTTTTCAAAGACAACGGTTTCGCCTCGCTTCAAATCCTCGACATACGTGCCGTAGTTCCTGAAATTCAGCGTCCCAGCCAGGCTTTTGATGCCTGGCGCGTTCCAGTCCCTGTCGATGGTGATCGTTTCTTTCTCTAGATCGATCGTGCCGTATCCGGCTCGGCTGATGCCAAAATGGTTCCCCAGCAGTTCCGCGGCTGCGTAGGCCAGTTCTGCGGGATCCGTAATCTCGCGGATACGGTCGCCCAGCGCTGCCAAAAGCTCGAAGCGCTGCAGTTCAGATCGCGGATTGCTTGAAGTGGCCCCCATTTCGCCCCCGTTTTGCCCGGACTTAAATGCAGTCTGCGGCCAAGAGTTCCCCGCAGGACGGCAGTTTCTTTGGCGGGCCGGTCAGCCGAACACGCCGCACCGGTCATAGGTTAATGACAGGTTGGCGCGCTGTGGCGGATAAAGGGGAAACCAGCGGGCACTTGACGAGCTCCCGCTGGCTGGGTGCCCGAACCGCACTTCACTCGTTTGGAGACGTTTGATGCTTGACCGACCCATTCTTACGAATACGGACGCTCTCTATCCAGACGACCTGAAAACGCTTCGGTCGGTTTTCGACGCGCTGTGTCTGGAATTTGAGATTTCGTCGGACACTACCGCGGCAGAATCCATCGCGAGAGAGCTGGTCAGACTTTTCCAGACCGGGATGACGGAAGCGGCCATGCTGATGATTGCCGTGCGCGCACGTTGGCAGGGTGATTGGAAAATGGGAGGCAGCAGCGCTGCCCAGGCTTAACGGTCCCAACTCCATGGAGAAGGCCTACTTTCCAAGCCGCTTGAGCCGGTTGTACAGCGCGTCTTGTCTGGCGGAACAAGCTTTCGCCCCGAGAGTTGGGTCGGCAGATAGTTTCCAACAGGCACGGGCATGGCGTTCGACAGAGATGGACCGAAACTCACGACCGGGTTGCTCGCGGCCTCATTGGCGGCGCTGGCGGCATACAACGCCATCCGCGCCAAACGTGCGATTGCCGGCCGGGCGTGCGGACGTGTGATGGAGATCGATGGTGTGCGGCTGCATTTTATCGAAGCCGGAACCGGCATGCCGCTCCTTCTCTTGCATGGCAACGGATCCATGGCGGAGGATTTCAAGTCGAGCGGCATCTTCGATGAGGCGGCAAAGACCTACCGGGTGATTGCATTTGATCGTCCCGGTTTTGGGCGAAGCTCACGGCCGCGCGGCCGGCGTTGGTCCGCTCGCGACCAAGCCGACCTTATACATGCCGCCGCCTGCGGGCTGGGTATAGAGAAATACCTCGTGCTTGGACATTCCTGGGGAGCTTGGATCGCCCTCGAATTGGCGCGCAGGCATTCTCAATCGGTCGCCGGCACCGTGCTGGTCTCGGGCTACTACTATCCGCCACCGCGGCTGGATCTTGCACTGGCCGCACTCCCTGCATTGCCTGTGATCGGCACCGCGTTTCGTCACACCTTGCTGCCGCCGCTTGTAAGGCTTGCTTGGCACTGGGCAATGGAGAAGATCTTTAATCCCGCCATCGTCGCCGGCGAGTTCGCCGCACTCGCCAAAGATGTCGCCAGCCGCCCTTCCCAACTGCGGGCGGTTTCTCTGGAGACAGCATCGATGCTGGCCGCGTCCCTGTTGGGAAAGGCCAACTATAGGGACATTGCCGTGCCCACCGGCATCATGGCGGGATCCGGGGATCGTTTGTTCGACGCGCAACGCGATGCACGACGCTTGCACGCGGAAGTCGGTGGGTCTCTCCTTGAGGTGGTTCCGGGCGCCGGCCATATGGTTCATCAGAGCGCCCCGCAGGCAGTGGTCGGCATGGTGCACACTATTGCAGGACGGCACGCCTTGTTCCAAGCGGGCCGTCGGCAGCGGCCCAAGTCTCGTGCCGTCGAGTTCAAGGCAGATCCGGCCTCGCGGGAGCCACCGGCGATAAGCGACGCCGCTTGCACGGAATGATCGCCAAACGGGGCTTTCAATGAGCGACCAACGTCCAGCCGACATGCAGTCGGTGCTCCACCAGAACATACAGGCCCTGGTCGAGCACAGGCGGCAGCAAGAAGAGCACCAAGGCGTTCAAGCGTGGGTCGCCGGCGCTGTTTCGCGCTTCGCGGGAAGCATGACTTTCGTCTATCTGCACCTTGCAATTCTTGTCGTCTGGGTCCTCGCAAACCTTGGCGAGATACCAGCCGTCCCAGCCTGGGACCCGACTTTCGTGATCCTGGCCATGGTCGCCTCGGTTGAGGCAATCTTCCTGTCTACCTTTGTGCTGATCAATCAGAACAGAATGGCCGCCCACAGCGAGCGCCGAGCCGAACTGGATTTGCAGATCAGCCTTCTAAACGAACATGAAACCACGCGGCTGATCGAGATGGTGGCTGCCTTGACGGCACGTCTGAATATCTCGACCCCGGCCGACAAAGAGCTGCCGGAACTCGCCGAGAATGTCGATCCCCAAAAGGTGATGACGCAGATCCAGCAAGCTTCTGGAGATCAGGAGAACGCTTGATCAAAGCGACCTCGTCGGCAACGGTTCAGCGTCGGCTACAGCCTGTAATCAGCCTCGTTGTCCAAGGCTGTCGACGCAGCTAAGGCGGCGTCGGCGTTCTCCAGGGCGGCTTCCCGACGTCACAAGTCCGCCGCGCAATCGAGGCAGCGTAGAGCTTCGATAGCCGACAGGCTGCTGCGTGTCAGATGGAACCAAGTTGACGCCGAACTCGTATTAGCGGTGGCGGCTTGGGGAGATTCCGGATGAGCGAAGGTGCTGTTCTGATCGTCGAAGATGAGACAATGATCCTGCTCGACCTCGAGTCAGCTTTGGAGGAGGCCGGCTTCCAGGTCGTCGGCACTCGGAGTGCCGCCGAGGCGCTGGCGGCTTTCGACCCCGATCCGACCAAGTTCAAGGCCGTGCTCACGGACATCCGTCTGGGAGCAGGACAGTCGGGGTGGGAGGTCGCTCGGCACTTGCGAAGGTCCAACTCGACCATCCCGGTTGTCTATATCAGCGGCGACAGCGCGGTACACTGGGGAGCGGAAGGCGTGCCCAACAGCATAATGATCACCAAGCCCTTTTTTCTGCCGCAGATCATAACTGCCGTTTCTCAACTTTTAAACGCGCAGCAAGGTGCAGAAACTCACCTCTAGGAATCGGACCGCGGCTCCGCGAACACCACCGAACATTCTTCTTCGGCCAATCGGCGCCGTCCGGCGTAAAGCGTTCGCGTCTGCTTGGGTCAAATGTCGGCGGCCTCAACCAGATGTCGACCTCAGCTCCTTTCCCCTCGCCACCGGCTCGCATCCACTCGGGAGCCCTCCCGAAAGCAGGGGCGCTCATTGGTTGAGCTTTCGGTCGAGTTCGTCAAGCAATGACCGATGCTCGCTAGGCATGTCCGCGTCTGTCGGCAGATCCAGCAACTGGCGAAGCTGGCGACGATTGGCGTCCGATGAAATCCACTCCCGTATGAGGCGGGCTATGACTTTTTGTTGTGCCTTGCCGATTTCTTCCATGTTAGATTCCGAGCTTGTCCGTTGGACGAACTCGGCGGCTCTTTGATGGTTCCCCGTCCTGTACACAAATCGAGGCACAATCTATGGGTTAATGCATGTCGCTCAAAAGTGGCCTTGGTTTTGAGACACGACATGCCAGTGGATGTTTGCAGTCCCAGTCCGCTCGCCTAACGCTGCGCGTAGAGTGCAAATTTATACGTTCGATTTTACCCGAAGCGAGAGGCTCAGCCGCAAAATCTTGGCGCCATTTTCATCGCGCACTTCGATAAACAATTGCTGCCCGTCGACGCTCTTCAGTGACTCTCTCGTGAGGTCGACAAGGCCCTCGAATCCCGCGCGGCGGACCTCCTCGAGGCCAGCGCATTCGACACCTATTTCGTCCTCGAAGATGAGATCGCCATCGCCGCTGTCGAAGAAAAATCGTGCCATCGGAGAGCTTCCGTCACTGCTAATCTGCGGGGTTCCTTTGGTGCAGGTAGGTCGTGTCGAAATCTCCTGCGTGAGTGAGGCCAGCCCAGTCCAGTGCGTGAACTTTTGATCCCGAGGTGGCAATGAGGCCTCTGCGTCGTAGTTCCTGGAGCATCCGGTTGACGTGGACCGTGGACAAACCCAGTGCATCGCCAAGGGCCGCCTGTGTAATGGGAATATCCGCCACGTGATCCTCAATGCGCCCCATGGAGCGCAAGCGAAAAATCAGTTCGCACAGGATGTGAGCCATGCGGGTGTATGCCTCGCGCCTTCCCACATTGATGACCCACTCCCTATAAATCGCGGCATCTATCAACGTCGACCGCCAAAAAGCGGTGGCGATGCGAGGGTGCTGGTCGCAAACGGCACGCAGAGTGTCATGCCGCATGAAACCTACTCGGGCCGGCGTAAGGGTCGAGAAGTTACAATCCATGACGGACAGATGCAGCCCATGCAGATCAGGAATGTCGCCGGCGACGAAGAATGATGTGATTTGTCGCTTTCCTTCGCCCGTATGTTTGGTGGAACCGACCAAGCCATCAAGAACGATAAACGAGTAAACAGGACGGTCGCCCTCACGCACCAGATCGTGGTTGGCCGAATATTCCTTCTCCTGGATCGGAATGCCTTTCAGAACGCCGATATCGGCCTCTCGAAGATCCGAGATGGTCTGAAGCTTGCGAATGAGTACATCCGAGGATGAGGTGGGGAACAAATTGACTACCTGGCTGATGTTGGTGATCGAACTATTATCCGCGCCAAAAGTTCCGATTGGCATGGGGACATATGCGCGGCGGCAGAAGGCGCCGCCGTGCGGCATGGTCCCATGCCTGGAGCGTTCTGCCAGCGTCGAGGGTGGTTGAAGATCCCGGAATGATCGAAGCACAGTTTTTTAGGACAGCCATAGGTGAGGCAGGCAGCAATGCATTAACCTATGACATAGGCTCGGTTAGAAATTGTCCCGCTGGGCAGCCAGCCCCAGGAGTTCGCCGATCACGGCGCAGCTTTGACCCTTCGCTCCGCCCTTTCGAGGGCTGCACCCGCAGCCCGTCCTGGAACTCTTTGATGCGCCACCAGGAACGGGGTGGCTCCGCTGACGTTGTCTCAGTGGCAAGGTGAGATTTCAGTGAACAGGCATATTTCGCGGACGGATGTCGAACAAATCGATCACACGGATGACAGCGGGTCTGCGATAGGGCACGGCGGACCGCCATCCTCAGCAATCGCGGTAGCGCTGGCCCGTGGCCTGGAGACCAGTCGGGACAAGCACATCATCCATATAGCTCCCTCGGAACGCAGTGCCGAGGAGATCGCCGGCGCCTTGCGTCAGTTCCTGCCTGACGCGGATATCATCTTGCTGCCGTCCTGGGATTGCCTGCCCTACGACAGGGTGTGGCCCACACGCGCCAATATGGGGCGAAGGCTTCGTGCGTTGCGTGAGATCGCAACGAAGCCGGATCGCCCGCGCATCGCTGTGATGTCGCTCGAAGCCATTCTGCAGCGGGTGCCGCCTGCTCCGGTCATCGCTGGCGGTTTCACAATTCTGGAGGTGGGACAAAAGCTCGACCGTGACGATTTCAGAACCAGGTCCGAAGCCATTGGCTATGTCGTCGACGAGAGGGTCGACGAACCGGGTGAGATAGCCTTTCGGGGCGATCTCATCGATATTTTCCCTGCTGGCGCGGATGGCCCCGTTCGCGTCATCGTTGGTCCCGATGCCTGCATCCGCCAGCTCAAGACCTACGACCCGCTCAGTCAGCTCAGCGATCAGGTTCGAGACTCGGTTACGGTCGGACCGGCATCCGAGCTGATCTTTAAAGCTGGTGAGCATCCTGAGCTGACAGCGATGCGCGCGACGTCGATGGAAGAGCGCCTGGTCGCATCGTATGGCGCTATGCCGTCCGTCTTCGATGCGGCTTCCAGCGCCTCGATCTCCTTCCTTGAAGGGACCGACGGGCAGCCGCTCGGCAGAGTTCTGGATCTGGTCGAGGATGCACGTCGTGCCAGGCAGGAGGCAGCCGGAACGAAAAAACCTTTGCCGGGACGATTTTACCTATCCCGTGAAGAGTGGGACGCTGCTCTGCTTAACCGCTGCTGCGTGAGACTTGCCGTTTCTGCCGTGGGAGTTCCCAAATTCTTCCGCCAGGCCCGACCCGGGCATGATTTCGCGGAATTCGTCACAAGGCAGACGAGCGCCGGAGTCAGAGTAGTGTTCACCGGCGATGCCTCTGAATTGCAGCGAGCAGATCGCCTGCTCGATAGGAGACTAGGCCGGCGGGCAGAGGAAGCGGCCGACTTGCCGCAAATCCTTTCGGCCGCAAGGGGCTCTCTTCTCAAGGCTGAATTCGTCCTCGACGAAGGGTATGTCGACGCGCAATCCAATATCGCCGTGGTGGCCGCATCCGACCTGTTTGGTCCCGCGTTGAAGGCGAACGGGAGCGCGACCACGGGCATACTCGAACCCGAGTTGCGCATTGGCGATGTCGTCGTCCATGAAGACCATGGCCTGGGCGTGCTCGCCGCGGTCGAACAGGTCGAGTTGGCTGGCCAGCAACAGGATGTCGTCAGACTGGAATATCATGGCGGGGCTTCCTTGCTGGTTCCGGTCGACGACTTTGGACGAATATGGCGCTACGGCTCGGAACCGGAGGCAGTGTCCCTTGATCGCCTCAACGGCGAGGGCTGGCCGAAGCGACGCGAAGCTGCGTTGCGCGAGATCGACAGGCTGGCCAAACGCCTCTTGAGTCTTGCCAAAATCAGGTCCAGCCAGCCTGCCAAGATCATGAAGCCCTCCCGCACGGAGTTGGCCCGTTTTGCGGCGAGATTTCCCTATACGGAGACGCCCGACCAAGCGGCCGCCATCCGCGCTGTGCTCGATGATCTTTCGTCGGGAAGAACAATGAACCGGCTCGTCTGCGGCGATGTCGGCTTCGGCAAGACAGAGGTCGCCCTGCGTGCTTGCGCCGCCGCCGCTCTCTGCGGGAAACAGGTTGCTATCATAGCACCGACAACAGTGTTGGCACGACAGCACTATGAGACGTTCAGCCGCCGCTTCGCAGGAACCGGCCTGCAGGTCGCCCACCTTTCTAGGATGGTCGGGGCTGCGGAGGCGAGAGCGGCAAAAGAGGGTCTGCGGAGCGGCCAGGTTACGGTCGTTGTGGGTACTCAGGCCCTGGCGTCCAAGAGCGTCACCTTCGCCAATCTTGGACTGCTGGTGATCGACGAGGAGCACCGGTTCGGGGTCAAGTTGAAGCGGGCCTTGCGGACCATGACGCCTCGCCTCCATACGCTGAGCATGAGCGCCACACCGATACCCCGGACGCTGCAATCGGCGTTGTCGGGCATCCAGGACGTCAGCGTTCTAAACTCTCCGCCCGCCAAAAGACGTCCCGTTCGCACGATCTTGGCAGCGTTCGATCCAGCATCGGTGCGCGCGGCCCTTCTGCGTGAATTCCACCGGGGTGGACAGAGCTTTTTCGTGGTCCCGCGGATCGAGGATATTGCCCCGGCCTGTGACCAACTGAACAGACTTGTGCCGGAACTCGGGGTCAAGACGGCGCATGGTGAAATGAAGGGGAGACAGCTGGACGAAGTCATGGTCGGATTCGCCGACGGTGATGGCGACATTTTGTTGAGCACCGACATCATCGAGAGCGGCCTCGATGTGCCGCGGGCCAACACCATCATCGTTTGGCGCCCCGACCGGTTCGGTCTGGCGCAGTTGCACCAGCTGCGGGGCCGGGTCGGAAGGGGGGCGGTGCAGGCCGTAGCGTTTCTTCTGACCCAACCTGGCGTTGAACTGGCCGAAGGCACCAAGGCCCGGCTTTCGACGATGCTTGCGCTCGATCGGCTCGGCTCCGGCCTGGCAATCAGTCAAAGAGACCTCGACCTGCGTGGCGCCGGAGATCTTTTCGGCGAAGACCAGGCCGGGCATATGAAGCTGATCGGAGTGGGCTTGTACGAGCACTTGCTGGAGCGGGCGGTCTCGGCGGCTGGCGGAGGGGCCGACTTCGGCAAGCAACTTGCCGAGATCAATGGCTCGGGAAAGGGGGCTTTTCCCGAGAGCTATGCCGACGAGCCTACGGTGCGCGTTGGCCTCTATGCGCGGCTCTCCCGCATCCGTTCGGAGCCGGACCTCGATACATTCAGCGAAGAGCTCGAGGACCGCTTTGGAGACATGCCTGGCGAAGTAGCCCTTTTGCTGGAATTTACCAGGTTGCGAATAGCAGCGTCGGAATTGGGCGTCGGCAAAGTCGATGTGGGTCCCGAGGCTATCGCGATCACCCCTCGGTACAAGCCGTCGGCGTCCCAATGGCGGAACAGCAAGGCGTTGGGCCTGGACTACCGGAAGGGCCGCCTGATTTTCAGGCCGATCCAGCCCAGCGTCTCAGGCATCGATGCGGTTCGCTTAGCGCTTGATGCCCTACGCGCAGCCCAGCCAAAGCACGAGATCTGACGAGCCTTTTGTCTCCTGGGGCCATCGGTGCGAATGGTGCACTGTGGGCGGCCGTGCGTTCGCAGGGCAGCGTTCAAGGCATGGTTCCGGTTTGATGGGGTGTCATGGCAGCCATGTTTTCATTCAGGTGGGCCATGATCCAGATAGAGCCCAGAACCACCAGCGCGACGATCAGCACGCCGAAGGCCAGGGCCAGGATGTTGTTGGTGTTGTCCGGCCCGGTGGTCAGGTGCAGAAAGAAGACAAGATGCACGCCCATCTGCGCAACAGCGAGCACCACCAAGGCCGAGATGACCGCAGGCTGGTAAATCAGATCGGTTCGCGCCGCCAGGAATGACGCGATCGTGAGCAGGATGGCCAGCCCGAAGCCGAGCACATAGCCCGAGAGGCCCCCAGCCGTTTCGTGCTCGCTTATGTGTTCCTCGCCCGGCGCTGAATCGCGGCGGTCCTGCAACTCGCCGGTCTTGCTCTCGAACTCGGTCATGACGATGCTCCCAGCAGATAGACCAGGGTGAAGATGGCAACCCAGATGATGTCGAGGGCGTGCCAGAAGAGCCCGAAGCAGTGGAGCCGCCGCAAGATGTCGGGCCGAAAGCCCTTGACCCACAGCTGCGCCATCATCGTTCCCAGCCAGAGCAGGCCGAGACCGACATGGGCACCGTGGCAGCCAACGAGCGCAAAGAAGGCAGAAAGAAATGCGCTGCGCGAGGGGCCTGCCTGCTCGCCGATCATTGCCGCGAACTCCTGTAGTTCCAGGAACAGGAACGCTGCCCCGAGCAACCCCGTGACGAGAAGCCAGAACTGCGTGGCAGCCATTGATCTGCGACGGGTGGCGAGTGTTGCCACGCCGCCGGTGAAGCTCGAAGTGAGCAGAAGGCCCGTCTGGACCGCAACCCGTGTCGGTTCGAACAGATCCTTGCCTGTCGGTCCGCCGGCGGTTGCCTTGGCGAGCACGGCGTAGGCGGCGAAAAATGCCGAGAACATGATGATGTCGGACAGGAGAAAGATCCAGAAGCCGTAGGTCACCGTGACGAACTTTGAGGCCGGGCCGCCTTCTCCGTGGCCCGTCGCAGAGCGCACCGCATGCCGACCGGTGTGATTAAGCCGATACGGGTCCCGTGCCTGGGTGCCGGCGCTGATGTCGCCGGAGAATGCGTGATCGCTCATGCCGGGCGCTCCCACCCGCGCAACCGGGCAAACTGGGCTGCCTTGTGGTCATGGTCGATGCGGGCGACCTCGTCGACAGGGATCTCGTAGTCTCCATGATCGCGCCAGGCGAATACGACGAAGGTTGCGTAGGCGCCGATGAAACCGACGATCGCCAGCCACCATATATGCCAGATCAGCGCGAAGCCGATCAGTGTGCTGAAGAAGGCGGTGACGAAGCCAGTCGGGCTGTTGCGAGGCATCTCGATCGGCTCATATGCCTTTTCCTCGTCCGAGCTCTGTTCGATCCCTCGTTGCTTGATGCTCCAGTAGGGCTCTTCGTCTTCCACGTGAGGCAGCCGTGCATAATTGAAGACAGGAGGAGGGGAAGATGTCGACCACTCCAGCGAACGCCCGTCCCACGGGTCGCCGGTTTCGTCGCGAAACTTGTCGCGATGCCGGATCGAAACGAAAAGCTGTGTGATCTGCAGCGCCGCGCCGGCGATCATCACCACCACGCCGAAAGCGGCCACCACCAGCCACGGTGCCCAAAGGTCCATATCGATATGTTGCAGGCGCCGCGTCATGCCGAGCAGACCGACGATATAGAGCGGTACGAAGACCAGCATGTAGCCGGCCAAGGTGACCCAAAATGCCGCTTTTCCCCAGCCTTCGTGCAAACGGAAACCGAACGCCTTGGGGAACCAGTAGGTGAAGCCGGCGAATGCTCCAAACAACACGCCCGAGATGATGACGTTATGGAAATGCGCGACGAGGAAAAGGGAATTGTGTAGCACGAAGTCGGCCGGCGGGACGGCAAGCAGGACGCCAGTCATGCCGCCGACGGTGAAGGTGGTCACGAAAGCCAGTGCCCAAAGCATCGGCGTGTCGAAACGAACGCGCCCGCCATACATGGTGAAGAGCCAGTTGTAGATTTTCACACCGGTTCCCACGGCAATGACCGACGTGGCGATGCCGAAGGCGGCATTAACGTCCGCTCCGGCACCCATGGTGAAGAAGTGATGCAGCCAGACCATGAACGAGACGATGCAGATGAACATCGTGGCCGCGACCATCGAACGGTATCCGAACAGGGGCTTCGATGAAAAAGTCGAGAAAATCTCGGAAAAGATTCCGAAGGCGGGAAGCACCAGGATGTATACTTCGGGATGGCCCCACGCCCAGATCAGGTTGACGAACATCATCTGATTTCCACCAGCTTCGTTGGTGAAGAAGTGGAAGCCGAGATACCGGTCCAGCGTCAGCATTGCGAGCGTGGCGGTAAGGATCGGGAAGGCTGCGACAATGAGCAGGTTGGACGCGAGCGAGGTCCAACAGAACATCGGCATTCGCAGATAGCCCATTCCCGGCGCTCGCATCTTGAGGATGGTCGTCACCAGGTTGACACCGGTGAGCAGCGTGCCGACGCCGGAGATCTGGATCGCCCACAGATAATAATCGACACCGACGCCCGGCGAGTAGGCGGTTTCCGACAAAGGGGCATAGGGCAGCCAGCCGGTGCGCGCGAACTCACCGACCACAAGCGAGATGTTGACCAGCAGGGCTCCGGAAGCCGTCAGCCAGAAGCTGACGGAATTGAGCGTCGGAAAAGCGACATCGCGTACGCCAAGCTGCAGCGGCACGACGAAATTCATCAGGCCGATCATGAACGGCATCGCGGCGAAGAAGATCATGATCGTGCCGTGCGCGGAAAAGATCTGGTCGTAATGCTCCGGCGGGAGGTAGCCCGGCCCGTGAATCGCCAGCACCTGTTGTGTGCGCATCATGATAGCATCGATAAAACCACGAAGAAGCATGAGCATCGCAAGCACAATGTACATCACGCCGATGCGCTTGTGGTCGACCGAGCTTATCCACTCGCTCCACAGATATGGCCAGTAGCCCTTCACCGTTATCCAGCCAAGCACGGCGGCTGCTGCCAGAAAGACGCCAAGGGCTGCACCGAGGGGGATGGGTTGATCGAAAGGAACGGCCGACCAGTCGAGCTTGCCCAGCATCGTCATTCTGCGCCTTGTGGATGATGGGTCATCGTTGCCGCCGCCGCGGGTAATGCCCTTGGGCTCACCTGTGGCTCGCCGCTGGCTGCGCTCTCAGCAGGCCCCGGACCCGGTGGGAGCGTCTGCTGAACGACCGCTTCGAACAGCCCAGGCTGGACATGACCGAAGGAAGCCGGCGCCACATTAGTGCTTTGCCGGGCGAGTTCGCGATAGGCGTTGGCGTTGAGCACGCCGCCCCCGCCACGCAGCGATGACGCCCAGCGGGTGAAGGCATCGGCTGAAACCGCGCTCACACTGAAATTCATATCCGAGAAGCCGTCGCCGCTGAAGTGCGCCGACTGGCCGAAAAAGCTGCCCTCGCGGTCGGCCTGCAGATGCAATTCGGTCTGCATGCCGTTCATGACGTAGACCATGCTGCCAAGCTGGGGCACGAAGAACGTGTTCATCACGCTGGCCGAGGTCAACTTGAAACGCACTGGAACACCGGCGGGGATAACCAGTTGATTGACAGCGCCCACGCCCTGCTCCGGATAGAGGAACAGCCATTTCCAGTCGAGCGCCACCACCTGAATGTCGAGCGGCGGCTGGCTAGAAGGGATCGGTTTGCGCGGATCGAGCTGATACGATCCGTAGTAGATCAGACCGCCAATGAACAGGATGGTGAGCGTCGGGATCGACCAGACGATCAACTCCACGCGTCCCGAATAGGTGAACTCCGGGTTATAGCGGGCGTTGCTGTTCGAGGCGCGGAACTTCCAGGCGAATGCCAGAAGTGCAACAAGCGTGGGAACAACGATCACCAGCATCACCGCCAGCGAGTTCAAAAGGATCGTGCGATTGCCGACGCCAATTGGTCCTTGGGGATCGAGCACTCCCCCCGCGCAACCGGGCAAGAATGCGCCTCCGAGGATCCAGAGCAGTTGGCGTGTCAACTTAGGGCTGGATGGCAACAACACCGGTTCTGCAATCTCTCTTTGCGGGAACGCGTGCTAGGGGCATGCGTTCATCGGGTTTCCATCTGAGCCTACCCATGGCGCGGAACCTCGCGGCACTTCGCAGGGTGTCGCCCCCTGAGCGAGTGCCCCAACTGTCGCCGGCCGGGTTTGTTCCGCTGGACCGAGTTACTCTGTCCGATGGTCCCGCGTTCGCCAATCCGACCATAATTTCAGAACGATGGAGGCTCGATTGGCCTAGCTATCGGCGACGCTGGCTCCCGCACGAATTTCAATTTCGGCGGGACGGCGAATACCCTGAATCGCTCAGCCAGATTATCGAGAGCCTGACGCATGCCCACTCCCGCAGCAGCCGCACCGTGTCCACTGATGACCATCTGGGGGCCCAAGGCAGCCAGATGCTTCACGGACCTTTCCGCTGCATCCCAGTCTGGCGTGAAATAGCGCGGCGGACCGTGCATCTCGAGATCCTGAATGGCGACTTCATAGACCGACTCCTGACCGGTGGTGATGAAAGCGTCTCCTACGATGAGCGAGCGGTCTTGCTCGCGCCAGAGCGAGATATGCCCAGGGGCATGTCCGGGTGTGTGCAGCCATTGCCATCCGGGCATTCCGGGGATCGATCCATCGGCGGGCAAGGGTTGCAAACGGCTGCCAAGATCGATTGGCCCGCGTGGAAAAAGCGGTGAAAGCAGCGCCATCAGTCCACCCCCAACCCAGGGATCCGGTGGCGGATAGGATGTGGTTCCGTCCAAATAGGGGTGCTCGAGTGGATGGGCGAAGACAGGCACGTCCCAGCCATTTGCGAGTTCTAGAACCGTTCCCACATGGTCGAAATGGCCATGGGTCAGGATGATTGCAGCCGGCCGTGCGTTGACGCCGAACCGCTTTTCCGCGACCGCTAGAATGCTGCTGCGAGACGTCGGCAACCCGGTATCGATCAGCACCCAGTTCCGATCTCCGCTGCCCGGTGCGCCGAAGAACACGACATTCACGATTGCTAGCCGCAAGTAACCCAGGTCCGGTGCGATGCTCCAAGCGCCGTCGCCACGATCCTCGCGCCTGGCGTGGTCGATCTCGGAAAGTCGAATCTGAACGGTCATGTGATCCCATGCCTCTGTTGTTGCTGAGCAGCCGCTCGAGTGGATGATGGCGGCGGTACATCGCCCCGAACTTGGGACGGGCCTCCTTGTTCCTCATTTGCCACGCGGCTCCCGGACAGTTCACCACCGGAACAAAGGCTCTACCAATGGGTTCGGCACTACCCGGCCACGCAAGGACGAGCTGGACTGAGCAACGAACATGGGGCGCGCCCGACTGAATTCGGTATTTCGCCAACGCGGTTCCCGGTCCGGACAAGGCGGCCGAGTTCGAAGCCGATTGCCCAAAGGAGACTTCGAAAAATGAGCGAAGTGGGACGCCAGACGGAGGCCTCGGTTCCGGAAGCTTCGCGCTTCGCCAGTTTTTTCATGGCAGGCTTTGAATGCTCCTCGCACCGGCGCAAGGACGGCGTTCGCCTCGATCTTATTCGTGCGACCTCGCATAATTTGCATGCCCTGGGCGACTACCGCAGCTGCGCCGAACTCGGCCTTCGCACCATCCGCGACGGCCTGCGTTGGCATTTGATCGAAACCGCTCCCGGAACCTATGACTGGTCAAGTTGGGCGCCAATGGTCGAGGCAGCCCGATCGGCAGGTGTTCAGGTAATCTGGGACATCTTTCACTACGGATCTCCGGACCATGTCGATCAGGGCTCGCCGCATTTCATCGACGCCTATGCCTCGTTCGCGGCAGAAGCCGTCAAGGTACACCGTTCGATCACCGGAACATCGCCTCTGTTGTGTCCCATCAACGAAATCTCCTTTTTCGCATGGGCTGTTGAGGTCGGCTATTTCCCGCGTGTGGGGCCGAACAAACGTGGATGGTTCAAGCGGCACCTCGTGAAGGCCGCCATCGCGGGTGTTCGTGCAATGCGGGAGATCGATCCCGCCTGCAGATTTGTCTGGGCCGAGCCGCTTATCCATATCGCCCCTCGTGACCGGACCCGCAGCGAACGGCGCCGGGCCGAAAACGCCCGACAGGGGCAGTTCGAAGCTTACGACATGTTGCTGGGCCGCGTCGAACCTGAGTTGGGCGGGAGCGAAGATGTTGTCGATGTCGTGGGCTTGAATTTTTACCCGCACAATCAATGGTACGTAAACGGGCCGACGATTCCGATGGGACACCACGAGTACCGCGCCCTGTCGGAAATGTTGCTAGAAGTTGCTCATCGCTACGGTAAGCCGATGTTCATTGCGGAGACCGGTTCCGAGGGATCCGGCGGGCCGGCTTGGCTCCACTATGTCTGCGACGAGGTGCGTTCCGCAATCAGTCTCGGAGCGCCGGTCAAGGGTATTTGCCTGTACCCGATAACGGCCTACCCGGGCTGGGACAATTCGCGACATGCCGAGGTTGGTTTGTTTTCCGTCATCCAGGCTGATGGCAGGCGACACCTGCGCAAACCCACAGCAGATGAACTGGCCCGTCAGCAAGCTCTTCTCGTGGCGGACACGACGCCTTGAAGGGGCCTACAAACGGGGGAGGGGCGGGCGGGCGTCTGTTTCGAAACGCCGCCCGCGCCGGTGCGGTGCATCAGCTTTTTGCAGTCGCCCCAGCCTCGCGGAGCCTGGCATACCGCATGGTAACGTCGCTCAGATTTTCCTTGAGCCAGTTGGCCATGGCTTCCTCTTCGTTCAGGTTCTGCTTGAGGGCCCTTTCAGCATCTTGGAAGCCCCCAGCGTCGGCCAGTACCAGCAGCGAATTGTAGGCAGCAATCTCGTAGTTCTCGAATGCGAAATTCGCCAGGCTGTTCTTGATGATCTCGTCGCCGGCCATCGAATGTCCAATGGCGGCTACGCTGCCAACCATCGACAAGGCAGTGTCCTTGAGGGTGGAGTGCTCCTCACCAAGGCCCTCCAGGACGGACTCGAGTCTCGTGATCTGGCCTTCGGTTTCCTGAATGTGCCGGCGCAAGCGATCGGCCACCTCCGGATAGTTCTCTATACGCTCGACCTGAGGTTTCATGATCGACAGCGCTTGATTTTCCATGGCGTGCGCGTTGCGCAAGCCGACGATAAATATCTCACGGCTTTCCGAGTTGAAGTTTGTATCCATCGAGTTTCTCCTTCTGATACCCGCCCGATCTTCCGTCTTGAAAGAAGCTATCTTCTCGGCTCGGCCAACAACGGCTCGTCCGTGCGCGCCCAGGCCGGGAGGCTTTTTTGGATGCGCGAGAAAGTGGCCAGAGCCTGTCCGACTACCTGGTCCATGTTGTAATAGCGGTAAGTTGCAAGCCGACCGACAAACCAGACGTCTGGGCAGCTTGCCGCGAGCGCTTCATAGCGCTTGTAGAGCACTTCGTTTTCGGGCCGGGGCACGGGATAGTACGGGTCCCCGATGTCCGTGGGGTATTCGTAGGTCAGGCTGGTCCGCGAACTCTGCTGGCCGGTCAGATGTTTGTACTCGGTAATGCGCGTGTAATCTTCCGTCTGGGGATAATTGACCACGGCAACCGGCTGAAATTGCTCGCAATCCAGTGTAACGTGCTCGAAACGAAGCGAACGGTACGGAAGGTGCCCGAGCTGCCAGCCGAAATATTCATCGATCGGGCCGGTATAAACCATGCGCCTGAACGGTATCTTCTCACGAATTTCACGGAAGTCGGTCTGCAGCATGATCTTGATGTTTGGATGATCGAGCATGCGTTCGAACATCCGCGTGTACCCGCCGGCCGGCATTTTCTGGAAGCTGTCGCTGAAATAGCGGTCGTCACGGTTGGTCCTGGTCGGCACTCGTGCCGTGACGGATTTGCTCAGCTGACTGGGATCGACGCCCCATTGCTTTCTTGTGTAGCCGCGGAAGAATTTTTCATAGAGCTCGCGCCCCACGGTGCTGACGACGACGTCCTCAGCCGTTCGGACATCCTCCACCGTTTCGCGTCGCGACGCGAAGAAATCCTCCAGCTGTGCCGAGGTCAGGTCTAGCCCGTAAAGCCGGTTGATGGTGTCGAGATTGATCGGGATGGGAACCAGTTGCCCGTCCACGGCCGCCAACACCCTGTGCTCGTACGGCCGCCATTGCGTGAACTGCGAAAGGTGGTCCACGATCGTTTGGCTGTTGGTGTGGAAGATGTGCGGGCCGTAGCGATGGATGAGGATGCCGGCTTCATTGTAGCAGTCGTAGGCGTTGCCTCCCACATGGCTGCGGCGATCGATCAGCAAAACGCTTTCCTGACGCTGCGACGCTATCCGTTCGGCAAGCACACTGCCGGCGAAACCCGCGCCGACGATCAGCCAATCGAACATGGCTATGCACTCCTGCGAAGGGGCACGACCTTCTTGCGTTGGTAGGCGCGCTCAATGTGAGCTGCCATGGCATTCCATGTCCGTTCCCAGGACATGTCCGCAAGGTAGGCATCGACTTGCTGCAGGAGCATCTGACGCGGTCGCGAAAGAACGGAGCGCAGCTTGACTTCCAGATCGTCACAGTCGGCGATTTCCACCAGCCCGGCAGCACCGTAACTGCGCACCACGTCGACGATTGCCGTCGAGATCACCGGCAGACCCGCCGCGAGAAATTCCGGCGTCTTGGTCGGGCTGATGAAACGCGTCGCCTCGTTGAGGGCAAACGGCATCCATCCGGCGTCCCAATGGCGCAGATAGTCGGGCAGATCGCAGTAGGCTTTCGGGCCAAGCCAATGCAGGTTTTCGGCTTGCGGCAGGCTTGCAGGGTCGATCTTGACGACCGGACCGAGCATGACGAAATGCACGTCCGGCATTGTCTTTGCCGCTAGCGCGACGAGATCGACGTCAAGCCGCTCGTCGATGACGCCGAAATATCCAACCCTCGGGGAAGGAATGCCCGCCTGGTCGGCTGGGTCCCTTCCTGGCCGTCTTGCGGTGTGAAAGTGCCTCACATCGATGCTGCTCGGAAATGGAAAGATGGCGGGATGGAGGTGACGCTTGGTCTCGAACAAGCTTAGACCACCGGTGAAAACCAGATCCGCGCGGCGCAGAAGCGCCTTTTCCATCTGGCCCAGCTCGGGGGGCGCATTCCTGAACGCAGAGAGTTCGTCCATGCAGTCATAGACGCATATGTCTGGGTCGAGGAATTCCGTAAAGCGGAGAGCCATTGGGGTGTAGTACCAGGCGATCAGCCGGCTATGCGGCATAGAAGCGATGGTCTGCTGCACAAATCTCCGCTGGACGGCATCTGCTTTCGCGGCCGACGTGCCAAGCGGCAGCACTGGTGTGACAATCAGAATGTTTTCCGATGCCACGCTCGTCCGCATCAGCGGCTGCGGCAATTCTTCGAAAACGGGTTCTTCAAAGTAGACCACTCTCTGCTGAGCGGATGCGAGAGTGAGGAGATGCTGCGGACGCTGGTGAACAAAATTCCATCGTAAGTGGGAGAAGCAAACCAGTATATTTTCGCGACGAACATATTGACTGCCGGTTACCCCGCCAAAGGCCGCTTCCATTGACATACTCCCTCTGTGACACTATTTATGTTACGATTAACATTTGTTAATCGCGAATGGAGAGAACTACTTAGTTCCAGCTCCTAACTTTCGATCAGGTGAGTTGTTCCAACTGAAATGAAGAAGGCCCAGTCGCCCGCTTGGTCCACGCACGAAGCGGGATCTGGTTGCGGAGGTAAGGGCGGCTGTCGGAACCCGGCCGCCACTGAAAGCGTGGTTCAACGAGGAATGCTGGTGGACAGCGGCATTGCCGTATTTGCGTTGAACTCGTTGGCTATAGAATGTGCCTAACATCAATGATTCGCCTGTATCTCTGCGCGTCTCCGACTGCCGAGGCGAATTCCGGGGCTGACATGAACATCAACTTTGAAACCAACGTTTTTCCACTGTTTCATCCGCAAAGCGTGGATGATCTCAAGGACCCGTGTCCTGTCTTCGATGGCCGTGTCTGGCACGTCTTCGGGTCAAGCGGCACGGTCACCACCGAGACGTGGAGAATCTTGCATGCCACGGCGCCCGATCTTTATGGGCCGTGGGCCGAGCATGATCCGATCGAACTTCCAATCAACGGCACTGGTGTTGCGGCTCCCGGTGTGACCCACGAGTGCGGCGTCTTCCACATGTTCATCCAGACGGAATTCATGAAGTCGGGTGGCCGTTGCGAGCATGCGGTTTCCAACGACGGGTTCCATTGGGTAGTCCTCAGTCCGGCCATTCTGGCCATCCCGGACACGGAAGAGGACGGCATTTACGATCCACATCCAGCAGTCATTGGAGGTGGGCGCTACCTGGTTTATTCGGCTATGCCAAAATTCACGAGGGTGCCTCAGCCCGACATCTATCTGGCACGTAGCCAGTCCGACTCGTGGTTCGGTCCGTGGAAGCGGATCGGCAAAATCCTCGACCACAACGATGTTCCCCACCATAACACCAGAGATGATCCCGACTACGAATGGGGCATTGAGGGCGCGCAACTGATCGAGCTGCCGGACGGCCGGGTGCTTCTCAACGCCACTTGCTTTCTTCCGAATGGCCTTCGGGGAAACCGGCAACGGGTGTTTTTTGCCATCGCCGACGAGGTCAGCGGGCCTTACGTTTCGATCGGCCCGGTGCTGGAGCCAGGTCAACCGGGCGAGAACGGCCACTCGACGGTGATGATCGATGGCAGTCAGCTTTCACTGTTCTACCAGAGCCGGGTTGCCACAACCGATCACCGATGGCGCTATGGTTTAGCCAGATGCGACGTCGGTCTCTTTTCAAAGGTCGCGTGATTTCCAGGCTGCCATTAGCGCCTTGAGGCCGATGCGCGTCATGCAACTCCGGAGGGTTGAAGGTGATCCGCGTCGGTGACGGTAGCAAAGTGTCATCCGACGCAGTAGGAGACACGACATGGCCGATGCGGATCGACGATTGCCGCGATCGCACTGGCGGGAGGCAAGTCGGGAAGGCCGGCCTTAACTCTGTCGCTTTTAGCGCAATGACTTGAGCCGTTCGTCAATTTTCTCAGTGGCATTGATGACACCGCCAGATGCCCTGCCAATGAGCTCATAGCTATTTCTTCGGTCCCTCGACA
The DNA here is from genome assembly GCF_000502815.1 of Mesorhizobium sp. LSJC269B00. Classification (NCBI taxonomy): domain Bacteria; kingdom Pseudomonadati; phylum Pseudomonadota; class Alphaproteobacteria; order Hyphomicrobiales; family Phyllobacteriaceae; genus Mesorhizobium; species Mesorhizobium sp. LSJC269B00. The sequence continues at coordinate 108,023 of NZ_AYVN01000004.1, forward strand.
GGGAATGTCGCGTCGCCGTCTTTTTTGCCGGAGATCACCCGCGGATCGGCGCTGGCGACGCCATCGCTCCCCCCGCCCTTGTGGTCTTTTTCCGACTGACCCTTAGCGTCCTGCTCGGGTGTCCGTTTTGATGTTCGAAGCGTCTTGTCCGCCATCATGGCCTCGCGTTTGCCATCCAAACTTCCGGCAATTTCGAAAGTTCCACCGCTTTAGCAAGCCGAAGGACCCAGTGAGTTGGAACGTCGTGGCGGGACGTGAGTTGTAAGCGAGGATATTCACCCGCAGGAGGACGCTTATGGCTAACCGCCGAGAGCAGCAGACGGACCTCACGCCCGCCGAGGCAACAGACCGCATCTGGGAACTCGCCGAGGACATCGACGTCTGCATGTTTGTGACCTGGGACGGCGAGTACAATCGAGCCCGTCCGCTATCTGCGCGTGTGGTCCGTGAAGAAAACGCCATATACTTCCTCGTCAATGACGACAGCGCCAAGAGCGAGCAACTGTCGACCTATCCAAAGGTCACATTGGCCTGGAGTGACAACAGCCACTACAAATACGTCACGATGTCAGGCCCGGCCACAGTGACAAATGATAGGGAAAAGATCACCGAAACCTGGGAGAAAACTGACGCAGCCTGGTGGGATAATGCCGATGATCCCGAGATTCGTCTGATAACGGTCAAACCCGACGAAGGCGAATTGTGGGACAGCCCGGGGCTAATCATGGCTACCGCAACGATGGTGTTTGCGGCCGTTACCGGCGCCAAGCCGAATGTGGGCGACAACGCAAAGGTCGAGCTCTGAGCGAGCGGCTAAACTAACCTCTGCTTTAGAGGCAGCGTCGATGAGCATTTTGGAAACCAGCAAGAAAGTGATCGAGAACGTCACCGGTTTCGCAAGACCGCGCAAGCAAGCTGTCGCCGGATTTGTGAGGCAGCGAAAGTCGAATGAGTTCTGGTTCAAGGATGATGGACTTGTACCCAATCATCCAGCATGGCCGCTCGTCGTTTATCGAGGCGCCGTCGAATTGCCCGAAGGACTTGATCCAGCAGCCGTCATGGAGGTGCTTTTCGAGGCAAACGGATGGGGCGATAGCTGGCGAAACGGCATCTATGATTATGTTCACTATCATTCGCAAATACACGAGGTTCTGGGCATTGCGCGCGGAAACGCTGAAGTCCGGTTTGGCGGCAAGAAAGGACGAACGCTGTCGCTGAAGGCCGGTGACGTCGCGGTCCTCCCGGCAGGCACCGGGCACCAATGCCTCTTGGCATCCGATGATTTTTTGGTTGTCGGCGCGTATCCTCCGTTTGGGACTTATGACGAATGTAGGAGCAAGGATCAGCATAGCGGTGCGCTCGCAACGATCCCCAGGGTGGGGCGTCCGCGCAAGGATCCTGCATATGGGAGCCAAGGTCCGCTGCTGAAAAGTTGGAAGCGCTAATCTAGTCGTCGGGGTCGAAAGCCTTGGCAACCGCATCTTTCTCAGCCTGCGGCAGGACTGTCATTGTGAGAATGAACGCTGACAGCAGGAGACAGACGCCATTCGTGATTATGATCGGCCACTCTGCCTTCATGATGCCGAAGGCCAGCCACAAGGCGAAGCCCAACACAGTGATGGCATACATCGGTGCGGAGATGCCGCTTGTCTCTCGTGTCCTGATGATTTTCCAGGCTTGCGGGGTGAAACTGCTCATCGAGCAGACGGTCGCGAGATAGCCGATGAGCGTGACTGTCTGCATGGAAGCGGCCCTGACCTACGTCGCAGATACGCGCTTGAGATCAGATACGCGGACCACGCCGTGCTGGCTGACAAAGGTCAGGGTGGAGTCCGTGCTCTGGCTCTGCGAAACACCGGATATGCGATGGTCGCCTGTGTCATAAATCTCCATCTTTCCATGATCGTCCATGACCAGGCGGCTTTGCTCAGGAAACGCTGCGTAGCGCATATTGTTTTGAGAACCAGCGGCAGACGGGCTCCCAAACTCCTCAGGCCACCATGAGCCGGCGTGGGCCATAGCTGCAGAACGATAGCTCGTGTCGTCGCGTTGTGGCTTGGCGGGATGATCGCGCAGGTAGGCCGAGAGCTCCGCCGCGATAGTGTTGAGCTTCGCCTTGAGGCTGTCATCGAACATGTCGCCGACCATCGTCATGCCGGAGGACCATTGTGACATTCCTCCGAAGTCGACGTGGCTGAACTGGGCCATGGTTCCACCACCACGCCGCAACGCCTCAAGGACAGCCATGACAGCGCCATCAGTGACGCCATGCTGGCGTGCAAGGCGCGCAATCAGTTCAGCTTCCTTTTGAGTGGTTGTCATCATTGCGTCCTTGATCGCTTGGCGCCGGCAGTCCTCATTGTTGACGATAGACATGCGCGGCCAAATGTAATCACGAAGGAGCGCCACCAGGTCTTCAGGCTCCTTGCCGAGGAAGCTCAATCAAGTTCTATCCAGGCTGGCGCATGATCGCTCGGCTTGTCCCATGCACGCGTTTCGGCATCTACTCCGGCATTCTTCAGGCGATCCAATAGGGATGAACTCAGCAAGAGATGGTCCATCCGGAGCCCGGAACTCCGATCGTACCCGCCGCGGTAGGAGAAGTTCCAATAGGTGTAAATTCCTTTTTCTGGATGAATGCGACGAACCGCATCGAACCAGCCCTGAGCAAGCATTTCGGCGTACGCGCTCCGGCTCTCGGGGAAGTAAACGGCATCGCCAACCCAGCGCCCCGGCACCGCCGCGTCGATCGGGCCTGGAACGACGTTATAGTCGCCGCACAGGATGGTCGGTGAGCTATCGCCGAGCAGCACCTGGCCATAGGTGATCAAACGTCGGAACCAGCGAAGTTTGTAGTCGAACTTCGGCCCCGGCGCTGGATTGCCATTGGGCAAATACAGGCAGCCGACAACAAACCCATTCACATCTGCCTCGATGTAGCGGCTGTGCGAATCGTCGGGATCGCCCGGCAGACCTCGACGACGTTCCAGCGGCTCAATCCCGCGAGCGAGGATTGCCACGCCATTGTAGGACTTCTGTCCGTGCCAGATTGCGCCATAGCCGGCGTTTCTAATCGCATCGACGGGAAATTTTTCGTCAGAGGTCTTCAGTTCTTGAAGGCAGACGATGTCATAGCCGGTTTCGCCAAGCCACTTGAGAAGCACTGGCAGTCGGCCGTTGACGCCATTGACGTTGAAGGTTGCGATGCGGGTCATCTCGACGATTTAACGTCTTTGCGCCGCTTCGATGCGACCTAGAGTCGGTAGCCAAATCTTGCCTTTTGTCATCGGCCATCTGCATTTTTGCTCGAAGCATTGGTGCTTTGACCGGAAGCAGCGGATGTCTTTGCATCTTTGGAATGCGCGGCAATTGCCGGACCCGCGCCGGTAGCTTTCCGCATATCGCCGCTCCCCTTGCCGTCAGTCGATTTCTTGCTCAACAGTCCTGAGAAATATTTTCCAAAGAAGCCCATCCGACTCTCCATCTTGGCGCTCATTCGGCGGCTTTGCGGGCCCTGAACTCATCTCTGCGCTCTTCTCGCAGCTGCCGAGGATCGCTGCGCGAACCGCCAAGCGCGCGGCGCCTGACCAGCGCGGCCGAACACTCAAGCAGGAAACATTCCAGTCCTTTGTAGATATGCGTGATCATGTCCTTCATCTCCCGGGACCGCCTCGGCACATGGGTCGCCGAGGCGGTTGGGTAGGCGATCAAATCAAGCCGCTCTCCGTTCTGCCGCTCGTTCGTTGACGCCGGCTTCACCGAGGGCAGTCAACGCCTCGTCGGTGGCCTTCTCCTCTTCAAGTGTCGCATTGAGGAGCGCAACCACGTCGTCCTTGCCGAGCGTCGTAGCCCAGGCGATCAGGGTTCCATACCTGGCGATCTCGTAGTGCTCCACGGCTTGCGCGGCACCGACGAGCCCTGCATCGAGCGAAGTCGAACCCTTGTACTCCTGAAGGATTTCAGATCCTTCCTCCAGGATGCCGTCGATCGCCGGGCAGGTTTTGCCGCGCGCGGCAGCGCCGAGAATCTCGAAGACCTCCTCCAGACGTTCGACCTGCCCCTCGGTTTCAGCGAGGTGCTTCTCGAATGCTGCCGAAACTTGCTCTTCGGATGCGCCTTTGGCCATCTTCGGCAAGGCTTTCAGAATTTTCTTCTCGGCATAGTAGATGTCTTTGAGGCCATCGAGGAAAAGGTCCTCCAGGTCCTTGTTGTTGCCATTGGCTTTCTTGGCAGTGGGCATTGTGCCGTCTCCTCTGTTGAAAATTGCCCGTCGCGAGCATTTTCTTAACTCGGAAACCCGAACCCGGTTCCGGGATAATGGAGATATCTAAATTTAAAGGGTCCTGCGCTTCACTGAGAACAACGACCACGTCATTCTCGTCGAAGAGCCGCGGCGGGGCGCACGCCATCGGGCTCCCGCCAACGGTCGTGCGGTCTGAGGGCCTGGGACTGCAGGAGACGCAAGTACCGCAGCGGCAGCAGAGCAGTCGGGGCAACGCCTCTCAAGCCTCCTGACCGCTCTGCAGCCGCTTGATTGCTGGCCCTGCTTGCATCCAGGAATTGGGGTGATTGGACGCTGCGTATGCAACCAGAATACCTCAGAATGGTTCTAGCTATGATTTGAGCGGGATGGCAGCGAGCGCCGTCCAAAGGTGGCAATTTTTATGGACGTATCACTTTCGCGAACCGCAGACGACAACATCAAAACCGGCAAGAGCGGCTTGCTGCTTGTCTCGGACAATTATGACGCTTTCGCTCTGCGCGTGCTGGCCGCAAGGAGCGCTGAGCGCAGCCTCGACCTGATGTACTACCTTTGGCATGATGATCACACCGGCCGCTTGCTGCTTCGCGAGGTTTTTCGAGCTGCTGAGCGCGGTGTTCGGGTGCGCATGCTCCTTGACGACGTCAATCCGCGTAAAAATGATGCGGCATATCTGGCGCTGAACAACCATCCAAACATCGAATTGAAGTTGTTCAATCCGAGCGGTATCAGGCGCGGCCGGATCATGCGTGGTGTGGAAGTGCTGTTGCGGCTCTTTGCATTGACGCGACGGATGCACAACAAGGCTTGGATCGTCGACGACAAATTTGCCATTGTCGGCGGTCGGAATGTTGGCGATGCCTATTTCGATGCGGCAGAAACCAATTTCCGGGACCTCGATCTGCTGCTCCTGGGGCCTGCGGTACGGCAAACCGCGGCGATATTCGATGCCTTCTGGGCTTGCAATGAAGCCAAGCCAATCAAAACCCTGGGATCAGTGGCTGAGCATGAGCATGCCAAATGGCTTGAAGGAAGCGATACCGGCCCCGATCCCAAATTCCTGAACGGCATCGGCAACCGGGGCTCGATCACAGAGTTTATTGCGGCCAGCAACGACGTTCATTGGGTGGATGGCGTGCGGGTCATTTCCGATCCGCCGGAGAAGGTTCGTGGTTGGAGACGTCGCAGCTGGCTTATGAAAGAGCTGCGTCCGATCATCCAATCTACGCGCGGGTGTCTGGAAATTGTGTCGCCCTATTTCATCCCCGGCAAAAGGGGCACAGCGATCTTGCTGGACCTTGTCGGCGCCGGTGTTGACGTTTCGGTTCTGACCAATTCCTTGGCCGCCACGGACGTCGCCGCAGTCCATGGCGCTTACGCAAACTATCGCAAGCGGCTGCTGAGGAATGGCGTCAATATTTTCGAGCTTCAGCCGTTCAACCGGCGCTCCGCAATCTCGGTGTTTGGCTCCAAGGGCGCCAGTCTGCATACGAAAGCTTTCACCGTCGACGACAATATCGGCTTCGTCGGTTCCTTCAATTTCGATCCACGGTCAGTGTCCTTGAACTCGGAAATGGGCGTGCTGTTTGAGGATCCGAAATTGGTCGCCGAGCTGCGGCATCGATTCCAATCGGAAATATCTCCGGAAACAAGCTATCGGCTCGAACTGAAGCACAATGTTCTGCATTGGCATGGATGCGGCGAAGGCAAGATTCAGGACTATACGCATGAACCAGAAGCCGGATTTTGTCGCCGTATCCTGGCGGTCTTCGTCCGTCACCTCCCGATCGAATCTCAGCTCTAGCCTCCGACGATGGCCGAGGACCTCGCGATCTCAGCAAATTGCCCTGCCGGGGAATCGCGTGAGCGAAACGTGAAACCCTGATCTACCACGGGTCAGCCAGACCGCATCACACCCGGTTCTTCGACAATCGCGTCGCCAATCCCATGCTGTCCGGCGTCCGGATGACTCGGCAACACGTCGGAAAAATTGACTGTGGCGACCAGATATCCGGCTTCATCGTAGACCTTGATAGTCGATCCCGATTGCTTGGTACCTGACCCAGGGTCCGCCGCCATTGCCGCGCGTGCCATCTCTATTGCTCTCGGACTGGCCATCTCCGCGCTGGCTAGCTCTTCCTCGAGAGCGGTAGTCTGGCCGGATACTGTCGTCTCAAAGCGAAATTTCGGCGTGGGCAACCTCCTGTTCCTATGCAATTCCGGTGTCCGGGTTGCGTTCCAAAGAAACAGAATTGGTGGGAAGCAGCTAAGATCGCCGCGATGGCCAGACCCGTGTCGCCACGAAGGTCAGCAAACCCGTGATCACAATCCAGGCCTGCACCTCGCGCTGGATGGTTGGTCCAAGGTTCGATGTCTGTCGCGACGGGCTCTCTGCCTCCACTATCGGTTGAAGGTCGGACCGACTGCCGAGACGGACGGAATAGGCTCGCGTGAACTCGGCGCCGAGCAGGAATATCTCAGACGAATAGTAAACCCAAAGCAGCACGACCAGCAGTGCACCCGCCGCGCCATAGGAGGATGCGATCGCACTGGTTCCGATATACCAGCCAATCAGCGACTTGCCGATGGTGAAGAGCAAAGCGGTAACTGCCGCGCCAATTGCGACATCGCGCCAAGCGAGCGACCGGTCCGGCAGGATCTTGAAGATCGCGGCAAACAGAGCGGAAATCAGCACGAATGATACAATGCCGTTTATCGACGCGAGAATGATCGTGCCGAACGGCAGATGGGCGTTGATGGCAGCGCCAAGTGCGGAAATGGCGGCGCTCGCCGCCAACGACACAAGCAGTAGAAATCCTAACGCTGCAACCAGACCCAGGCTGGCCGCCCGCGCCCGCACCAATCGCGACACAGACATGGGTGGTGGCTCAATCTTCCAGATTGTGTTGAGCGAAAGCTGCATTTCGCCAAACACCCCTGAGGCTGTCACGAAGAGGGTGACAATGCCCACCAAAGTGGCAACAGTGCCGGCGGTTCTGTGAGAAGCGCTTTCGATGGTGCTGCGCAGAAGGTCGCCGGTTTGCGATCCCATCACGCCTGCGATTTCGGCCGACAGAGCGAGTTGAGCTGCTTCATGCCCAAAGACAAGTCCAGCAATCGCAACAACGATCAACAAGATCGGGGCCAGGGACGTAACGGCATAGAATGCCATCGCCGCACCGTGGCTGAGGGCATTGTCGTTGATGAATCCGAGGATGCTCTCCTTGCCAAGAACCCAGGCTTCGCGTGCCACCCGCATGGGGAATTCCTTTTGCCTCAACGAGGAACCTAGTGCTGTGGGCAACGAAAGCGAGACCTGCCGCCAGTGCGCGAGGCGCGATTGCAGAGACACGCCCGCTTGTCTCTGCACGAACGGCCAGAAATGTTCCATGCGGCGCCGGAACTCGCCGGGCTCGTAATGGTTATCGGTCATCCGATTGGAGTGATCAAAAATGCCTGATAATGAAAACCGTCGCGAGACCGGCGCAACGAAGTACCCGGCTAGAACAGGTCCTGATCCTTCGGATGCGTTCTCTCAGGATGCGGCCGGCAACAAGAAACCCAAGAGTGGGGTCGGTCTGACGCGGCCAGTCAATGAGGTGGATGACAAGACGCACCAATCCGATGGCCAGAACGCCCCGGCGAGGCCGGGCAGCGGAAACACGGTCAAGCCATGAACGTTGCCAATCTTCAGCTTGAAGGGTTGATGATGGCGGTCGCGTCAATCAACAACCTGCTCGTTCACAAAGGTCTGCTGTCAATTGACGAGATCGATACCGCCCTGCGAAAGGCAGAGGCGTCCATGACAGGTGACGAGCGGACCTACGAAGACATGTCACCGGCCAACCGTGACGCGATCTGCTTCCCGATCAGGCTTCTGCAGATCGCAAACAACGCGCAAGGCGAACTGGACATCCCACCATTTTCAGAGCTTGCAAAAATGGTTGGGCAAACCAAGGAACCTTAACGTCAGCGGTGACGACATGACGTGTAATCTCCGTGAAGGCCTACATTTGACGGCGATGCCACTCTGAAGCGGAAAAGCAGCATCGGCGCCGTCTCGGCCATGAACCGAACCAAATCTCACCCACTGCGTTGAGTCCGGCGTTGCGTCATTAGTCGGGGCACTTCCATGAAAACGGGCGAGCTTTCAACCTACCGGGCCAAAAGGGACTTCGCGAAGACGAAAGAGCCCAGCGGCGAAAGCTCGATTGCGGGTTCGAATCGACTTCGGTTTGTCATCCAAAAACACGCGGCCACGCGGCTGCACTATGATCTTCGCCTCGAGCTTGGCGGGGTCTTCAAATCATGGGCTGTGACCAAAGGTCCATCACTGGATCCTCACGACAAACGACTTGCCGTGGAGGTTGAGGACCACCCGCTGGAGTACGGCGACTTCGAAGGCACAATTCCCAAAGGACAATATGGTGGCGGCACGGTGCAGTTGTGGGATCGCGGATATTGGGAACCGGAAGGCGCCATGTCTCCCGAAAAGGCGTTGGAAAAAGGCGACCTGAAATTCACGCTGCAGGGCAAGCGCCTGCATGGAAGCTTCGTCCTCGTGCGCATGAAGCATGACCGCAATGGCGGGAAGCGGACCAACTGGCTGCTGATCAAACACCGCGACAAATACGCGACAGAGGGCAATGGCGATGCGGTGCTGGCTCAGGATCGATCCGTCGCCTCGGGTCGGAGCATGGAGAGGATTGCAGCGGGGAAGGGGGCAGGTCCGAAGCCGTTCATGATGAAAGGTTCATCGTTGGCCGATGCGGATGCCGTTTGGGACAGCAAGCGCGGCCATGCCGACAAGCGCGCCGCCAGGTCGGCAAAGCCTGCTCCGCGGCCGAAGCGAGCCGCTGGTGCCTCAGCGGCGAAGATGCCCGACTTCATCCCACCACAGCTTTGCGCAACGCTTTCCCGGCCGCCGGCCGGGACGAACTGGGTTCACGAAATCAAGTTTGACGGTTATCGCGTCCAGTTGCGCGTGGAAGACAAGGACATCGCCCTTAAGACCCGCAAGGGTCTTGACTGGACGGAGAAATTTGGCGCCATCGCAAAGGAGGCCGCCAGCCTCCCCAACGTCATCATCGACGGCGAAATCGTAGCGCTTGGCGAGAACGGCGCGCCCGATTTTGCCGCACTGCAGGCGGCGCTGTCGGAGCGCCGGACGAAGGACCTGATCTACTTTGCTTTTGACCTGCTCTTCGCAAATGGCGTCGATCTGCGAAAGATGCCTCTCTCACAACGGAAGGAACGTCTGAGCGAGATGCTCGGCGAAGTCGATCGCGGCGCGCAAAATCTCATCCGCTATGTCGAGCACTTCAGCAATGGCGGCGACGCGGTGCTGCGTTCTGCCTGTCGCCTGTCGCTTGAGGGGATTGTCTCCAAAAAGGCCGATGCAACCTATGTTTCGGGGAGGACCGACACCTGGGCCAAATCGAAATGCCGCGCCGGGCATGAGGTGGTCATCGGCGGCTGGTCGACGACCAACGGCAAATTCCGGTCATTGCTCGTCGGCGTCAATCGCGGTGAACATTTCGCCTATATCGGCCGTGTGGGGACCGGATTCAGCGAGGCAAAGGTCAAGCAGCTGATGCCCAGGCTGCAGGAGATGAAAGCCGCGACGTCGCCGTTTACCGGCGACGGCGCACCGAAAAGGAATTCAACCGTCTTCTGGACGAAGCCGGAATTGGTCGCGGAAATCGAGTTCGCCGGCTGGACCGGGGGTGGCAATATCCGGCAGGCCGCCTTCAAAGGCCTGCGTGAAGACAAGCCCGCAAAAGACGTCGAGGCCGAGCGTCCAGCCGATCCTCAAGAGACGCCGATTGCCGACCCTGCCAAGGTGACTGGCAAGACAGGAAAAAGCCCGGTTGTCATGGGCGTCATCATTTCCAAGCCGGACAAGCCGCTTTGGCCGAATGCCGGCGACGGTCAGCCCGTCGACAAGCTCGATCTTGCAGAATATTTCGAGACCGTTGGCCCCTGGATGATCAGACATATCAAAGGTCGTCCCTGTTCACTCGTGCGCGCGCCGGATGGCTACGCTGGCGAGCAGTTTTTCCAGCGCCACGCAATGCCAGGCACATCCAATCTGCTGGAACTGGTGAAAGTCTTCGGCGATCACAAACCGTATCTGCAAATCGACCGCGTCGAGGGTCTGGCCGCGATCGCCCAGATAGGCGGCCTTGAGCTTCACCCCTGGAATTGCCAGCCGGGTCATCCCGAAATGCCTGGCCGACTTGTCTTCGACCTTGACCCTGGTCCGGAAGTCCCTTTTGCGAAGGTGGTCGCGGCTGCCAAGGAAATGCGCGATCGTCTCGAAGATCTGGGCTTGGTGAGCTTCTGCAAAACCACGGGCGGCAAAGGCTTGCATGTCGTGACGCCATTGGCGGCCCAACGCAGCAAGACGACATGGGCCGAGGCCAAGGCCTTCGCAAAGGCCGTCTGCATCCAGATGGCGGCAGACAGCCCGGATCTCTACCTCGTCAACATGGCCAAGAAGCTGCGGACATCCCGGATTTTTCTCGACTATCTCAGGAATGATCGCATGGCGACAGCCGTCGCCCCTCTCTCCCCTCGCGCCAGGGAAGGCGCGACTGTATCCATGCCGCTGACCTGGAGTCAGGTGAAGGCGGATCTCGATCCGAAAAAATACACCGTTCGCACGGTCCCGGGCCACCTGAAAAAGACCGTCGCCTGGGCTGACTACGACGATGGCGAACGGTCGATCAGCAGTGCCATCAAACGGATCGGTTCAGCCAAGCTCGCCGCATGACGACGTCGGTTCGCGCAAGAACGCCATGACGGCTGCGGCTACCGCCTCGGCTGCTTCTTCGGCCATATGATGTCCGCTTTCGATCGGTTGGCCCTTCAGTTCGGTGGTCCAGGGTCGCCAAACATCGAGCACGTTGCCGTAGAGTGCCTCAAGGTCATCGCGGGCGGACCAGAGCGCCAAGGTCGGGCACGCGACCCGGCGACCAGCTTTCCTGTCGTCGGTATCGTGCAATTGATCGATGGCCAGACCTGCCCGATAGTCTTCAAGCATGCCGTGAACAACATTCGGATCGTGGATTGCGTCCTTGTAGTCGACATAGGCCTCAGCCCCCATGGACTCGGCTGAGCCGCCATACCACGCGTCAGGATCGGCCATGATTGCGCGTTCGGGCTTGTCCGGCTGTGCAAAAAAGAACCAGTGCCACCAGAGCTTCGCAAAGCGGGCGTCGCAGCGTTCGAGGGCTTCCAGGATAGGGACGCTGTCCATGACGATCAGATGGCTGATCGCCGACGGGTGATCCATGGCTGTTCGGAACGCTGTGTAGCTGCCGCGGTCATGGCCTGCGATGGCAAACCGGCGAAAGCCGAGATGTCCCATGAGAGCAATGCAGTCCCTGGCCTTGGCACGCTTGGAGGATCCAGCATGGTCCACGGCGTCCGCCGGTACCGAGGACTGGCCAAAGCCCCTCAGATCGGGGCAGACAACTGTGTGGTCGGCGGCGAGAAGTGGGGCTACCCGGTGCCAGGTAACGTGCGTCCGAGGATGGCCATGCAGCAAAAGAAGCGGCGGGCCTGAACCTCCATACCTGACTCGCAGTGAGGACTCGGGCAGATCCACGGTCTCTAGCTTGAATCCTTCAAACATCCGCTTCTTTGTCGTCAGACTGTGAAAACAAGTCCCGCATGTCCATCTTCAACCCACGCCGGTGAAATTGGTTTCGGGCATTTGTCCGTTTGGAGATCTCTCTCATTCCAATGGTTCGGCCGCCGTTCCGCCAGCCCTGGCGCTGGCTTGCAGGTACGACGCCCGAGATCCAGCCTCCTGCCTCACCGGTCTCTGGGATTGCCCAGGGCGGGGTCGCGCGCCCGGGTGTAGCCCTCGACGCGAGGCAAACCGTCATCCATCCTGATAAACGGCAGCCGCATTTCCCAATAGGCCTGGGCTTGGGGATGGTACTTCTCGGGCGCGTCCATGAATCCGATCGAGATGTAGAACTCATTTGGCAAGCCTTCATCGGTGTACCCAATCGAGGTGCCACATTCCGAACAGAAGGAGCGCACGACGCCCCTGGTTTTCGAAAATGTTTTTGGTTTGGAGCCGAGCCAATCGACCTGATCTGGACGATAGCCAATCCAGATCGTCAGTGGGCTGCCGATCGCTCGTCGGCAGTCATCGTCGTAGTCGAAACAAATCCAAAAGGGATCGCCACTGAATTCAGCTGTGATGGCTCCGCAAAAGCAATGCCCTTGATCAATCCGGGCCGGTTTTCTGACCGTCGTTCGGGGTTTGTCGTCCATGGTAATCTTCCGGCCAGCGTGGTGGCGTAACGCCGCGGACGGCAAGCAGTTCCTTTGGACGTCACAGAGCCGCAGATGCGCGCAACCGGCGGGCTGCTGGTCAATATCATTTGAGGCAGATCAGGCCTTAATTTGTTGGGAACATTTTTTCAGGTCCGCACTTTGTTCGCCGTCTGACCAAAGGAGGCGACCTTGAAAACACGACGCGTCGACAGGGAAAAGATCGAGAGGGCGGATCGAGAAGCCAAGTTGCTGTTGGAAGCGGAGCGGCATGCCAGGGAAGCCAAGACGGCGCGGCTTAGAGAACAGCGACAGTTGTTGGAGGCATCGATAACGCAGACCCCGCCCGCGCCCGTAGCCGCAAAGCAGCCGCCCCGCCAACGAAAGCCGACGCGCAAGGTAATCGAGGTGGACTGACGGTTTGGTCACTTGGGGCTTTTGCCAAGGTGGGGAGTTGATATGACAGGGCAGGGGATCCGGCAGCATGAATACCAAAGCGGTAAGTCCGGCCGTCGCCAAAGCGGCTGCTCGGCGTGCTGGATCGGGGTCTCATCACCGGTGTGTCCGACGACGATCCTGCGAGAGCCGCTGAAAAAGGCGCCCGAGCGGGCCGAGAACCAGCGAATCCGGCTGGACACTTACGTCGGGAACAATCGCACGCGCGGACCGTTCCCCAAGCGATCTTCACGCTCAGGATTTGCTCTTGTTGCAGCGACCGGATGAAATTTTCAACGAGGCCTCGCAAACGGTTGGTGATCCCCTTGAGCGCGACGCCTTAGGTGGGGAGGCTGAGCTAACTGGCGATCGCGCCATCCCGCGTCGTCTGGTTGTCGTCTCGAACAGGCTGGGGAACATTCGCGATCTGTCGCAAGCCGGCGGACTTGCTGTAGGCATCGGGGATGCGTTGGCCGAGCGTGGAGGCCTGTGGCTAGGAGCAAGCGCCGAGTATCAGGACTACGCCGCGAGCGACGAACCGCTGATCCGCTTGGAACGGGTGGGAAAGATCGAGACGGCTGCGCTTACCCTGCCCTATGAGGAGTATTCGCTCTATTACAATGGCTATGCCAACAGCACGCTGTGGCCGCTTTTTCATTACCGACTCGACCTGGTGAACCACCGGGCAGAGTTTCTACACGCCTACCGGCAGATCAATGCGCGGTTCGCGAAGGCGCTCGCAGGACTGCTGTCGGGCAACGACGACCTGGTGTGGGTTCACGACTACCACCTTATCCCCTTGGCCGCCCAGTTGCGGCGGCTGGGAGTCCGGAATCGGATCGGTTTCTTTCTTCACATACCCTTCCCGCCGCCTGACCTGTTTGTAGCCACGCCCGACCATGAAGAACTCATCGATGATCTGCTTCAGTATGACGTCGTGGGATTCCAGACCGAAACGGACGTGGGGAATTTCCGGCGCTCAGTGCAGGCGGCCAACTCCATTACTTTTGATATCAATGGTTCGGCTGAGATGAACGGCCGCACGGTGTTATCGAGGTGTTTTCCGATAGGCATCGACGTCGATTCAATCGCACGCATGGCCAATGAGGCGGCGGAGGATGTGCAGATTGATTCCATGCGCCGCCAGATTCTGGGCCTCAAGCAAATCATCGGCGTCGATCGGCTGGACTACTCCAAGGGTCTCCCCGGCCGCATGCAGGCTTTCGCGCGTCTTTTGGAAAGGCATCCGGAACACGAGCGGGCGGCAACATATTTGCAGATTGCGTCGCCGACGCGCGAGGAGGTCAGCGCCTATGCCGACATCCGGGCCCAGCTTGAGGCAACCGCCGGCGCGGTCAACGGAAGATACGCGGATTTGGCTTGGACCCCGATCCGCTACATCCACCGTGCCGTATCACGCTCTCGGCTTGCTGGCCTGTTGCGCGCTAGCCAGGTCGGATTGGTCACGCCCCTGCGTGACGGAATGAACCTCGTCGCCAAGGAATACATAGCCGCGCAGGACGAAGCCGATCCCGGAGTGCTGGTATTGTCGCGTTTTGCGGGTGCGGCCGAAGAACTTGCCGAATCCTTGATCGTGAACCCGTATGCGGTCGACGAGGTTGCTGACGCGATCGCAAAAGCGCTCGCGATGCCGCTTGAGGAAAGAATTGCAAGGCATAGTGCACTGCTCAAGCGCATCACGCGCAATGACGCAGCAGAATGGCGGCGGTCATTTCTCGCCACGCTCGCGGGCGAGAACTAGCGCCTGGCATCGATGCCTGAATCCGTCCGTGTGTCACGCGTCCCACGCGGCCATAGCCCGGCCCTAACCCGGCTGGCCGGAGCAGTTCGAAAGGCCTTGAAGCTGATCATGTATCTTGTCGTCCGCATCAAAACTTTTCGCTCATTGACGGAAGCGCGATAGCCCGCCTCAATCGGTGGACTATCGAAGGCTCCAGGGAACACACCGCCGGTCCGGTCGTTTGGGCTCTGATAGGAGATCTGCGATGACAAAGAACCCCACGCGAAAGGACAGAGATCTCTCTGAACAAGAGGCAATCAAGTTGGCCGAAGCCACCGACGTGTCACCCGGGCAGGCCAAAGAGCTTGCAGCCGAGCACGGCAAAGACGGCGCCAAGAAGGAAGCAAGAAATTACAAGGCGGAGGGCTGACTATGGCGGCCAGTGGATCCGCAAACGACAGAGACGCACGAGCCACCCTCTACGCACAAGGCGTAATGGAAGCCGAGCGCAAGGCGCGGGAAGAGAAAACGGCGCGATTGCGCAAAGCCCGTTTGGCGCACGAGGCGATCAATCCGCCTGCACCCGAGCGGAAACCGGCAGTGCCGAAAGCCCCAAAGCGGGCCGCCAAACCAGGCAGCCGAAAAGCTGGAGAAGATTAGCTTCAGCTTCTTCGGCTGTGCCGGCGGCACGCGTCGGGGAAGAGCAGACCGTGCGGTCGATCTGCACGATAAATTTGTACCTCGTCGAATGACACAAAGGAGTCCAGTGATGACGGAGCATGTGTCCCGGAAGGAAGAACAGCGTGGCACCCGAAATGTACTCGGGTGGGGCGTCGTCATTGCGGCTGTGATCTTCGTCGCCCTGCTAGCCTTCTTTGTGTTCATACCCCTTTCAGGCGGATCGTGGCAGACATCGCCAGTAAAGCGCACCCCGGAACAGAACCAAGGCGGTAATGCCCCCGCCGAGACATCACCCGCGCCCGGCGTTAAAAAGAACCCGCAAGAAAATACCGAGATGCCAGGGCAGCAGTGATCGACCTTGAGCTGCGACCCAAGTTGGCCCTGATCTTCCTGGTCGTCTCATCGGCGTCATGATGGGATCAGGGCCTTCTGGGGCGCAGGAACCGCTGAGCTATTGAGACTGGGGTTTCGCCCACATCGAGCGCAGAAAGATTACCGCAGCAGCATCGGTCTGGCGAACGAGGCGATGACGCCATCGTGGAACTCGAGGCAAATCAAGATGCCTAGCTGCAGGCCGTTCAGTTGGGATTTTTCAGCTGCTTTGACAACAGCAGTTGCTGCTGCAGCTCAAGGGCGAGCTTCAACAGCCGTTCAGGTGTTTCCTCTTCCGCGATTTCGTCGAGCAGCGCTGCGAGTGCGTCGCCTTCAACAGGATCGCGGAATGAGTCAGGTTTGGTTTGCGGAGGTTTGGCCACGAGGATTTCTAGCAGGAATGCGGCCGTATTTGCAAGACGAAGCGAAGCGCTCTTGGGGAGGGGTACCGTAGCGGGGGCGGTCGACAGGGCGGCCTGCGGCAAACTATCGGACAATCTTAATTCATGATGCCAGACCTGTCGTTGCGGAGCACCTCCTCCATGAGTGTATTGAGCCATTCGCTCAAGGGAAGGTCATGCCGCGTCGACAACCGCTCCTCCAGCGCCGCCTTCAATGTGCGTTCCACGAGGCGATCGGCCGCCTGTGGGTCGCCCAGCAGCAGCCGCGCGGACAGCCTCAGTTTTGGAAGAGCGCGGAAGACATTGTCTTCACCAAGCGCTGTTGATTGCGCGGCGAGGATCCCGGCAACCGTCCTGAACCCGGCCGGCTTGGAGAGGTTTTGGGTGTACCGGAACCGCTCCGGCAGGGTGATCTGATCGTTTCCGGAGAAGAATACGAACGGGATGCCTCTGTCCGTCAGCTCATCGGCGAGGGGAAAAACAGTCTCACCGTTAAGATCGATGTCCAGCACCGCCCCGTCCGCTGAATCGATATATCGTCGAGCCCGGCTGACTGACGACACCGGCCCCAAAACGGTCGCCCCACAATCGCTGAAATAAGAGGCAAGTTCGCTTGCCAGCAAGAATTCGTCCTCGACGAGCAGAATTCGCATGCCTAATAACATAGCAGCCCTCCGGGCTTTAAACGGCGGTCGCGTCCATCGGTTCCGTGGCTATCGGCGGTGCGGGATGGGAATTCGACCAGGAACGGTTTACACATTGGATCGAAATCAGCGCTGCCGCGTTGCATTTCACTGAAGCAGGACAATTGATGCAAAAGCTGCCGAGGTTCCCCATAGTCGGTATTGGCGCCTCTGCGGGCGGCATTGCCGCCATGGAGGGATTTTTTCGCGGGATGCCGTCTTCGAGCGGGATGGCGTTCGTGATCGTCACGCATCTCAGCCCGGAACGGGAAAGTCTGCTGCACGAAGTGATTGCGCTTTACACCGGAATTCCGGTTCGTGTCGCTGAAGATGCAATGGATATCCATCCTGACACCGTCTATGTGATGCCGCACAACGCGATCCTCACCATCGAAAATTCCAGCCTAAAGCTGCGCCAACCGAATTCGGTGTCCAGGGAGCGCAAGCCCATCGATATCTTTTTCAGCGCGCTGGCCGAGGATCAGGGCGAATACGCCGTCGGCGTCGTCCTGTCGGGCGGCGATTCCGACGGTACGTTGGGCATCAAGGCAATCAAGGAGCATGGCGGCCTGACGCTGGCGCAACTCTCCGACGAGTCGGGTCCGAGCAATCCCGACATGCCGCGCAGCGCGATCAGTTCCGGTCTGATCGATATCGCCATCCCGGCCGATGAGATGGGTGCGAAACTCATGGAATTTGCCCACAGCTTTGAACTGCTCGACGAGCTTGAAGCTGACGATGGCAAGGCCAGTGCTTTGAAACTCCGCAAGGGCCAGGAAGAAATCTACGCGATCCTGCGCAGCCATTCGGGACATGATTTCTCGGGCTACAAGGCCAAGACGTTCTTGCGCCGCGTCAGGCGACGCATGCAAATAACACAGAACACCGCGATCGATGCCTATATAGAGTTGCTTCGTTCAAATGCGGAGGAAGTGCGGTCGCTGTTTCGCGACCTGCTGATCAACGTGACAAATTTCTTCCGCGATACGGACGCTTTCAAGACCCTGGAAGAAACCGTCATCCCCAAACTTTTCGAAGGCAAGGACGCCAACGATACGATCCGCGTCTGGGTGCCCGGCTGCGCAACCGGCGAGGAAGTCTTCTCGATCGGAATGCTGATGCGCGAGCATATGGATACACTTTCGGCTGTGCCGCGCATCCAGATTTTCGCCACGGACATCGATGACGCGGCGTTGGGCATCGCACGTTCGGCGCGCTATCCGGAGTCATTGCTTGCGGGCGTTTCGCCTGAACGTCGCGAACGCTTCTTCAGCAATGACGGCACAAGTTTCATCTTGAGCAAGAGCGTACGTGATCTCTGCATCTTCTCGGCGCACAGCGTCATCCGCGATCCACCCTTCTCGCGCATGGACATGGTGTCGTGCCGGAACCTGCTGATCTATTTCGGCCCCGATGTGCAAAAGCAGGTTATTCCGACCTTCCACTATTCGCTGAAGCCCGGCGGCTATCTGTTCCTTGGCACCTCCGAGAGCATAAGCCAGCATGCCGATCTGTTTGCACCGGTCGACAAGAAACAACGGATATTCAAGGCACGAGAACATACGGCGCCGCCGCGGCTGCCGATCTTGTTGAATGCTGCGCCTGCAAGCAATTTTTCCAGCGCCAATGACACTCATGCCCGCCGCGGCTTGTCTTATTCCCTAAGGCAAACCGTTGAAGCCCATGTTCTCGAACGCTACGCTCCGGCCCATGTCGTCATCAATGGTGATGGAGATGTCGTCTATTACTCGGTCAGAACCGGCAAATATCTCGAGCCGCCGCAAGGGGTGCCGAGCAGACAATTGCTCACAATGGCACGCAGCGGCCTGCGTCTGGAACTGCGCGGCGCTTTGCGGGAAGCGGCCGAAGGCCGGCGCACGGTTGTGCGCGAAGCGATAGCCATTGAAGAAGATGAAGATCGGGTCCAGTTCGTCACATTGACGATCGAGCCCTTGGTTGATCGCGGCAGCGGCGAGCCGCTGTTTCTCGTCCTGTTCGAACCGGTGGGCCAGCCGCAGCCGCGGCTGGAGGCTCTAAAGGTTCGTCAGCCATCCGGGATTGCTGATTTCGAGCGCGAACTCCGCGATACGCGCGAGCGCCTGCAATCGACGATCGAAGAATATGAGACCGCATTGGAGGAGTTGAAATCTTCCAATGAGGAACTCGTCTCGGTCAACGAAGAAGCCCAGTCCTCCAATGAGGAGCTTGAGGCCTCCAAGGAAGAAATGCAGTCCCTCAATGAGGAATTGAACACCATCAATGCCGAACTGGTTTCCAAGATCGAGGATCTCGATCGGGCCAACAGCGATCTGAAGAACCTGTTCGAGAGCACACAGATCGCGACTGTTTTTCTCGATACCAAGCTGGTTATCCGCAGCTTCACGCCGGCGGCGTCTTCGTTCTTCAATTTGCTGCCGACCGACATCGGAAGACCGCTTACCGATCTTGCCAGCCGGCTCGATTATCCGCACCTGCGCGACCATATCGCGCAGGTTTTCAGGGCCGGCGAGATGATCGAGCACCAGCTACCGCGCGATAGCGACGGCATCCACTATCTCGTGCGGCTGATCCCCTACCGCGACAGCGTGCGGAAAATCCAAGGTGTGGTGGTGACCTTTGTCGATGTGACGACCATGGCTGAAGCCGAAGCCCACCAGCGGGTATTGATCTCGGAACTCAATCATCGGGTCAAGAACATGCTGGCCGTTACGGTCAGCATTGCCAGTCAGACCCTGAAAAATGCTCCCTCTTCGGAGGCTTTCGCCGAAGCGCTCATCGGTCGCCTGCGCGCCATGGCGCGGGCCTACGGAGTGCTCTCGCGCGAAAGCTGGAAAGAGGTCTCGGTAGAGGAAATCGTGCGGCAGGAAGTCGAGCCGTTCGGGCTGGAACGCATCAACACCACAGGCGAGGACATTCGGCTCAAGCCTCAGCAGGGCCTGTCGCTTGGCATGGTGATCCATGAACTTGCCACGAATGCTGGAAAATATGGCGCCTTGTCCGTGCCAAACGGCGTGGTGTCCGTGACTTGGTCGGCGTCGGATCACGGTTTTCAGCTCGAATGGTTAGAAAGCGGCGGTCCCGCTGTCACTCCACCTGAGAAGACGGGATTTGGTCTTTCGCTGGTAAAAGGCGAAATTGAGTATCGGCTTGGCGGAAATTTTGAAACATCTTTCGGTTCCGATGGTTTGAGCTTGCGGATTGAGTTTCCGTTTGATCATCGGGAGAGCGAAACGTGACTGCATCTCGTATCCTTATCGTCGAAGATGAATGGCTGGTCGCGGAGGAGCACCGCGCAATTCTGGAAGAGGCCGGCTTCGCCATCGCCGGGCCAGTGCCGTCCGTTGCTCGCGCGAAAAAGCTGATCGAGAGTGAAGTCATATCTGCCGCGGTCCTGGACATTGGTCTCGGCGGCGAGACCAGCGCTGCCCTTGTCCCTCTTCTAGCGCAACGCGGAATTCCGTTTGTTTTCGTCAGTGGGTACACGGCATCCGACATCCCGCAAGATTTGCGTCATCACAAGATGCTGTCAAAACCCGTATGGGCTGCTGCGCTGGTCGAGGCCGTGCGAAATATGCTCGGTGTTCAACCGACGTCTTTGGCAAGACACCAGGACAGCGGAACGGTGCCAACCCAACGAGAAGCCCGGTAACGCACTTCTCGTGGGACAAAGACACTGGTTTTTCACCAGATATGCGACGACATTCGGGTCCAGGCCCGAGACGGCGTCGCCGGCAGGTGCCTGCGATCCGGCCGGCACGATTGACATGCTCCCGGTCTGGCGTATTCCAGCGCTGGGCGAAACTTGGCGACCGCGCGACGATTGGTCAGGCGATGAGCCTATCAAACAACGGGCAGTTCGCCCTCGGTTTGCCTCGCGTCGAATAGGACGCCAAGGCCGTAAGTGACGGCGCCAGCGGCTATCATCTCTGCCAACGCTGCGCTTGACACCGGGCAATGCGGCATGACCGCCTTGATCGCGAGTTCGGCATTCGCGATCGACACGAAATCGTGCCGTCGCTTACGGGTCTCCAGATATTGTTCGATCAACATCTGCAGTCGCCTTCTTTCTATTTCATCGCCAGCCATTGGTTCCTCCTGTAGACAGTCTGAAAGCCCACCACGCCTAAGGAGCGGTGGGCTCGGCGGCCCTTTTTGAGGACCGTGGACTCTAGTGAGGCGGGCAGCGTTGCTGACCAGGATGTCGAGACCGCCGAGGGGCGTCGCTGCTTCATCGGCCAGCTTTCTGCAAAAGGCCTCATTGCGGATATCGCCGGCAAGCCTTTTGACCTGCCGCTTTTATTAGGTCCACCAGTTCGTCGGCGTCTTCCTGTTCTTCGGGGAGGTAGCCGAAAGCAACGTCCGCACGCTCGCGCGCGAATGCAATCGCCGCCGCACGACCAATACCGGAATCGCCGCCGGTTATCAGCGCTTTGCGACCGGCAAGCCTGCCTGATCCCTTGTAGGTCGTTTCGCCGTGATCCGGGCGCGGCACCATCTTGCTCGCCAAACCCGGCCACTTCTGTTCCTGTGGCTTGAACGGCGGCTGGGGATATTGCGTCACCGGATTCTGTTTGAGCATCGGACTCGCAGGGCCTGCTTTAGCAGGCACTGTTCCCGTATCGGCTGACGCCGTGGAAGCATAAGCGGCGAGAATTCCTCCTGCCATGCTTCCGACGACAAGTCTACGCGCTGCATCTGGTACATTGTCATGCTGGTCGTGGTTCATCATGGGCTCGCTTTGACGGCAGGTGACCGTTACGGAAGTGGCACCTAACCGGCCGTCGACGCGAATGTTCCCTTGTGATTGCAGTGAGGTGTGGGTCGCCTTTGCCCGTCTCGGCCGTGAGGCCGCATCACCACTTTGACACAACCTCCTGATTGTGGCGGAACGTCTTGTAGAGATCCGGCCCTGCTTTCAGATCGGTCCGGTGGGTAATCACAAGGAGGGATCGATTTCGCCGTTCTGGACCATCGCCAATAAAGGTTCCAGGTAGCGTCGCGTATGCGTCTGGCCCATCCGGAAAGCCGGTCCCTCATTCATCGCCGCCAAACGGGATGTGATCGACCAGGCCAACACAGACGCCGGGAACCGAGATGGTGCCGCCCCTGCGGCAGCGATAGATTGCCTCGCGCAGCACATGCGGCCTTGGGAATGCCAGCCCTTTTGATGACGCGAATATTGGCTCAGTCGCTGGACGCCGACCCCGGCTCGGCCATCCTACGGTGCTGTTCGGCCAAAGTGGCTGCCGGCGTGACATGCGCGGCGGCGACCTGCAGCTTGTTTTTCCAACCGCTGACGACCTGTTCATCACCGGCCATCATCGCCTCGTAACCCGTCTTGGCGACATCGGCCGGATTGTCCTTTTCATCGGAGCCGACCTTGGTATCCATCATTTCAGCGCGCTCGAAGAATCGCGTCTGCGTGGGGCCGGGCATCAGCACGGTGACCGTCACGCCGCTATCTTTCAGCTCATGGCGGAGCGCGATCGAGAAGGAATCGATGAACGCCTTCGTGCCGTTGTAGACGGCCTGGAATGTGCCGGGCATGAAGCCGGCGATCGATCCGGTGAACAGGATGCGCCCGCGGCCTCGCCGGGCCATCTTGGCGCCGAGCTCATGCGCCAGATAGACCGTTCCGGTGACATTGGTGTCGATGATCCGGCGGACTTTTCGCCAGTCCTGGTCGACGAAGCCGTTGCCGAGCCCGCGTCCCGCATTGAGAAACAACAGGTCGATATCGCGATCGCCGACCTGGGAGATCAACCGATCGGCGCCCTCGACGGTCGCCAGATCGGCCTCAATGGCTTCGACCGTTACATTGTGGGTCTCAAGTGCCTCTGCCGCCTGCCGGATAGCCGGCTCGTCGGCGGCGATGATCAGGTCGTAGCCGTCTTTAGCGCACAGCTTTGCGAGTTCCCTTCCGATGCCACTCGAGGCGCCGGTCACCACAGCGAGTTTGGCGTCCGTCATCAGATCCTCCATCTTCGTGCCATCGGAACCACGAGTGGGCACAATTGTTCCGCGGCGTTTGGGCTGGATTGATCGTGCGCTGTCATGACGGTCAGGCGACGGTCGTCATCGCGGTCGTCGCGCGCATTCATGGATGGGCCGTTGCGACAAAAACCGTTCTACGCCATGAGAACTCGCCATGGCCTACCTTCAAAAAGGCCCCCCAAACGCATGGATTGAGTACTCAGAACGGATCAGTTGAAGTTGGAACAAGTGGCCCGGTTGGAAGTTCGAACCGTGCAGCGTTGTTGCCCTCCCATGTTGATGCTGCGCGATCGGGTCATCCCCTCAGCCCGATCTGCCCGCGCTTCTCCGCGCCAAAGAGAAGCGCGGGCCCCCCTCTTTTAACGGCTGTCCGGGATGGAGCGTTTTGTTACGTTGGACTAGCCGACCTCACAGGCTCGTCGTCGGTTTCGTTTGACGAGCTCTCCGAGCGCTCTAGATCATTGATGCCGGACGCAGTTGGTTCGGGCAGGGGAGGAAATCCGCGTGGCGCATCCAACGCGCGCTGTACCCCATAACGACCGTCATTTTCCGGTTGGCTGGCTGTGCTTGCTTCTGATGCTAGCCGGGTTGGCCGGATGCTCGTCTTCCAATCAGGTGGCGCAGCAATCACGAAGCGCGGCCTCCGCGGCACAGACCGTATCGATGGTACTGGATGCCTGGGTGGAGGGAGCGGCACCGTCCGCCTATGCCACGGCCGCACTGCACTCGGTCGGAAAAACGCTGGCCGATGTCGAGGCGCAAATTCGATCGGCCGAGACCGCTGAACTAGCCGAGCGAGCAGGACTGACGGCAGCAGTCAACAGTTTGTCGGTGGCGGTGGCGCATGCCGAGGCGGGATTGCGGGTGAACAATCGCGCTGAGGTGAAAAGCGCACAACAGGATCTTCGGGCGGCCATGCGCTCGCTCGCCGCCGCTTACACCAGCGCTTTCGGACCAAAGCCGTGAAGAAGCTTCTGGAAATATCGCTTGGCGTCGTCACCAGTGTCGGAGGTTTCCTCGAAGTCGGGTCGATGGCTACGGCGGCGCAGGCGGGTGCCGCCTTCGGATTCCAGCTAATCTGGGCCATAGTTCTCGGCACCATATGCATCATCTTTTTGGTTGAAATGGCCGGTCGGTTCGCCGCGATGAGCCATCACACGATCTCAGAGGGCATTCGTGAAAGATTTGGGTTCAACGTCTTCCTATGGCCGTTGCTCGTCGTCCTTCTCGTCAATTTCATGGTGCTGTCCGCTGAGATCGGCGGTGTGGCCATCGCACTCGAACTTGCCACCGGCATAGGCTTCCAGTGGTGGGCACTGCCGGTGGCGTTGCTGGCATGGTTGCTGCTGTGGAAAGGCACGTTTGGCTTTATCGAGAAAGGCGTTTCGGTCCTCGGCCTCGTGACGCTGTGCTTCGTGGTTGGTGCGGTGATGTTAAAGCCCGACTGGACAGCGGTCGCTGGCAGCGCCGTGCCTTCGCTGCCGGCTCACGATGCCATCAATTACTGGTTCATGGCGGCCAGCATTCTCGGCGCGTCAATATCGCCTTATCTTTTCATGTTCTATTCCTCGGGAGCTATCGAGGACAAATGGGATGAAAGCCACCTTGGGGCCAATCGTGCCATCGCCGGGCTGGGCATGACCTTCGGTGGGACCATTTCGATCGGCGTGTTGATCGTCGCTGCTCTCGTTCTCGCGACGCGCGGCATCGACCAGGTGGACGACTATCACCAACTGCCGTTGATGCTGATCCCTATATTCGGCTTCTGGGGGTTCGTTCTATTCGTTGCCTCGCTCGCCATTGCCTGTTTCGGCGCCGCACTCGAAGTCGGGTTGCAACAGGCATATCTGGTGGCGCAGGGCTTTGGCTGGACCTGGGGTGAGGATCGCAAGCCGCGCGATGATCCGGGCTTCAGTGCCGTCTATACGGCATCATTGTTTTTGGCCGCCATTCCGATCATGCTTGGCCTCGACCCACTGAGGCTGACCATCTTTTCCATGGCGGTAACGGCGGCGAGCCTTCCGCTGACGGTAGTTCCATTTCTCTTCCTGCTGAATGACGAACGATATGTCGGCGAACATCGCAACGGCATCATTTCGAATGCCGCCGTTGTCTTCATTATCGCGCTTGCCTTCGTGCTCGCCGTGGTGACGATTCCGCTGCAGATATTCGGAGGCACATGATGGAATTGATGCGTGATCTCCTGGACAAGCAGGTGTTCGACCGCCGGCGGGTCAAGATCGGCAAGGTCGACGGAGTGGTGGCCGAGTTGCGGCGGGGCAAACCACCAAGGATTGTCGCGATAGAACTCGGCTCCATCACTTTGGCGCGCCGCCTTGGCGCGCGGCCCGGGGAATGGATGGCGCAACTGGCGACGAGGGTGGGTGGCAAACGCCACGCCGAGCCACACAGGATTGCGTGGAAAAAGGTGCAGGACAACGGGCTCGACATCGAATGTGACATCGAGGTGGGCGAGACGTCGATTTTCGCCTGGCAGGACTGGTTGCGCGATCATGTCATCGGGCGCATCCCAGGAGCGTGATGATGAGGACAGTCAACCTCGAACATCTTGCCGGGCGACGCGTGCTCTCGCAGCGTGGAAAGAGCATCGGTCACATCGAAGAGATTCTCGCCGAACAGCGTGGGGACGAGCTCGTCGTTACTGAATTCCACGTTGGCATCTACGCCGCGTTCGAGCGTCTGTCGGCTTCGACCATCGGCATCGCGATGCTCGACCTGTTTCGGCTGCGCCGTCGCGACGGCCTGTACCGCATTCCCTGGGATAAACTCGATATCTCCGATCCGGCGCGACCGCGGCTGCTATGCCCGATGACCGAGCTTCCTGGATGGAAAGGGCAAAAGGACCTTCGGGAGTAGATGGCTACGGCTGGGAGGGCTAAGGCGCCGGCGTTTTGCCGGCGAACAGCCGTTCGTGCAGATGGCGCCTCCGCAAAGATTACTGCAGGTTCTTGCGAAGGAAGATGCGGGCGTGTCCTGGAATAACGAATTCGACCTTGCCGAATTCCTCAAACCCATGATGCCGGTAAAATTGAGGCGCCTGGAAACTGCTCGTCTCGACGACGGCTCTCTTGCATCCACGCCTAACGGCTTCCTCCTCGATCGCCATAAGAAGCTGTGATCCATAGGATCGGCCACGCAATTTTTCAGGCAAGAAGAACATGTCGAGAAACAGGAGCCCCAGTTCCGTTCTGCCCCAAATTCCACCCCAGATCTTTCCGGAGGGGTCGGTAAGCTCCGCGCCGATCACTGCCCGGTCATCGATTCCGGTTTGTTCGATGTTGTGTCGATAGAGCGCAGCGGCCGCCTGCGTTCGTGCATCCCCGTTGTGAGCCAGAGCGATTGTAAATCCTTCGGATCGAGCCGGCATGCGTTCTGCTCCTGCGTCGGAATGGTCTTGAGATTCAACCGTCAGATTAACATCAAGGCGGCCGGTTCGCTCGCAGCTCTGATCGCCGCTTCTGTTGTAACCCGTCTTGCCCACATTCCGCATCGCGATCCGCGTCGGATGCATGCAGCCGCGCCCAACATATCGCTTTGGTGTTGAACAAAGCCCATCCTGCCCTTGTCAGGTCTTATCACAATTCGTGCGCCGTCAAGAGTGTCCACCTCGACGAAGGCTGCTGCGGATCACAATCCATTACGCCGGGAACAATGAGAAAAACCTGTCGTTGGGAAAGCGATCGCAATTCGGCGATTCAAACACGGAGACTCCAATGTTGAAGAAAATTCTAGCCGCGTCGGTGATAACTATTGCCTTGGCCGGTTCCGCCTTGGCGCAGACAAATGGAACGGGTGCTGGCGGCACGGCTGGCACGGGTAATGGAACTGGTACTGGAACTGTCGGCAGCGGCGGCGCCGCTGGCAATGGCACTGGCAGCGGGAATGCGGCCGTGCCAACCGATCCGAATTCCACAAACTCGACTACAAAATCGAACGGCATGACCGACCGTTGCAAGGACGCCGCAGGCAATGACATCGATAACAACACTGCAAGTGGCGCAACGACCTCGACCGTGCAAAATTGCAACAAGTAGCCGATGGACCTAGCGGCTTCGGCCGCCCGAAGGCCCGCCATCAAGACAATGGCGGGCCTTCGAGTACGTGCCTCGCATGGCTGGATACATAGGAGCACATGTGTCCAAAGAGACCCGGCGGGCCAAACTCGATCGCTTAGCAGCCTCGATTCCGAAGCACGAATTCGAATTCCTAATGAAGATTGCAAAGCTAAGCCGTCATGACTTACTTGGCCTGATCGCTAAACACGATGGCGGCAGGGACAAGGTCTATAGGGACCTTGCGGCCCAGTTGGCAGCAACTGAGGCCGCCCCGGAGCCCGTACATGAGGCGGCAGCTGACGACGGCCAAACAGCTGGAGCATCTCCAGCCACGAACTCGCCCGCCGGCAAGTAGCGGCGAAGATCATTTCGGTGCCAGCCCTGACGCTCAACGGAAGCGACGACCGTGTCGTCCTTCCAAAGTCTTCGAATGGGCTGGACGAGCATTTCACCGCGCCTTACCAACGAGAACTGCTGGATACGGCAAGCGGTAGGCGCTTTAAGTCCGGCCCGCCATTCAGCTTCATCGGACATGCCGGAACCTGAAGCGCCGCCGCGCATTTCGTCTCCAGGCATCTTGCGGTAATCGCCAGGGAGAAATTCAGATGCAAACTTCAGGCGCAACTTCACAACACCACCTTGGCCGATTGGCCATAGAACCGTTTTCCGGCACGGTGACGGTGCGGTTTTCCGACGCCATCGTCGCAGCTACGGAGCGGGCGAAGGTCCTGCGTGAAGACGGGCACGAGCCCGTTTTCTATATCCCCTTCGAGGACATCTATTTCGATCTTTTCGAAAAGACCGACACCACCAGCTGGTGCCCGCTCAAAGGCACCGCAAGCTACTGGCGTGTCCACGCCGTCGGCAGTTCTTCCGACGATTTCATGTGGGCCTACGAAACGCCCGATGCGGCTGCTCTGGCTATTGCAGGTCACGGCGCTTTCGATCCGGAAAAGGCCCGTATCGATGTCGACCCTGCCGAGGACAAGCGACACACGCCACATATCGTCGAATAGGTTTCATCAGGCAGAGACAATCACGGTAACGACAGGCGCGATGAGCATTTTCTACCAGGCGGCAAAGATTGCGGAGGAGGTTCACGCGTCGCAGCGCGATAAGACCGGGCGGCCCTACATCGAGCATTGCCGCCGTGTCGTCGACGCCGTCGAGACAATCGATCAGAAGACTGTTGCCTACCTTCATGACGTTCTTGAGAAAGGCGAAGGCTGGACCCGCGCCAAGCTCGAAGAAGCAGGCTTCGGACCTACAATTACCGCGGCGGTCGATGCCATGTCGCGCAGGCCGGATGAGGAGTATTTCGCCTTTGTCCGGCGGGCTGCGTCGAACCCAGTGGCGCTCCCCGTAAAACGCGCCGATCTGGAGGACAACATCTGGCAGTCGAGGCAGGTCGGAGCGTCGGCGGCCAAATATGAAGAGGGCCTTCGCATACTTGACCAAGAGTTCTCCCGACAATAGTGCGCGCCCGACGCTGGCATTGCATCTGCCGAAGCAGCCATCGCCTGCGAGAGCTTGCGGCGCACAGCACGTTTCGGCTCTCCTGGCCGTCAGTTTTTCCGCGCCGGCGTGCGCCTGAGGGTCCTCGCTGGACCATCGAACGTGTGATCGGGTCAAAGCTCCTCCGGAGATGGACCGCAGCGTCTCGAAAAGGAGTAACGGCCGGCTCGGAATCAGGAACTCCTCCAGCACCGGTGCGTTGACCAGCAAGCCGGGACGAGTTCCCGGCCTCCGCGGGTGGCGGGCAAGCCGCCGCCGAACCCGAACTTCTGCACAATGAAAGGTAAGGCCATGGGCTTCTTTTCGAAGGACATCAAGACACTCGACGATCTCTTCGTGCACACGCTGCGCGACATCTATTACGCCGAAAAGCAGATCGAGAAAGCGCTGCCGAAGATGATCGGCAAGGCAACCGATCCGCAATTGAAGGCCGGATTCGAAAAACACCTCGAGCAGACCAAAGGCCATATCGAGCGCGTCGAACAGGTGTTCGAATTGCATGGCGTCAAGGCCAAGGAGGTCAACTGCCCGGCGATAGACGGCATTCTGGAGGAAGCCGACGATGTGAGCGGCGACGTCGACGACAAGGAGGTTCTAGACGCGGCGCTGATAGCGTCGGCGCAGGCGGTCGAACACTATGAGATGACCAGATATGGCACGCTCATCGCCTGGGCCAAGCAGCTTGGCCGCAGTGACTGCGCCAACGTATTGGCCAAGAATCTGAAAGAAGAGCAGGCGACCGATCGCAAGCTCACCGAAATGGCGGAAAGCAAGATCAACATGCAGGCTGCCGAGTAGACCGTCCCAGGTCATGATGAGATTGGTTGAAATCTCATCATGACCTAACCCTGTTGGAGCATGATTTTTTCCAAAGCCGGCACCAGTGCTGCGTTGAGTCGATCTCCATCGTTGTCCACGGAACTTTCATGACGGGCGAATCTGCCATCTCTCGCGATCTGCCGACGAGTGTAAAATCGTCTTTCGGCGTGGCGTTGAGCACGGCGCCGATGGAAGCAAAGGCTGCCGACACGTTGCCGGCCGATGCTGGCCGATGGCAATACGAACCCAAATGGGACGGGTTTCGCTGCCTGGCCTTTAAAGCCGGCGCGGCCGTGGAGTTGCGTGCAAAATCCGGCAAGCCGTTAGGGCGGTATTTCCCGGAAGTCGTCGCGATGTTGCATGAACTGAAAACAAAAGAGTTCGTGGTCGATGGTGAGATCGTCATCGAAATTGCAGGCTCTCTTTCTTTCGACGCCTTGCAGATGCGGCTGCATCCGGCGGAAAGCAGGATCCGGAAACTGTCGGTCGCGACGCCGGCAAAGCTGATCCTCTTTGACATGTTGGCGACCTCCGAGGGCGCCTTGATGCAGCAGCCGCTCTCGGTTCGGCGCGCTGCACTCGAACTGTTCGTAAAGTCGGCCGCGCGAAAGGATCTCGAACTGTCTCGGGCGACGCGTGATTTGGCGGCGGCAGGCAGATGGCTTGGCCAATCCGGACAAGGTTCGACCGACGGGGTCGTTGCCAAGCTTCTCGATGACGAATATCGACCCGGCGAGCGCGCCATGGTCAAAGTCAAGCGCCTGCGCACGGCCGATTGTGTCGTCGGAGGGTTCCGCTACCTGGCGAATTCGCGTGAAGTCGGCTCCCTGTTGCTTGGCCTGTACAATGACCAGGGGCAACTCGACCATGTCGGGTTCACTTCGACGATCGCCCGGGAGGACAGGGCCAAGCTTACGCGACAACTTGAAGCTTTGCGATCGGCTCCTGGCTTCACGGGAAAAGCGCCGGGCGGTCCCAGTCGGTGGAGCACGGAAAGAAGCGGACAATGGGAGCCATTGCGGCCCGAACTGGTGGCGGAGGTGCGGTTCGATCATGTCACCGGCGATCGTTTCCGTCATGGCACCAAATTTCTGCGATGGCGTCCTGACAAAAGCCCGAAGCAATGCACGTTCGAACAGATACTTGGAAAATGAGGATTGGCGAGGCGTCGACAGGTCCACACCATCGAGACCAAATCCGTCAAGCATTCGGCGCAGCCAAATCCAGTCGCATTTCACTGGCGATCTTGAACCCGGCGGCGAGATAAACGCCTTTGCAGGAGGATGCCGGACCAAACTCGTTGTTCAGTCTGTCACCACGCCTCGCTTTGGCGGATCACGGTTCTCGTCCGGATTAGGAACTGGCACTTCGTCGGGAAGAAGATCCGGCTCAGGCTCGCGTATGTCCGGCGTCCACGTCGGCGCATCCACTGGCGGCTCTTCGGTTGGCTCTGGTTTGGGGGGCACATCTATTCTCCGGGTTTCGCTTGGGCGTGGGGTTCGGCCCGCCACAGGTCGCGCGTCGCCGCGTCTGGAGGCGAAAGGGTCTTTTCACACCCCATGTATTTTTACCGATGGCCAGCGGTCCTGGGGCTTGTCGGCGCCCGATCAGAGTCCTGCGTTCCGGCTCCTTTGAGCGCAATGTTGGCATCCGCTGCCTCTGGCTCTTTGAGGACTGCCCTGTCGACGTTCTTGATCTCGGCCATAAGGTGCATCGTCCTTGGTGGCCAACGGGCAACCGCGAGAATTGTTCCGAGCTATTAAGGGCGGCTGGAGCTGCTGTGCGGACCTTCTGGCTGGGCAGTTATCAACTATGCTGTCTTGCGTTTCGGTGAGGCTCTCTTTGTGGATCTCGCCAGCCCTTCCTGTTTGAGGCTCTTCTTCAGCACCTCAGCGAGGTTGATGACATTCTCCTGTGGCCTTGGTGCGGGCTTCGGCAGCTTCTTGCCTTTGCGCTTTGCATCGATCATGGCGATCAGCGCGTCTTCATAGGTGTCTTCAAATTTCGAGGGATCGAAGGTCGTCACTTTTTTGTCAATAAGCATGCCGGCGATTTCGAGCAGATCGGGGTCGTATTTCTGCTTGGCCAATCCATCGAACACAGTGCTTTCCGAAACCATTTCGTTGTGGTTGCGAAGCTCGGTCATCACCATGCCCTTGCCATAGGGCTGAATCAGCACTTCGCGGCCGCGCTGGTAGAGCACCACGCAGGATCGAGCGGCCACGCCCTTGTTCTTCATGGCATCGCGGATCACTCCGTATGCTTCGATTGCGGCGCCGTCGGCCGGGATCAGATAGTAGGGCTTCTCGAGATAGCGCGTATCGATATCGTCAATCGATACGAATTCGCCGACTTCGAGCGTGTGCTTCGACGTCAGCTTCAACGCCTTTATGTCGTCAGGTTCGATCTGGAGAAATTCGTCTTTTTCGATCTCGAAACCCTTCACCTGATCCGCTGCATCCACCAGCTTTCCGGTCTCCTCGTCGGCGTAGACGCTCCTGACCGGCAGACCGTCCTTGCGGTTCAAAATCTTGAAATGGATCTTGGATGCTTCGCTGGTTGCGCCGACAATCTTCACGCCGCAAGTAACCGAACCAACCTTCAAGAAGCCCTTCCAGGCAGCACGTGGCGCGGCCATTTTGCGCTTATCCCGTTTCCAGCTAGGGCAACGCGTTTCCGTTCGAATTGTTCCTGCGGCGGGGGCTCGGTGCACGTCAATGTCCGGCGGGGAAGTCCTGTCGGTCTCGACAGCCGGGCCGGCGCCTGCATCCGCAGGAACCGAAAGCGCACCATGAACATTGTCAGACACAGGCAGGAGAGTGTCATGCAAGTCGTTCGGACCGAAGTGGTGAATGCCAGGGCGCCAGACGGGCAGTCGGTTCGCCGGGTGATATTTTGCGGCGAGGGCGGCGACTGCGTTACGGTGGACATGGCAAACGTCGGGATACAAGCTGAAGATGACGTGCTTGCCCGCGCAAAGGCAATCCTGGTCCAGACAGCGACCTTTGATCTCGCAGCCAATGAATATGACGCGAGCAGCAACGGCAATTTCGACCAGGTCGAGATAACCTCTGCAAGCGACGGCGCCGGCGACGTATATGTCTTTGAGTATCGCGATGGCGAAACCAGCCGACGCATACCGCCGTCGAGGATGGCGAGCCTTGAGGCGGCCCGGTCCGAAGCTATCCGCTGCGCAATCGATCTTCTCGCCGACCTGCAGCCTGGCACGGACGCTCTGTCCGGCTGGCTTGTGAGGGTATCCAACGAAAACGGTGAATTGCTTTACACTGTTGATGTGGCTGAGGCCGATGCAGCGCGGCAGGCAAGCCAGTAACCCAAACCCGACGGAATCCACCAGTGGCCGCCCAAGGATTGATTCACGGACCAATAGGCGACGATGGCCTGCATCTGTGCGTCGACATGCAGCGCCTGTTTGCGCCGGGTGGACCTTGGCCCGTGCCGTGGGCTGAAAAGGTGGTCCCGGCGATCGAAGAACTGGTCGCCAGACATGCCAGCCGTACCCTGTTCACGCGCTTCATTCCTGCCGCCCGCCCGGGCGAGGCGCCGGGAATGTGGGCAAACTACTATCGTCGGTGGGCGGAGGTAACCCTTTCCAACATCGATCCGCGCCTGATCGAGCTGATGCCTCAACTTGCACGATTTGTACCGCCGGCGACGGTGGTCGACAAACATGTCTATTCGCCCTGGACCGAGGGGCGGCTCGACGCGCTGCTGAGTGGCTCCGGCGTGCGTGCGCTCGTGATCACCGGTGGCGAAACCGACGTTTGCGTTCTCGCGACCGTGCTTGGCGCCATCGATCGTGGCTTTCGCGTCATTCTCGTCACCGATGCCATCTGCAGCTCTGCCGACCAGACCCATGACGCACTGATGGAAGTCTACCATTCCCGCTTCAGTGAGCAGATTGAGGCGGCCAGCATGGCGGAGGTGTTGGAGTGTTGGCCACAACTCACTCGCTGATCTGGGGGGCTTCAAGTGAAAGGGCCGACAATCGTCATTCTGGTCGGGCGGACTGTTTCAGTTGGCGGACGGCACTACAGTGAACCGGAAAACGTATATGAACGGCACGATTGCCTGATCTGCTCGCTCGCGTGAATCAGTGTCTGGAAGCGTACAAAGCCTTGCAGAGCTATCGACAGCGCGGCCAACCGTCATAGAATGGACAGGATACAGCGCCGAAGACTCGATGCCGGCATCTAGCAATCTTTGCGAGACATCCGGCGCCTCTGCCGTCGGCCTTCCGCTGGGAGGGTGATTTGCTGAAAAGCGAAGTCATTGACCTTGAAACCTAGTCGCTGGCAATCGCGCTGACGACATTGTGTCGACGGCGTTTGCGGTCGATGGAATCCGCGCAAGTTTCCTGAGTGTCGCTGCGACGACGAGGAATTGTCGGGCTTATGGTCCATGCCATGTCCGGCAAGAAAATTGCCGTGAGCTTCGACCACCGGGTGGCTGCCTCGCCTTCCGAGTTGCGCAACGCAATTCATGCCTCTCTGGCAATGGCAAACGGCTATGACGTGTCGTGGTCGGCTGAAGCACGATAAATCCACAACCGCATCATGAAAATCCGGCGTTCAAACCAAGGCGCAACCGTCGGCCTGGAATTCACGGCACGATGGAACAAAATTGAAGATGCCGCGTTTGGGGTCTTGCGGCGCGATCCACCATTGGCCGCGGGGGCAACTTTATCCGTATAAATCCATAGGGCTGGGAGTGGCGCTGTGACCGTGCAGGCATCCAAGAAGCAATTGGACCGTCGAAGCATCCTGAATTCTCTGAAAGCCTTCCGGCGCGGCGATTTCTCCGTCCGCATCGACAATGTTTATGAAGGCCTCGATTCTGAGATAGCTGAGACTTTCAATGAGATCGCTGACCTCAACGACCAAGTGACGCGCGAGTTCGAGCGCTTGAGCCGGGTCGTCGGCAAGGAGGGGCGGATAGGCGAGCGCGGCCGGGTTCGCAATGCCACCGGCAGTTGGGAATCCAGTGTCCGTTCAGTCAATGATCTCATCGAAGACATGGTTCAGCCAACGGCTGAGGTTGCGCGCGTTATCGGCGCCGTCGCCAAGGGCGACCTTTCGCAGACCATGATGGTCGAAATTGATGGCCGACCGCTGCGCGGCGAATTCCTGCGCATCGGCAAGATCGTCAACACCATGGTCGGCCAGTTGGCCTCCTTCGCCTCTGAGGTGACGCGCGTGGCGCGCGAGGTCGGTACGGAAGGCAAGCTCGGCGGCCAAGCCCGGGTCAAGGGCGTCGCCGGCACGTGGAAAGATCTGACCGACAACGTCAACGCGATGGCCACGAACCTGACCGGGCAAGTGCGCAACATCGCGGAGGTTACGACGGCGGTCGCGTCGGGCGACCTGTCGAAGAAGATCACAGTCGATGTCAAGGGCGAAATCCTAGAACTGAAGAACACCATCAACACGATGGTGGACCAGCTTAATTCCTTCGCTTCGGAAGTGACGCGCGTGGCGCGCGAGGTCGGCACTGAAGGCAAGCTTGGCGGCCAGGCGCGCGTTGAGGGTGTTGGTGGTACGTGGAAGGATCTGACCGACAATGTGAATTCCATGGCCGAGAACCTGACTGGCCAGGTGCGCAACATCGCCGAAGTGACGACCGCGGTGGCTTTGGGCGACCTGTCGAAGAAGATTACGGTGGACGTGAAGGGCGAGATTCTCGAGCTGAAATCCACGATAAACACGATGGTGGACCAGCTGAATTCATTCGCGGGCGAGGTCACGCGCGTGGCACGCGAGGTTGGCACCGAAGGCAAGCTTGGCGGCCAGGCGCAGGTGCGCGGCGTCGCCGGCACCTGGAAGGACCTCACCGACAACGTCAACTCGATGGCCGAGAACCTGACCGGTCAGGTGCGCAATATCGCCGAGGTGACCACGGCGGTCGCGTCGGGCGATCTGTCCAAGAAGATCACGGTCGCCGTGCAAGGCGAAATCCTGGAACTCAAGGACACCATCAACACGATGGTCGACCAACTGAACTCCTTTGCCTCGGAAGTGACGCGCGTGGCACGCGAGGTCGGCACCGAAGGCAAGCTGGGCGGCCAGGCAGAGGTGAGGGGCGTCGGCGGCACATGGAAGGATTTGACCGACAACGTCAATCTCATGGCCGCCAACCTGACTGGCCAGGTTCGAAACATCGCAGAAGTCACCACCGCCGTGGCGCGCGGCGACCTGTCGAAGAAGATCACCGTCGACGTCAAAGGCGAGATCCTGGAGCTCAAGGACACCGTCAACACGATGGTCGACCAACTGAACTCCTTTGCCTCTGAGGTCACGCGTGTGGCCCGCGAAGTGGGATCGGAAGGCAAGCTTGGTGGCCAGGCGCATGTCGAAGGCGTCGGTGGCACCTGGAAGGATCTGACCGACAACGTCAACGCCATGGCCGGCAATTTGACGGTGCAATTGCGCGACGTGTCCAAGGTGGCAACGGCCATCGCGACCGGCGACTTGACCCAGAAGATCACTGTCGACGCGCTGGGCGAGATCTTGCAGATCAAGGACGTCATCAACACGATGGTCGACCAGCTCAATTCCTTCGCTTCGGAAGTGACACGTGTGGCGCGCGAGGTCGGCTCCGATGGCAAGCTCGGCGGCCAGGCCCAGGTGCGCGGCATCGGCGGCACGTGGAAGGATCTGACCGAAAACGTCAACGCCATGGCGGCCAACCTGACCGGCCAGGTGCGCAACATCGCCGAGGTAACCACCGCCGTGGCGCTCGGGGACCTTTCGAAGAAGATCACCGTCGATGTCCGCGGCGAGATCCTGGAGCTGAAGGACACCATCAACACAATGGTGGACCAGCTTAATTCCTTCGCTTCGGAAGTCACGCGCGTGGCACGCGAGGTCGGCACGGAAGGCAAGTTGGGAGGCCAGGCGCAGGTGCGCGGCGTTGCCGGCACGTGGAAGGATCTCACAGACAATGTGAACTCGATGGCCGAGAATCTGACCGGCCAGGTGCGCAACATCGCCGAAGTCACGACCGCCGTGGCGCGCGGCGACCTGTCGAAGAAGATCACNGTGGAAGGATCTGACCGAAAACGTCAACGCCATGGCGGCCAACCTGACCGGCCAGGTGCGCAACATCGCCGAAGTCACGACCGCCGTGGCGCGCGGCGACCTGTCGAAGAAGATCACCGTCGATGTGAAGGGCGAAATCCTGGAGCTCAAGTCGACCATCAACACCATGGTGGACCAGTTGAACTCCTTCGCCGGCGAGGTCACCCGAGTCGCGCGTGAGGTTGGCACCGAGGGCAAGCTTGGTGGCCAGGCGCGCGTCGAAGGTGTTGCCGGTACCTGGAAGGACCTGACCGACAACGTCAACCTGATGGCGACGAACTTGACCAATCAGGTGCGCGGCATCGCCGATGTCGTGACGGCGGTCGCGCAAGGCAATCTCAGGCGCAAACTGACGGTCGACGCGAAGGGAGAGATCGCCCTGCTGGCCGACACCATCAACGGCATGATCGAGACGCTTGCCACCTTTGCCGACCAGGTGACCAACGTCGCCCGTGAGGTGGGCATCGAGGGCAAGCTCGGCGGTCAGGCGCGTGTGCCAGGTGCCGCCGGCCTCTGGCGCGACCTCACCGACAACGTCAATCAACTCGCTGCCAATCTGACCACCCAGGTGCGTGCCATCGCCGAGGTTTCGACGGCGGTGACCAAGGGCGATCTTACCCGTTCGATCAGCGTCGAAGCGTCCGGCGAGGTCGCCGCGCTAAAAGACAACATCAACGAAATGATCCGCAATCTGAAGGATCAGACGCTGAAGAATGCCGAGCAGGACTGGTTGAAGACCAATCTCGCCCGGTTTTCGCGCATGCTGCAAGGCGAGCGCGATCTTGCCACCGTCTCGCGGCTCATCATGTCCGAACTCGCTCCTCTGGTGAACGCCCAGTATGGGGTGTTCTACGTCACCAATCGCGACGAGGAGGAATCCTATCTTGAGCTGGCGGCTTCCTATGGCGCCGAGAGCAAAGCTGCCATCAAGCAGCGGCTTGATCTGCGAGAGGGCCTGGTTGGGCAAAGTGCCGCCGACAAGCGCGCCATCATGCTGGACAATGTGCCGCCAGAATTCCTTCGGGTCACATCTGGTCTTGGCAGCGCCTCGCCAGCCAATGTCATCATCCTGCCTGCCCTGTTCGAGGATGAAGTCAAAGCCGTCATCGAGCTCGCCTCGTTCGGCGAGTTTCGTGACACACACCAGTCGTTCCTCAACCAGCTCATGGAATCCGTCGGCATCGTTCTCAACACCATCGCTGCGACGATGCGCACGGAGGGCCTGCTCAAGCAGTCGCAACTGCTGACGTCGGAATTGCAAGCGCGTCAAACCGAGCTGACAAAAAAGCAGGAAGAGCTGCATGCGACGAACGAGGAGCT
The DNA here is from genome assembly GCF_000502815.1 of Mesorhizobium sp. LSJC269B00. Lineage (NCBI taxonomy): Bacteria > Pseudomonadati > Pseudomonadota > Alphaproteobacteria > Hyphomicrobiales > Phyllobacteriaceae > Mesorhizobium > Mesorhizobium sp. LSJC269B00. Next base: position 145,710 of record NZ_AYVN01000004.1, read on the forward strand.
GCAGGAAAAGGCGCAGCTGCTCGAGAACGAAAAGAAGCAGGTCGAAAACAAGAATCTCGAAATCGAGATGGCGCGACGCGCGCTGGAGGAGAAAGCCGAGCAACTGGCACTCACGTCGAAATACAAGTCCGAGTTCCTGGCCAATATGAGCCACGAACTGCGCACGCCGCTCAATTCGCTGCTCATTTTGTCAAACCTGCTGGCGACCAACCAGCACGGCAACCTCAACGAAAAACAGGTAGAGTTCGCCCGCACCATCAATTCGGCAGGAACCGATCTTCTCAGCCTCATCAACGATATCCTCGATCTGTCGAAGATCGAGTCGGGCACTGTTTCCATCGACATCAACGATATGCCGGTGACGCATCTTCGCCAGCATATGGAACGAACTTTTCGTCAGCTGGCAGCCGACAAGGGACTTGGCTTCACCATCAAGGTCGATCCGGCGCTTCCCGACACGGTCCGCACAGATGAGAAACGCTTGCAGCAGATTGTCCTCAACCTGCTTTCCAACGCATTCAAATTCACCTCGGAAGGCGAGGTCAGCCTGAACTTCCGGGTTGAAAAGGCCGGCCGCCGCAATGGCGCGACGCAGCCGGTGAAGGCTCTCGCGATCGCCGTCACCGACACCGGCATTGGCATTCCAGAAGACAAACAGAAGCTGATTTTCGAGGCCTTCCAGCAGGCCGACGGCACCACCAGCCGCAAGTATGGCGGCACCGGCCTTGGGCTCTCGATCAGCCGCGAGATCGCTCGCTTGCTTGGCGGCGAATTGCGGGTCGAAAGCACGCCGGGCAAGGGGTCGACATTTACCCTCATCATCCCGTTCGACGGCCCCCGCGTGACGACAGTACAGTCGACCCTGGCTCCGGCGGCGGAGGCGGTTACTGCGACAGCTCTGCTCAGCAGTCCGGCCTCGGCAGAGCTGATCGACGACCGCGATTCAATCCTACCCACCGATCGGATCGTGTTGATCGTCGAGGACGACCCGACCTTTGGCGGGTTGCTGCTCGGCCTCGCCCGGTCAGCCGGGCTGAAAGGCGTTCTGTCGAATGCAGGTTCCGGCACGCTGGCATTGGCCCGCAAGCTCGTTCCCGACGCAATCACGCTTGATCTCGGGCTTTCGGATATCGATGGCTGGGTGCTTTTCGATCTGCTGCGGCATGACCAGAAGACGAGGGGAATTCCCATCCATGTCATCTCGGGTGCCGAAGACATCGACAGTCTCGCACGCAAGGGGGCGTCCAGCATTTCCACCAAGCCCGTTTCCTCGGACGAGCTGATGAAGGTGTTTCAGGATATCCACTCGAAGAAGCTCCGCGTTCAGCGCCGCGTTCTGGTCGTGGACCCTGACCCGGAGCGGCGTCTGGCGCTGGTCGAGGCAATCCGCGACGGCGTAACGTCGGTCACCGCGATCGGTCGAGTTGCGGCAAATGCAGAAGACGTTGGCCTCGCCTCCTATGATGCCGTCGTGCTCGGCTTTGGACGCTCCGCCAAGGACAACGCAAAGGCGCTGGACGAGATCACCGGCCACTTCGGCGAAGCCTTGCCGCAGCTGCTGTTCTTTACGCCTCACCCGGACGCGCTTGAACAGGTACTGGCGTTGAACCCGGCCTTGGCGGAAGCACCGCGGGCGGAGAACTTCGCTCAATTGGCGCTGCATATTTCGGCAACGCTGCCGGGAGAAGGTCGCCAAGAGGCCTGGGCAGGAACTGAACACAACGGCAAGTCCGATCTCGCCGGGGCGAAAGTTCTCATCGTCGACGACGACATTCGCAATATCTATTCGCTCACCAGTGTTCTGGAGACCTATGACATACAGGTTCTGCATGCCGAGCGGGGCCGTGATGGCATCGCGCTTCTTGAACAGGCGCCCGATGTCGACGTGGCATTGATCGATATCATGATGCCGGAGATGGACGGCTACGAGACGATGCGGCGGATTCGCGGCACACCGGCGATTGCTCATATCCCGCTGATTTCCGTCACCGCAAAGGCGATGAAGGGGGATCGGCAAAAATGTCTGGATGCCGGGGCTTCCGACTACATCGCCAAACCCGTCGACCTGGATCTCCTGCTGGCACTGCTTCGTGTCTGGATCGGGCGTGCCCGATCCCGTGTCGAGAGCCCGGAAAAACTTCTCCTGGCAGCGAACTGACGGCCGTTCGATGCAAAAGCTGGCAAGAAACAGGGTAAGGAAACTTGAGGTGGCAGCTCTTGCCGAAGGGCCGGCAAGAGCCCGCATCCTGGCGGTGGACGACGATGAGCGCAATCTGCTGGCGATCAGCGAAGTGCTCGCGACTGTCGGAGAGGTCATCTGCGCCCAATCGGGCGAAGAGGCTCTGCGCTTTCTGCTGAAAGAGGAGTTCGCCGTCATTCTCCTGGATGTCCTCATGCCAGGGTTGGACGGGTATGAAACGGCCGCACTTATCCGCCAGCGCGAGCAATCCAAGCGCACCCCAATCATCTTCTTGACCGCCATCAACAAGGAGGATGCGCATATGCTGCGCGGCTATGATGCCGGCGCGGTCGACTATGTGTTCAAGCCATTTGATCCGATCATGCTGCGTTCGAAAGTCGCGGTTTTCGTCGAACTCCACGAGAAGACGCTCGAGATCCAGCGCAAGGCGGAGGTCGAGCAGGGACTATTGGCGCAGGCGTTGCAGGCGCACAAGGACAAGCTTCAGGCCGAACGCGCGCTGCGCAGCGCCGAGCAACGGCAGGATGCCATCCTGAATTCGTTGCCGGTCTGCTTTCATGCTCGGGCAGCCGAGCCACCCTTCGCGGCGCGCTTTGTTACCGAGGGCGTCGAGCGCTTGACCGGCTTTGCGCCTGAATACCTGACATCGGATCCGGAGTTCGGTCTCAGCCGCGTTCATCCCGACGACCTGCCGCGATTGAAGCAAGCGCTGCTGGCGGCCAAAACCACCGGCTCCTATACGTGCGAGTTCCGCTGGCATTGCGCCAATGGCGAGTATCGCATCTTTCTCGACCAGGGCGTGATGTCGGACGGCTCAGATGGCCGTGAACCGGAAATTATCGGCACATTGCTTGACATCACCGAGCGGCGCGGTCTTGAGGATCAGCTGCTTCAATCCCAGCGCATCGACGCTATCGGCAAGCTAACCGGCGGCCTGGCGCATGATTTCAACAACCTGCTCGCCGCAATTCTCAGTGGGTTAGGGCTGCTTGAACGCCGGGCTACGTTGGATGATCAGGCGCAACAGGTACTCGACCTGACGCGGCGTTCTGCAAAACAAGGCGCTGACCTTGTCGCGCGAATGCTGGCATTCTCGCGGCGCCAGACCCTGAAGCCGGAAGCGGTGCGCCTTGCTGCGCTGGGCGACACGATGAACGGATTGGTGGCGCCCGTGCTGGGGGGGTTGATCCGTTTCGACTGGCAGATCGATGACACGATCTGGCCGGTGCATGTCGATGCAGGCCAACTTGAATTGGCCTTGATGAATCTGGTTTTCAACGCGCGTGACGCCATGCCCTCTGGCGGGACAATAACCGTGCATGCGCAGAATCGATCGATCGGGACGCCAACAGAGGATATTCCGCCGGGCGACTATGTCATGATCGCCGTCAAGGACACCGGATCCGGCATACCTCCCGATCTTGTCGCCAAGGTCGTCGAACCGTTCTTCACCACCAAGCCGGTCGGTAAGGGAACGGGCCTCGGCCTCAGCACGGTCTACGGCTTCATGAAGCAGTCAGGTGGGACACTTCGCATAGAAAGCGTCGTCAACCGCGGAACTACCATGCAACTCTGGCTGCCACGATCGACCGAACAGCCGGTCGATCCTGTGGTGGAACCCGACATTGAACGAGCGTTCGCCGATGCCGGGATGGAGCACCCATCAATCCTCCTGATCGACGACAGCCATGTTTTGCGGCAATTGACCGCCGAGTCCCTTCGCCAACGTGGTTTCGAGGTGACCTGCGCGGGAGGAGGGGCGGAGGCGCTGGCCATGATGGAGCGCACTCCCAACCAGTTCGACGTCATTATCACCGACTTCGCCATGCCACTCGTATCCGGCGTCGACGTGATCCGCTTCGCGCGCAATTTGCGCTCGGACTGGCCAGCGGTCATGATCACGGGCTATGCCGATGCCCGGGAGATTGCCGATCGGCCGGCCGACGTGCCCTTGCTCGGCAAGCCCTTCCGCGACGAGGATCTGTTCGAAGCGATTTTCCTCGCGATAGAGAATGCGGCCCCCCAAAGGATCAAAACCGGCTAGCGCTTAGGGCTTGTCGACGGTCTGGCCACGTCGGCAGGCCGGGCAGATCGAGACCGCACTTTCGGGGCACGGCGACAAGGGCCGCATTCCTGATCGGCAATCTAGGTCATTCGCAACAGGCGGCGCTACCAGCGCTCCTCGGTGTCGCGGTCCGGTAGGTCTATTCCGCAGCACACCCAACCAAGGCGCTGCGCTGAACCGTAGTTGTACCGAGGCACCAGGTGAGCCGGATCATCGAAGGTACCGACGTGCAGCGCGATCTCGGTTGGCGACGCGTCGTAGCAAAGGCTGAGCGGCGACCCGCATTCTGGGCAGAAGCCTCTTTGTGCGATCGGCGAAGACCTTCGATATGTTGGCGTTCCGGAATTCCAGGTCAGGCTTTGGCAGGGCATCCAGGCAAGAACTGCAAACGCGCTGCCGGTCGCTCGTCTGCACATATCGCAGTGGCAGTAGTGAGCCCTCGGTTCGATCCCGGCGCTGAATCGGATCCTGCCACAGAGACATCCGCCCTTGATGGCCAAGGAGCCGGGTAGGCGCTTGCCAACCTCACGCATTAACATCGATCAAGGCGGCGCCGAACGCTCCGATCGCAGTCAAAGAGGCACTGCCGATGTTCTTGTCGGCGATGTTCTTGTCGGTTGCGAAGGCGGTCAGCGCGGCGAAGCCTTCGTCGCCGAGGTCGAGCACCACGACGAAAATTCTTTGCCCGCTGACCTGATTGACGAGCTTGGGTTTCATGGCGTTCCGAACCTGTTGCGGGGCAGTTAATGGGCATGGTGCTCGGCATTCCGCTTGCGTGTTGCCGCTGCCTTCTTTGCCGATTCCGATCGGCTTGCGGCTGACCGTGAAGCCGATGCCTTGCCGCCGCTTTTCCCACCCTTGTGGGCCGCGGGGTGTCCGGTGTGTTTACCACGACCCGAGCCGCCTTCTTTCTTGCCGCCGCCATCGTCCTTGTTGACGGTCGCCCATGCCCGGCGCTCGGATTCCTTCTCGGAAACACCGCGCTTCTCATAGCCTGCGGCAATGTGGTCGGCTTTGCGTTCCTGTTTGTCGCTGTATTTCGATTTGTCGCCTCGTGGCATGGTCGTTCTCCAATGATGTTTGAACGGTATGCCGGCGGGAGAGTTCCAAGCGGAAATTCAGAAAATTGAAAACGCGAGCGAGGATTTCGGCCAACACGGAGCGCTATTGCTCCGGAGCCGTGGCGGGTGCCGTGTAGCGGCGGCGCACGGCACCGATCACGCGTTTCTTGAAGCGATCGAGCGCGGCAAGCGTCTCCCTGGAGACGACGTCGTCGCGTGCCGTCTACTCGGTAGCCCAATGCAATGAAATACGTTCCGCGACCTCAGTAGCCACCGACCACCGGCAGGATCTCTCCCGTGATGTAACTCGAGCAATGCGACGAGGCGAGGAACACGTAAGCCGGGGCAAGTTCTTCCGGTTGCGCTGGCCGTTTCATCGGCGTATCCGCGCCGAATTTCGAGACGTCGTCGGCTTCCTTGTCCGAAGGGTTGAGCGGCGTCCACACCGGACCTGGCGCGACCGCGTTTACCCGGATGCCCTTGCCGATCAGATTGCCCGAAAGCGCTCGCGTGAAGGCATGAATGCCGCCCTTGGTCATCGAATAGTCAACCAGTTGCTTGGAACCGTCGATGCCGGTCACCGAACCGGTATTGATGATCGCGGAGCCCGGCTCCATGTGCGGCACGCTCTCCTGCGCCATATGAAAATAGCCGTAAAGATTGGTCTTCAGCGTCGTGTCGAAATGTTCCTCGGTCAGGTCGTTGAAGTCACTGGAATGGATTTGGAAAGCGGCGTTGTTGACCAGCACGTCGATCCTGCCGAATTTTTCGACCGTCAGCGCCACGGCGTTGCGGCAATGCTCGCGTTCACTGACATCGGCTTTTATCAGTATGCAACGCCGGCCTTCCTTTTCGACGGCGTTTTTGGTCGCTTCGGCGTCTCTGTCTTCACTCAAGTATACGATCGCAATGTCGGCGCCCTCGCGGGCGAACAAGACTGCCACCGAACGGCCGATGCCGGAATCACCACCCGTGATAAGCGCTACCTTGTCGTCGAGTTTTTTCGATCCGAGGTAGTAAGGCGCATCGTAGAGCGGAGCGGGCTCGATCGCCCATTCATGCCCCGGTTTGGGTTGATGCTGCTCGGGAAAAGGTGGCTCGGGATATTTGCGGGCGCCGGCTTGCATCGCTTGTTGCATTTTGCCATTGCTCTTCGTCTCGTCTTTGGCGTCGATACCACGCTGGATATGGCGTTGCTTGGCGGCTTCGGCTGAAGTCTGCGACTTAGTCTGCATGGCTTTCTCCTGTGCTCGGAGAAGGAACAACGCATGCCGGGCAAAAAAGTTTGCGGAAATGTCTCGATCCCGAAAGGGCTCGCCATTGCGAACAGCCTGCGAGGGGCGTGGAGCATTGGTCGTCAATAAGATCGGAATTGCCATGCCGGTGGCGTTCAGACAAACACCACATTCATTACCCGCTCAAAGCACGCTCTTTTCAGAACCATAGGGTTTGGCAATGCGGACCATGCCTTTCGTCCGAAGGCGCTGGTATAAATAGAAAATCGTCATCAAGCCGATTGCTGTTCCGGCACCAAGACACAGCGCGAGCAATAGTTCTGCACCGACACGAAACGCAAGCAGAGTAACGCCGGCCGCAGCGACGATGGCATTTATGAATGCGATCATAGTCGCTGCAGTGGTCAGGTACGCCAGGAGAGGCCCAGTACGAAGAGAAGGTTCGGCGTCATTTTCGGGCCAGCGACCGAATTCCTTGGAAAACTGGAAGGCAGCCTCGTCGCCCAAAGTTCGATAGTAGGCTCTGATCCGGGCAATGCCGATATGGGCCTGCATGTTCTCAGCGGCGATGTCGACCAACCTCAAGACGGTAAAGGCACCCAGTAAAAAGACCGATGGCAGCACAACCGCGACAAACGGCAGGAAGAACTCGGAGGACTGCGTAACAAAGCCCGTTGCCACCAGAGCGCTCGACAGAGACATAATGTAGATGGTCGTTCGCGACGCCATTTCACTTATGGACGTGCTGATCGCTGTCTGCTGCACGAAATGCTCTGTCGTCAGGGCCGCGAGAAACGAAGCATCGGGTATCGGCGTGTCAGCCATGGAGTATGCTCCTGTCGGGTCGACCTGAGTTTTTCTTCGATATAGCGCTTGCGAGGCTGGCCGCCACTGGATGCTCCCGACGTCTGACCCATGCCGGTTTTATTGTGCCATATCCAGCGAGCCCGCATCACCGATCAGAAAGGGCCGATCATGTGGTCAGCAGACGCTGGCCATATCGCAGGCGAAATGTCTGCCGTGGTCAATCCGTATGGCCTCCTGTTGGGGATCTGGGTCGAAGCGCATTCGCGGCGGTTGCAGTTGGGAGCGGTTCCGCGGCGGCGCTGATGCGAGTGCGCGCATTCATGGCAGCGGCCTCGAAACGAATTCGGTCCCTAGGCCGGCAACGCAAATTCACCGGCAAGTTCAATGGTGCGGGCTTGCGGGCCGACTTTTCGGTGGCGAAGCCCATGACCACGGTCCACCAGACTCATAAATCAGCAGCCCGGATCCTGCCTACTGCGGTATCTCCAGGCCCTGCCGCAATCCTGTCGCGACGACTGAGACCCTGAATTTTCCGGCGAGTGCCCGGTCGAATATGGCGCCGACGATGATGTCGGCGTCGGCGTCGACCTCCTCGCGGATGCGGGTGGCGGCCTCATCGACTTCGAACAGCGTCATGTCCATGCCGCCCGAGATCGAGACCAGGACGCCCTTGGCGCCGATCATCGAGGCTTCGTCGAGAAGCGGGTTTGCTATCGCCGCTTCGGCGGCCTTCCTGGCGCGGTCCTCGCCCGTGGCTTCCCCGGTACCCATCATTGCGCGACCCATGTCGCGCATCACCGACTTCACGTCGGCGAAGTCGAGATTGATCAGCCCCTCCTTGACGATGAGATCGGTTATGCAGCCGACGCCGGAATAAAGGACGCGATCAGCCATGGCGAAGGCGTCCGCGAAAGTCGTCTTTGCGTCGGCGATCCTGAAGAGGTTCTGGTTCGGAATAACGATCACGGTATCGGCGCATTCGCGAAGCTGCTCGATGCCCTCTTCGGCGGCTTGCATGCGGCGCTTCCCTTCGAAGGTGAACGGCTTGGTGACGACGGCCACGGTCAGGATGCCGGCTGCCCGTGCAGCGTTCGCTATGACGGGCGCGGCACCGGTTCCAGTTCCGCCTCCCATGCCGGCGGTCACGAAGCACATATGGGTTCCCGCAAGGTGGTCCCTGATCTCGTCGATCGATTCCTCGGCTGCCGCGCGGCCGACCGCCGGCAGCGACCCGGCGCCCAGGCCTTCCGTGACATGGGCACCCAGCTGGATCAGCCGCGATGCTTTCGACATGGTCAGTGCCTGGGCATCGGTGTTGGCGACGATGAACTCCGCACCCTGCAGATTTTCGGCAATCATGTTGTTGACCGCGTTGCCGCCGCCACCGCCCACACCAATGACGGTTATCTTCGGCCGCATTTCCGAGATGACGGGCCTTGCCGCGGTGCTCATCGTCTTGTCTCCTTGGAATTGATCGACAAAAAGTTCCCGGAACGCGCCGCTTGAACACGCCAGGTGCAAGAATCAGGTTCTATCGCCTTGGCACAGGGAATCAGAGGGTGAACTTTGCGGCAAGACAAGATGTGGGACTTGTATCATATACGCCTGAATGAGCCGACCTTTTGAATGGGTCTAGTCCAATGTTCCGGAATTCGCTCGGCTTCTGGCCAGCGAAAATCCACAATCCGGGATCCAACCCCTTCAAGCTTCACGCGCCCGCCTCACGCGCGAGAACCTTGAGAATCTGGCGGCCGATCGACGCCTGACGCTTAGCGGATCGGCATCTTGCCGCGAAACAACGGCTGATGGGCCCGCATCAGAGCGGCAATCCGGTCGGCAATCTTTCGTACTGGCGGGGAGTGGCGTTCCTCATGATGGGTGACGATCCACTGGTCGGTTTCGAGTTCGGGGATAGGCTGAGCGACGCGAACCAGCCGCGGATCGCTGTCGCCGACGAAACACGGAAACACGGAAAGGCCGGCGCCCGCGGCCACAAGTTCTCGCACCGAATGGGTGTTGTTGCCTCGCACGGCGATGCGGTCGCCGTGATGGGCTTGCAGCCAGCGCGCCGAGGCGACGTTTGCTCCTTCGCCGGTGACGCCGACGAACAAGCCGGCAGCGATGCCGTTGATCAGGTGGCATCCGGAATAAATGGCATACGCGACCTTGCCGCTCTGGCGGCCGGCCAGCCACTGTTCGGTTGGACGCTCGCTGCGGATGCCGATATCGGCGGCGCGGCGACCGATGTCGACCCGGTCGGTGGTGGTGACGAGTTCCACCCTGATGCCGTCATCGACCGTCCAGATTTCGCCGATATGGGCCGAAACGAAGGCCGAGGTCCAAGGCCCGGCCGAGACGCGGACAATGCGGTCGGGCAGGTTTCCCTCGCGCCAGCGGGTCAGCGACTGCATTGCTGCTTCGACGTCTTCGGTGCGCCGCAGCAGTTCTTCACCGACCGGGGTTAGCCGGTAGCCGGTCTGCTGCCGTACGAACAGCGCTTCGCCGATCTGCTTTTCGAGCGCGGTGACGCGTCGTCCGAGTGTGGCTGCGCTGAGGCGCGTGGTTGCCGTAGCCGCGCTCAGGCCACCCAGCCGCGCAACGTCGAGAAACAACCTCAGATCGTCCCAGCCAATATCCATTTTGCAGAAATGAAAAACTCCTTGCGACCGTGGCTGTAGCGCGAAGCGGCCATCACGCGCAAGTATATAGGCATTGGAAGCGCTTGATAATTCTGCCCTGGCGGGAAAATGACAGGCACCTCGGTTGGCCAGGCAGTCAGCGCAATCCGTTCGATCGTGCATACGCTTTGCGCGATTGCTTTGCGTTTTCGAGCAATCCAAGAGCGTGGGTATCCCGCTCGCCAAGGAGACGATCATGTTGCATGAACTTCGACACCGTTTCGCCCGCTGGCTTGCCTATCGCCAGACGCTTGCGAGCTTGAGGCGGCTTCCAGACAGCATATTGGCGGATGCGGGCCTTTCTCGCGAAGAGCTCCGCGAGCGAGCCCGCGACGCCAGCCTGCGTCGCTGAGATTGGAGGCGGGCATGCAGAGAATGGAGCCGGCGGCGAGAAGCAATCAGGCGTCGTCTCCTCACTGCTGAGCTGCGGCTGAATGCGCCAATACGGTTGCCACGCTTGATGCCGCCGCAGTTTCGCTCCACATCGTGAGGGATGAAGACCGAGACATCCGAGCGGCGGCGGACTTTGCTGTGGGCCTTGCCCGCATCGCTGGTCCTGCATGCGCTCATCACCGCGTTCCTGGTCTATGGCCTGCCCGTTCCTGCCCAGCAGCCGCAGGAGGAGCGGGCGGTGAACGTCGCGCTCGTGCCGCCGCCCGAACAGCCAAAACCGAAACCCGCTCCCGCGCCGCGGCCACCGCAACCCGGAAATCCTTCGGAGCAGAAGGTTGAAAAGCAGGCACCGGAAAAGCTGCCGCCAATCGAGGTCCTGAGGCCTGTTTTTCAGTTCGGCGACAAAGACACTGGCCCTAAAAAATCCTTGGATGGAGGCAGCGCCCAAGACAATGCGCCATCGCCGCCCAAGGATAACGAGCCACAGTCGGCTGTCGCGCCAAAGAATGCGGCGAGTAAACCCGCCTCAGCGCCAGACGCCGGAGAGCCGGCAGAGTCAGCCAAGATTAATGAGAAACCGGAAGCGGACAAACAGGAGGCTGCGACCCCACCCGCTGACAAAGAGGCATCCGCGGCCGCAATGCCTTTGGCTGCCCATGGGGACGACGGTGAGATCGAGCTTCCCGCGTCGGCTCAGGCGCCTCGGACCAGACCCGAAAACGTGCCGAAACGCCGCCCCGCAAAGGCTACGAAGTCAGGACGCGGAATCACCGAAGAGCCAAACTCCATCGACGTGGCCTCGGCTACACCGCGGCCATATTCGGGCCTTCCGGGCGTTCGCAAACTCTTTTCGCAAGGCGCTACCGGTGATGTGTTCGCAACGAACTCGATGGCCGACGTGCCTCGCGATCAACGGGCCGCCAGACTTTGCGCCAGCGTTCTTGAGCAAGAGTTGAACGACGCCTCTTATTCTCCCCAACTGATCCCAAGCATTCCGCTCAAGGCCGGCAATGTTCTTGACGCCCCAGACACCGCTTTCCGCACGGCAACGACATGGTACCATCTGAGCTTTCGGTGCGGTATCGACATCAATGCGACGCGGGTCACGTCGTTCGCCTTCCGTGTCGGAGCCGCCGCCTCGCCAGACGAAAGCGCCTTTCTTGATCGGGACGTTCGTCGGCGGCGCGGTCCCGGCTGAGACGGCCCCCCAGTAGTCTGCCGGGGGGCACATCGAATTTCACCGCACATATGGATCGTCTTGAATGCCTGCGTCAATCGCCGGACGATTGGCTTTGCGCCACTCCTCATATTCGCCGCGGGCATCGTCATGCAGCGGATAGTAGCGCTGCAGCGGTGCGCCCTGCATCAGCTTCTCTCGCGAGAACTCTTCCCAATCGTGATGCTTCTGGGATTCTTCGATCACCTTTGCGGCCATTGCGACGGGAAGCACAACCGCCCCGTCGTCGTCCGCCACTATGATGTCGCCGGGGATCACCGTGACACCGCCGCAGGCGATCGGAACGTTGACTGCGTTCGGATAGATGCTGGTTTGCACATGGTAGTTGGGCGTCCAGCCGCGCAGCCATAGCGGCAGATCGAGCTTTTCCACATTCGGCCGGTCGCGCATGCATCCATCAATGACGATGCCCGCGCCGCCTCTGCCCTTGAAATAGGTCGACATCATATCGCCGAAGACGCCCGAGCTCATGTCACCGCGCGCGTCGACGACGACCACATCGCCTTCCTGCGCGTGATAGAGCACGTGCCGGTGCAGTTGCGTTTCCGGGTCGGCGTATTCTCCCTCGCTGAAGAGGTCCGGCCGCTGCGGCAGGAACTGCAGCGTCAGCGCCGGCCCGACGATCGACTTCCCATGGTTCTGCGCCACCGGACCGACCATGTGCGGATTGCGGAAACCCATGTGGCCTAGCGCGCCGGCAACCGTCGCGGCGCCGATTTCCCTCAGGGCGTCAATGAGGTCTTTGGGCGGTCGCGTGATGTCAGGGATATGCGTCATTGTGGACTCCGGTTGAGATGGAACTACCAGTTCGTAACAGACCCGTCCCGGCGCCTGAGGTGAGGCGCTTCCCAGAAACGAAAAGCCTCCGCCCGGACCGCCGCTTCGTTGACCTCGACGCCGAGCCCCGGCAGGTCGCTTACCGGATAGTCGGGACCGTCGAGCCGTGGCTGCACGGGGAAGAAGTCGGAATTGTCGAAGCCCAGCTTCGTCTCGGGTTCCCTGGTCTCGAGCCACGCGAAGTTGGGTACCGCGGCGGCGAGATGCAGGGTCGCGGCCGTGCACACCGGACCAAGCGGATTGTGCGGCATCAGGTCGACATAGTGCGCCTCGCTCCAGCCGGCGACTTTCATCGCCTCGGTGAGCCCGCCGACATTGCAGACATCGAGACGGTTGAACTGATGGATGCCGCGCTCGATGTAGGGCAGGAACTGCCACTTGCTGGCAAATTCCTCGCCGATGGCAAAGGGAATGTCGGTCATCCTGCGCAGGGATTCGTAGGCTTCAGGTGTCTCGTCGCGGATCGGCTCCTCGAGAAAATCAAGCACGCCGCGGCCGAGCTTGTTGCAGAAGCTCGCCGCCTCTGCCACCGACAGCCGATGATGATAGTCGATGCCGAGAACGACGTCGTCGCCAAGCGCCTCGCGCGCCTTGTTCAGCATGCTCGCGGTAGCGCCGATCGACTCGCGGGGTTCGAAGATGTCCCTGCTGCTTTGCCCTGCGGGGAAGAAGCGGATCGCCTGCCACCCCCGTGCGCGCAGCTCCCGGGCTCGTTCGATGGCGACGTCGCCCTCGGCCTCGTCTCCGGTCGAGGCGAAGGTGGGGATGCAGTCGCGCTGCTTGCCGCCCAGCAGTTCGTAGACAGGCACCCCCAGCGCCTTGCCCTTGATGTCGTGCAGGGCGATGTCGATGGCGGAAATCGCCGCCTGCAGAACGCGCCCGCCCTCGAAGTACTGGCTGCGATATGCCTCCTGCCAGATCCGCCCGATCTGCATCGGGTCGCGGCCGATGAGAAACTCGCGATAATGCTCGACCGCGCCGGCAACGGCCTTTTCGCGCCCGCTCAAGCCGCTCTCGCCCCAGCCGAAGACGCCCTGGTCGGTCTCGATCTTGACGAGCATCTGATTACGCGTTCCAACCCATACAGGATAGGGTTTGATCGCGGTGATCTTAAGCTTTTCAGTCATCCCCAACGTTCCCAATGAACCCCGTCTTGTCTCAGCCGGCCTTGAGGGCCAGTTCAGTTTCGCCATCGAACAGATGCAGCCGCTCCTGGTCGAACTCGAGCCAGATCTGCTCGTCAGGTGCGACGGCGATGTTGGGGGACACGCTGATGTTGACGATGGCGCCTGACAGCAACGCCTGCACGAAGGTGACGTCTCCGGTCGGCTCCACTGTATAGGCCGTGGCCGGGACGCTGCCTGACACCGCGCTCTTGTGGAGCCTGATGGTCGAGTGACGTGCGCCGAGCACGACTTTCCTCGACGTTGCCTTCGCAACCTTCCGGGCGTTGAGCGGCGAGAGCTCAAGGCTCCAGCCCTCCGCGCCGGTCAACGCAGTGTTGCCGTTTGCTGTCGATGCCTCCAGTGGAACAAGGCTCATCGCCGGGCTGCCGATGAAGCTGGCGACGAACATGTTCACCGGATGGGCAAAGACCTGCGCCGGAGAATCGTATTGCAACAGGTAGCCGCCGTTCATCACCGCCATCTTGTCGGCCATGGTCACGGCTTCGAGCTGGTCGTGCGTGACATAGATGATGGTCGCCTTGAGGTCCTGGTGGAAGCGCTTGATCTCCGAGCGCATCTGGACGCGCAGTTTGGCGTCGAGGTTGGAGAGCGGCTCGTCCATGAGGAAAACGGCAGGGTCGCGGACGAGGGCGCGCCCCAAGGCGACACGTTGCTGCTGCCCGCCTGAAAGTTCGCGCGGCTTGCGCTCGAGCAGGTGCGTCATGTCGAGCACGCGCGCCGCTTCCTTGACCTTCCTGTCGATCTCGTCCCTGGGCAGCTTGCGCATCTGCAGCGGGAACGCCAGGTTCTTGTAGACCGATTTCTGCGGGTAGAGCGCGTAGTTCTGGAACACCATCGCGATGTCCCGGTCCTTGGGGTCGAGGTCGTTGACCACGCGGTCGCCGATGACGATGTCGCCCGATGTGACCGGGATCAATCCCGCGACAAGATTGAGCGTGGTTGTCTTGCCGCAGCCCGAAGGGCCGACGAGCGCAACGAACTCGCCGTCATTGACCGTCAGCGAAACGTCGTTGACAGCTTTGAAGCCGCCATAGGTCTTGACGAGATCTCTCAGGACCACGTGGGCCATCGGCAACTCCCTACGGCATGATGCCGAAAAGTGTGAAGCGGTTTTCGGACGACATCATGCTCTATCTCTTTGATTTAGAGGCGGATTCAGATTTCAGGTCGAACAGACCTGAAATCATCCGGCTCTAGTGTTTGACCGCGCCTTCTGTAAGGGCGCGTACGAAGTATCGTTGCAGGAGGAGGAACAGCACCACGACGGGCACGCTCATCATGAAGCTGGCCGCCATCAGGCCCGGAAAGTCCGTCGTATTCTCCGAGAAGAAACGCTGTATGCCGACCGGCAGGGTCAACTGCTCGTTCTTGGAAAGGAAGGTGTAGGCATAGATGTACTCGTTCCAGGCGCCAATAAAGGAATAGATCGCGGTGGCGATGATTCCGGGCGTCGAGAGGGGCATCACGATCAGGATGAAGGCCTGAAACCGTGTCGCCCCATCGATGCGCGCCGCCTGCTCGAGCTGCACCGGAATGTTGTCGTAAAAGCCCTTGAGCAGCCAGATCGCCAGCGGCAGGCCGAAGGTGAGATAGGTGAGAATGAGCGAGCCATGGGTGTTCACCAGCCCGATCGCGCGCATCAGGATGAAGAGCGGCACGAGAAAGATCACCGCCGGGAACATGTTGCGCAAAAGCACGGTGAAGAACAGGAAGTTTCGACCGGGGAAACGAAAGCGCGAAAAGGCGTAGGCCGCAGGAACGGCCACGATCACCGAAAGGATTGTGGTGACCGTGGACACGTAGAGGCTGTTCCAGAAAAAACGCAGGAAGTCTTGGCCGACGCTGTTTTGCGGATCGAGCAGCTTCTGGTAGCTGGCCAGGGTAGGCTCTTCCGGCCACCATTGCGGCGGGAACTGCATCGCCGCGAAGCCGGACTTGATCGAGGTGATCAGCATCCAGATCATCGGCAACGCGGTGTAAAGCAGCATGAACACGAGGAAGATGCGCCCGGCCCAACGCCATCCGTCGATGCGCATGCGGCGCCGGGCCGGACCTCGAGGGGCTGTCGCGACGATCGTGCTCATGCGCTCCCCTCTTTGCGCTCGTTGCCGGCCAGCGCACGAACGTAGAAGTAGCCCAGCACCATCAGCATGAGGAACAGGAGTACCGAATAGGCCGATGCGACACCCCATCGCTGCCGGCCGAAGGCGAGCTCATAGATGTGGGTGATCCAGATATGCGACGCGTTCGACGGCCCGCCACCGGTCATGATCCACGGGATGATGAAGGAATTGAAATTGGCCACCGCGAGCAACAGGATCGTCACCGTCGAGACGTTGCGCAGATGCGGGAAGGTGACGTGCCAGAAACGCTGCCATGCATTGGCCCCGTCAACTTCCGCGGCGCGCAGCAACTGGTCGGGGACCGTCTGCAAGCCGGCCATCATCATGATCATGGCAAACGGAAACTCGCGCCAGATATTGACGACGATCAAGGAGGGCAGCACCGTGCTGACGTTGTCGATGAAGTTCGGCGGCCGGTCGGCCAATCCGAGGCCGACCAGCACCGCGCCGATGATGCCGAAGTCCGAATGGTAGATCCACTTCCAGATATAGGAGGCGGCAACCGCGCTGATGACCCAGGGAATGATCAGGATAGCGCGCAGGACGCCCCGGCCGATAAACTCGCGGTGGAGCGCCAGCGCGGCGGCAAACCCAAGGGCAAAGGCAACGAAGGTGGATGCGATCGTCCAGATCAGGGTGTTCAGGGTAACTTTCCAGAACACCTGACTGGTGAGGATGGCCGTGTAGTTGTCCAATCCGATGAAGGTCTTGTCGCGGAGCTGCAGGCCAGGCGGCGTCTTAAAGAACGACAGCTCGACCGTGTAGTAGATCGGATAGGCGATGACGATGAGCATCACGGCGATCGCTGGAAGCACGTAAGCGTAGTCGGCGCGATGCTCCCAGATATTCCGCAGCACGCCGGAGCTACCGGGTTGCAATCTTCGGCGAGCCTCGGCCTTGCCGGTCACGATCGTCACGATGGCGTGCCCTTATTGTTCGGAGCAAACCGGCTGCACGCACTATCGGCGCAGCCGGTCGGATCGCAGGTCAGGCCCGGACTAGAGTCCGTCCATCAGGTTTTTCACCTTCTCGGCCGCGTCGTCCGCTGCCTGGTCGACGGTCATCGCTCCGGTCAGGGCGTTCTGCAGCATGTCCGGGACGATGATATTCATGATCTCGGGGGATTGCGGCAGCGCCGGGAACGGAATGCCGTATGGCAACATCGAGGTGGTGACATCGAGGAACTTGATGTTGTCCAGACGTTCCTTCATCCATTTGGTCTTGAAGCCGTTGAGGTTGCCCGGGTTCGAGCCGGCATACGCCATCTTCAACGACCATTCAGGGCTCGTCCACATGCAGATGATGGCCTTTGCGGCCGGCTCGTCCACCTTGCCGCCGTCGACATATTCGGGCTTCAGGATGTGAATGTTCGAGCCGCCAAACACGACGGCCCGCTTGCCGTCGGGGCCGGTCGGAATCAGGCCATAGCGCATGTTGTCGATGACGGTCTGCGCCTTGTCCTTGTCGGCGCCCGTTGCCTTCTTCTGCAGGTCGAGCATGACGTTATAGTCGGACGGGTGCGAGACCATCATGCCGAGTTGGCCGGCGACGAACAGGGGCTGGTTATCGGCCTGCTGGTTGGTGAGGGCCGAGACCGGAACCGACTTGTCGCGAACATACATGTCGTAGGAGGCTTGCAACGCCGCCTTGCTCTGCGGGCTATTGAGCTCGACCTCCTTATAGGTCGGGTTCGCGGAGGCTTCGTCGAAGACACCGCCGCCATAGGCCCATAGTTGCGGCATGAAGCGGTACGGCGTGTTGCCGGCGTTCTTGCGCGCCACGAGGCCGTAGCCGGCTATGCCGAGCTTGTCATGGATCTGCTTGGAATATTTGACGACGTCGTCCCAGGTAGCCGGAGCCTTGTCCGGATCGAGGCCCGCACGCTTGAAAATGTCGGCGTTCCAGATGAACGCCATCGTCTCATTGTTGGTGGGAATGCCGTAGGTCACGCCATCCCAGGTTACCGCCTTCATGGCGCCGGGCCAGAAATCCTCTGTGGGATAGCCCACATCTTCCGGCTTGAGCGGCTGCAGATAACCCTTCGAGGCGAACTCGGTTCCGCCCAGGATTTGCAGGCGGACCGCCATCGGCGCGGCGTTGCCCAGCAGCGCCGTGCGGAATTTGTCGAGAAGGTCGTTGTAGGTGAGGGCCTGATCCTCGAGCTGGATGTTCGGATAGGTCTTGCGGAACGTCTCGAAGAAATCCTTGTAGTACTGACGCAGCAGGTCGGGGTCGCCCTCGAACACGCCCTGATACCAGAAGGTCAGTCGCCCTTTGTAGTCGAGCGGGGTGACCTTGCCGCAATCGGCGGCCGTGTCGAAATCCTGTGTGCCGGCGATGGAGCGCACATATTCCGGCGACCACTTGCTCAAATCGACCGGCGGCGCACCCAGCGCCGATCCCGACATGAGCGACGCCATCAAAGCAGTGAAGACAGTGCCGCGCAGGACGGCACCGCCGAGTGTAATCCTCGTCATAGTATCCTCCCAGATTCTCCCATGCCGCTGTGCGCCAAGGGGCTCGTCCGACCGTGCGGGATGCGTCCTTCTGCTTAATGTATCCCTTCGATCATCTGGTACGTTTTCAGATCGTGGATTGCCTGTCAACGCACCCGATCGTACATTGTTTGCAAAACCCGTGTATGATATCGAGCATGTGATGTACTAATCGGGGGAGCCGGCTTTGGCCGAAACAAGCGATTTCAAAGCAGAGCCACCCGTGGGGATTGATCCCATCGGGGCGTCCAGCGAGGGCGCCTCGCTTTATGAACTGATCCGGGAAGACATCATCGAGGGACGGCTCGCCGCCAACGAACGACTTGTGGTTACCGATCTCGCCCGGCGTCACGGCACCTCGACCAACCCCGTACGCGAGGCGCTGCAGCTGTTGCGAGGGGAGGGCTTCGTCACCTTTGTCGCCAACCGTGGCGCGCGCGTCCGGCCCATAGACCAGGATTTTGTCCGGGATATCTACGAGATCGGAGTCCTGATCGAGCCGGCCCTGACGCGATGGTTCGTGAACATGGCGACCGGCGAGGACATCGCCGAACTCGAACGCATCCAGGCTCTGATCGAAGAGAACAACTTCACCGACACATTGCGGCACAGTGAACTGGATACCGCCTTCCACACCGTAATGTACCAGCGCCACTACAACCGCCATGCCGCCGAGCTTTGGTGGAAGCATCGCGAAGTGCTGCGAGCCGTGAGCCGGCGTTTCAATTTCACGCTCGCGCGGCGGGCCGCCATCATGCGTGAACACCGCGAGCTCATCGCGCATATCAAAGCCGGAAATGCCGACGAGGCGGCCGAACTCATTGCCCGCCATGTCGAGGGTTCCGGCCGGCACGTTCTCGAACAGATGCGTGCGCGCAACGCCGCTCGGGCCGGATAGAATTTCCAGCCCAGAAAATCATTGGTCCGGCCATCAGACAGAGGTAGTTGAGAGATGAAAATCACGAGCGTTCGGCCGTGGCTGATCAAGTCCGATGCTTCCTATTGGGGAGAGTTCCTGTTCGTCGAGGTGACGACCGACGAAGGGGTGAGTGGCTGGGGGGAAATCACCACCACCACAAGGCTCGCCAACCGCGCGCTCTGCACGATCCTGCGGCAGATCGGTGTTGCCATCACAGGTGAGGATCCGGCGCGCATCGAGCATCTCTGGCACAAGATTTTCCGCAGCTTCACCTATATGGGCAGCCGCGGCGCCGCAGTCGAATGCGTGAGCGCTATCGACATAGCGCTCTGGGACATTCGCGGCAAAGTTCTAGGCAAGCCGATCTACGAGCTGCTGGGCGGACCGGTGCGCGATGAAATCGCGCTCTATACCCATCCCAACCAGGCCAAGTTTACCAGCAAGGAGGCTGTGGTCCGCGAAATTCGAGACATCGTCGAATCCGGGCACACCGGGCTGAAGTTCGATCCTTTCCCCCACCAGGGTCGCACCGCCGATGGCTTGGCGCGCGAACAGCGGGACGGCTACCTCGATGGCAGCATGACCCGCAAGGACGAGCGCGAGGCCGCCGAGTTGACGGCTCTGATCCGCGAAACGGCGGGGCCCGATGTCGACATTCTCATCGATGCGCATGGCCGCTTCGACGTCCCCACCGCCATTCGCCTCTGCCGGAGCCTCGAGGAAGCCGGCCAGATCGACTGGTTCGAGGAGCCTTGTCCGCCCGAGAGCCTCAATGCCCTCAAGCAGGTGCGTGAGAAGGTCAGCGCCGCTATCTCGTGGGGCGAGCGCGGCCACACCAAGTGGGATTTCGTGCCGGTGCTCGAGAACAGGCTTGCGGACTACATCATGCCGGACGTTACCTGGACCGGCGGCATTACCGAACTGAAGAAGATTTCCGCCCTTTGCGAAGCGTACTATATCCCGGTCTCGCCCCATGACGCCGCGGGACCGATCAACGTGGTTGCGGGAGCGCAGGTGATGATGACGGTTCCCAACTTCTACAAGCTCGAAACGTCGCAGTGGAATCTCGATAAATACAATCACCTCATCGACGAGCCACTCGATGTCTCGAACGGCAGCCTCAAGCTGGCGTCGAAGCCGGGTCTCGGTGTCGAGATTAACCGAGACTACCTGCAGGCCCACGAGATAGAGCTTGGCTAGCAACGCTTATGCAGGCCGGGGGTGCGGGGCGCCACCAATCAGAACGAGGATAAGCCATGGCAAAGACGGGTAGCGCCGGCGAGGCGCTCAATCGGGTAAATACGAACTCCAGGCCGAGCGACCTGCGCATCACCGACCTGCGCGTTGCCGAGATCGTCGGCGCGCCGTTCACCTCCGCGCTGGTCAAGATCTACACCAACCAGGGCATTGTCGGCCTGGGCGAAGTGCGCGACGGCGCCAGCGCGACCTATGCGCTGATGCTGAAGAGCCGGTTGCTGGGCGAGAACCCTTGCGACGTCGACCGGCTGTTCCGCCGTATCAAACAATTTGGCGGCCATGGGCGGCAAGGTGGCGGTGTCTCCGCAATCGAGATCGCGCTTTGGGACCTCGCCGGCAAGGCGTATGGCGTGCCGATCTACCAGATGCTGGGAGGACGGTTTCGCGACAAGGTGCGTGTCTATTGCGACACCGACGCGGACAAGCCCAGCGGCACCGAGACCGGAAAGCGGCTCAAGGCGCGGATGGATCTCGGTTTCACCTTCCTCAAGATGGATCTCGGTCTGGCGCAGATTTCGCACATATCGGGCGCAGTGGTGGCGCCGGCCGGCGTGCTCGACGGTTTCCGCAGCCATGCCGCGCGCGGTCCGGCACGCACGCTGGCCGAGCGCCGGGCGCGTAATGCCGCCTATGATGCGCATAACGTGCCGCATCCCTTCACCGGCCTCCACTTCACCGAAAAGGGCATCGACCTGCTCGACCAATATATCCACGAGGTCCGCGAGGTGATCGGCTACGAGGTTCCGCTCGCCATCGACCATGTCGGCCACATCTCGCTGCAGGACGGCATCCGTCTGGCCCGGCGGATCGAGAAATACGCACCGGCCTGGCTCGAGGACGTGATCCCCTGGCAGTACACCGAGCAGTATCGGCAGTTGCAGCAGGCGACGTCGGTGCCGATCTGCACCGGTGAGGACATCTACCTCAAGGAAGGCTTCGAGCCGCTGCTCAACGCCGGCATCTCGGTCATCCATCCGGATCTGCTGACCACCGGCGGCATTCTCGAGACCAAGAAGATCGGCGACGCGGCGCAGGAGCATGGCGTCGCCATGGCCATTCACATGGCGGAAAGCCCGATCGCGGCAATGGCCGCCGCGCATGTCGCGGTAGCGACGGAAAACTTCATGGCGCTCGAATACCACAGCGTCGAGGTCGACTGGTGGGACGATATCGTCACTGGCCTGCCCAAGCCGCTGGTCAAGGACGGCTTCATCACCGTACCCGACAAGCCGGGCCTGGGCATCGACGACGTCGTCGACGAAGTGATCAGCCAGCACCTGCAGCCCGGCGTCACCGGCATCTGGCAACCGACGGATCATTGGGACGATGAATATTCCTGGGACCGCACCTGGAGCTGACTCTATACCTCTCCCTTGGGGAGATCCCTTTGGGGGAGAGATGAACAGAAGGATCGACCATGATCTACGAACTTCGCATTTACGACTGCCTGCCGGGCCGGCTGCCAGCGCTGCTCAAGCGTTTCAACGACCATACCTTGGCGCTGTGGGATAGACACGGCATCCGCCAGGCCGGGTTCTTCACCACGGTGGTCGGCGAAAGCAGCAATCGACTGACCTATTTCGTCGCCTGGGAATCCCTTGCCGAGCGCGAAGTGAAATGGAAGGCCTTCACCACCGATCCGGCCTGGCTCAAGGTCCGCGACGAGTCCGAGCGCGATGGCCCGATCCTGGCCAATATTTCCAGCCAGTTTCTCGCGCCAACCGCCTTCTCGTCGGTGAAATAGAGGACATCATGAAAATCACCGATCTGCGCTGCGCCGTCATCGGCAAGCATCCCATCGTCCGCATCGTCACCGACGAAGGCCTCCATGGCCTCGGCGAGGTCGAATACACCAAGCCTTACCTCAAGCCCTGGGTCCTGCATTTCCGCGACGCGCTGATCGGCGAGGACCCGACCGACGTCGAGCGCGTGATGCTCAAAATCCGGCAGCGGGGCTCGTTCAAGCCTTATGGCGCCGCCGTCAGCGCTATCGAGCATGCTCTCTGGGACATCGCCGGCAAGGCCGCCGGCGTCCCGGTCTACAAACTGCTCGGCGGCAAGGTGCGCGACAAGGTGCGGGTCTATAACGGTTCCATCCGCAAGAAGCGCACCGGGGACAGGCCGGAGGATTACGCGGCCGACGTCAAATGGATGATGGAGCGGCCGGAAGGTTTCTTCATGGTCAAGCAAGGCATCTCCTTCCATTCCAACATGAAGACCAGCGTTCCCGACTTCCACTATGGCGTGCGCCAGCCGCCGACCTATCACGGCGCGATGGACCAGGGGCAGATCAGCGAGCGCGGCATGGCGCATATGATCGAATGCGTCATCGCCATGAAGGAGGTGCTCGGCGATAAGGTCTCGCTGGCGTTGGATTGCGGCCCCGGTTGGTTCCTGCCTGACGCCATCCGTTTCGCGCGGGCCGTCGAAAAATACAATCTGATGTGGCTGGAGGATATGCTGACCGGCGACTACGTGCCGTGGGTCAATCCGCAGGCCTACCGCGAACTCACGACATCGACGGACACCCCGATCCACACGGGCGAACAGATTTATCTGCGCCATAATTTCAAGGAACTGATCGAAACACAGGCTGTGCGCGTCATCGGTCCGGACCCCGCCGATATAGGCGGTATCGCCGAGCTCAAATGGGTGGCCGAGCATGCCTATATGCACTCGATCATGATGGCGCCGCACGGCACGGCGAACGGTCTGCTGGGCCTAGGCGCGCTGATCAATGTCTGCGCCACGCTGCCGGCCAACTACATCGCCTTCGAATATCCCAGCGCCTCCGATCCCTGGTGGGAGGACATCGTCATCGGCCTGCCCAAGGGGCAGATCGTGAAAGACTCGATGATCGACCTGCTCGAAGCTCCGGGCCTTGGCGTCGACATCGATGCCGAAGGCGCGAAGAAATACCTGGCGGAAGAGGACGCCGGTTTCTTCGACCAATAAAAGATCCAATGCGGCCTGAGCGTCATCCTGAGCGTCATCGTCGAAGCCCGGCGGCCAGCGCCAGGCGGTCAGCGACGCTGACCGGCATGAAGATCCTGCTGCTGGACGAGCACACCGCAGCGCTTGATCCGCGCACGGCGGCCTTCGTGCTCGACCTCACACGCAAGATCGTCGAGGAGCAGAAACTGACGGCGCTGATGGTCACCCATTCGATGCGCGACGCGCTCGATCACGGCACCCGCACCGTCATGCTGCACGAAGGCACCATCGTGTTCGACATTGCCGGCGACCAGCGCAAGAGCCTCGACGACATGCTGAACCTGTTCCGGCAGGCGCGCGGAGACGAACTCTCCGACGACAATTTGCTGCTTGGGATGGGAGCGAAGCAGGCGGCGAATATAGGGGCGAATAAGACGGTCTGAGGGACGGGGAGACCCTGCAGAGCTTGACGGTGAGCAGGCACACTTACGACGTATGCGGGTGGCCGCCCTGGCTAGGCAACGTCAAGACACTGAGGGGAGCGCCGTTATGCGGTCGCTCCGCTGGCAGGGGCGCATGGGGCTCCATGCGCAACCCATGCGTGCAAAATAAAGCTGTGGATATCTGGGTTGTGACGGGTCGCCGTCGTATAAACCAAGTCAAGCAGGAGTAGCGTCAAGCAACTGGCTAGGGGGATTCAATGAAGCGGTTGCTTTTTGGCGCGGCTATGTTTGCCGCTGGCGTCTTCGGCGCGGATATATCTTCACTTTCTTATATTAGAGGTGGCGCAGGAATAGAGGCCTTTGCGCAGAGCGCCTCGCCCGGGGCGCCAGCCAGCAGCGGTTTCGGCAATGGCGGCGCCGCGCTGGGCGGCGGCTCCGCCAAGCCCGCCCCGGCGACAGGCGCGACAGGTGACGCGGCGACGGGCAGCCCTGATGCGGCGGCCAAGGTTGGCGCCAAGCCGGCGGATGCCAAGGCAACCGACGGCGAGGCGAGCGACACCAAGGCTGCCGATACGAAGCCGACCGATACAAAAGGCAAGGCGGCCAAGGAGACCGATACGGAAGCAGCGCCGGAGGAGCCGGCAGCGGCCGTGGCGGCTACTGAGGCAGCCACGGCAACCGACAGCGGCGATCCCGAGGCGATCGGTACGCCGAAGGTGGACCTGCCCAAGGCTGGCGGCAACGGTAATCTGGGTTATGGCATCGGCATCGATGTTCCGGACTTCCACGGCATCGAGCCGCAGATTGCGCTCAACTACAACTCTTCACGCAAGACCAAGATCGGTGACCTCTACCAGGGCTGGTTGGGCTATGCCTGGGGCCTCGACGGCTTCGACGTGATCGAACGCGCAACGCCCGGTTACGGCATGCCGGCCTTCGACGCCAACGACATCTATCTGCTTGACGGCCGGGCGATGGTGGCCTGCGTTGCCGGCATGATTTCGCCGTCCTGCGCCACAGGTGGCACGCATGCGACGGAGAATGAGAGCTATCGGCGCATTGCGCTGAACAGCACCACAAACGAGTGGAAGGTGACGGATCGTGACGGGACCGTCTCGACGTTCCGCTCGGTGGCGGCGGTTGCCAATCTGACGCCGACCGCCGGCACGCCGGCCTATGACCTGGCGATGAGCTATCGCTGGCTGCTGACCTCGGTCACCGACACCAACGGCAACAGCGTTGCCTACAGTTATGCCTGTGCCAGCCCGGTCTGTTATCCCACTACGATCACCTACAATGGAACGGTGATCGGGTTTCATTACGAGACGCGGCCCGATACGATCCTGATGGGCAATGGGCGCGACATCTCCGAGACGACCCTACGCATCAAGTCGATCAGTGTCTGGACCAGCAACGTGCTGCGCAGTGCCTACAAGCTGACCTACGACCAGGCGCCGTTTTCCAACACCTCACGGCTCACCGCCGTCACCCGTTACGGCACCGATGCGACCGTTGTACCCGACGGCACGATCTCTGGCGGATCGTCGAAGTCGCTCGGCCAAATGGTTTATCAGAACACTGATGGCGTTTATTCAACGATCAATGCGCCAATTTACGGATCTCAGACATTACCCGGATCACATCCGCAAAGCGTTGGAGACTTGAACTTCGATGGCCGCGACGAAGTATTCGGAGAATCTGATCAGACGACGACCAGACATTCGGGAGGACATGAGGGCGACACTACGACAACCAAAACATTTTACGAAAACACATACCGTTTTGGCCCTACCGGTGCTCCTGCCGGCTCGAATTCATTGACGATAGCCGCACATTCAATCACGAATAGTCCTGACGATGACGTCGGCATCTTTGCTCAGCCCGGTCGCTTTATTGCGACAAAATCGACGGAAGATTTTGGCTTTTCGATAACGACTAGCACGATGAATGGAGCCACTGGCCATGTAACCACGTCGCGCACCCAGTCGATTGGAATCACAGATACTCTGCTTGCGTTGACAAAGGCGAATTGCGATCCATCTCCTCCAGCAGGCTATCAGGCCGTTTGCGATGGACTCCCGGATATTCCGTCCGGATCTTCACCCCGTCCCTCAGTCATCGCAGACGGTGATGGCGATGGCATTGACACCGCCAATCACGTCGGTGGCGGTGAACCCAGAACAGTAATCGGTGTCGGCGACTTCCTGGGCAACGGCAAACAGCAGCCATTCTTTTGGGGTAGCGGCGGAACGGCACGGAAGGGAACGCTTTCGAGCGGCGTCTGGCAGAAAAGCGGACCATCCTTCAGTATCAGCTGCCCGGCACAGGAATCTCAAACCTCCGGCATGTGTGTGTTTGCCGATCTCAATGGCGACGGGGCAACGGATGTTTTCCGCTTCGGCGGTAGCGGCGTCGCGGTCTGGCTATCGACGGGCGTCGGCTTCAAGAGTTACTCGATTTCCTCGATGTCGGGAACATCTGCCATCCTGCGTGACTTCGACAATGACGGGCGCACGGATGTCATCACCATAGACGGCGCGCTGAACCTCCCGCAGCAGTGGAGGGTCGACACGGTCAGGATTTTCTCGCTTCGCCCGTCTTCGACGGCGATGACGCCGGTACAGTTCACGCTGCCTGCGACAGCGAAAGCAGGTACGGTCATCGGCGATTTCAACGGCGACGGCCTGCCGGACTTCACCAACTACAGCAGCATGTTCATCTCGAATGCCGGCACCGGCAATCCGANTCAACGGCGACGGCCTGCCGGACTTCACCAACTACAGCAGCATGTTCATCTCGAATGCCGGCACCGGCAATCCGAACCTGTTGAAGCAGATTGTGACGGAGCTCGGCGGCACGGTTGCGGTCGAGTATTCGCCTTCCTCGACCTGGGCGAACAATTACCTGCCGCAGGTCGTGCACGCGGTGACGAAGCTGTCGGTCAGCGATGGCCGGGGCCAGACGGCGGTGAGCATGTACGCCTATGCCGGCGGCAAATACGATCCGGCGGCGCGCAAGTTCCTGGGCTTTGCGTCGATCGTCGAGACAAAACCGCTTGCCAATGGCGAGACGGCGCCGTCGAAGATCGAGACCACCTACCGGCAGGATCTGGCGAGCTACGGCCTGCCGTCGCTGACGGTGTGGAAGGATGGTGCCGGCACCGTGCACAAACAGGTGGCCGAGACGTACGTCGTCAACACGGCGGCAAAACCCTATACGGTGCAAAACACGGCGACCGATACGACGCTGACCGAGAACATCAGCCGCACCTTGCGGGTCCAGCGCTGGTTTGATGCTTACAACAACATCATCAGCATGAAGGACTATGGTCGCACCGATGTCAGCGGCGACGAGACCTGGACGGAGCGTTTCTTTTCGCCCAACACCAGCGCTTATATCGTCTCGGCCTTGATTGCCGAGCGCACGCATGCCGGGCTGACCAGCACCGACCCCTATGTCAGCTACAAGCACAATTACTATGATGGCAGCACCGATGTCTGGGCGGTGCCGACCAAAGGTAACCTGACGTGGGTACAGACCTTCAGCGATGTCACTACGGGCAAGACCGTCAGCCAGTATTTTGCGTATGATACCTATGGCAACAAGGTCTCTGCCGCCGACAGTCTCGGCCACAAGACCGAGTGGGACTACGACGCGACCTATCACCTCTATCCGGTAACGGAACGCGCGCCGAAGTATTTTGCGACGGGCGGGCAAACAGCCGACACGCGCTTTGTCTCGACGGCCACCTACAATACCACCTGCGGCCTGCTGGCGACGAAGACCGACTTCAACGGCCTGGTCAAAACCTTCACCTATGATCCGTTCTGTCGCCTCTACCAGGTCTCGCAGAGCGTCACCGGCGCCTATGCCAAGGCGCGCTTCGAGAACGAGGGCAATCCGGCGACCCAGGCGCTGGTCAAATACACGCCGTTGCCCAATGGCGCCGGCGAAGACTTCACCCGCTCCTACTATGACGGGCTCGGCCGGGTCTATCGTGTCGAAACCCCCGGAGAGACGGCGGCGGGCGCCAAACGCATTGCCGAGACCGACTACGATCTGCGCGGCAATGTCCTGCGCACCGCCTTCCCGCGCTTTGTCGGCGAGACCGCGCAATGGACCACCAACAGCTACGACTGGGCCGACCGGCCGGTGAAGACCGTCAATCCTGACACAAGCCAGCGCAGCTACCTCAACGAACTAGCCACCGCCGCGACCACGACGCCGCGGCTGAACGCCGTGACGACGACCGACGAGCTTGGTCATCAGACCAAGACAGCTTGGTCGACCCGCGGCGATGTCGCGGGCGTGGCTCGCGACTTCGCGGGACTTCAGCTTGCGGAAACTCGCACCTACGACGTGCTCGGCCGCCTGATCGGCGTCACCGATCCCGGCGGCTCAAACTGGACCTACACCTACGACATGGTCGGCAATCGGCTGACGGCGTCCGATCCCGATCTCGGCACATGGTCCTACACCTACGATGCCGCCAACCGGCTGGTCAGCCAGACCGATGCCAGGGGCACGGTCACGACGCTCAGCTACGACCAGATGGACCGGCTGACGCTGAAGACGGCAACGGCGCCGGGTGGCAGCCCAGTTGTGCTCACCCAGAACACCTATGACCAGGCGGCTCCAAGCTATTGGTACAATATCGGCCAGCTCACCACCTCGACCAACGCGACAACGACGCACAGCTACAGTTATGACGGGTTTGGCAAGCTCGGCTGGCACGACACGACCATTGCCGGCCTGATGCACACCACGGTCGATATCCACGACGGGTCCGGCCAGACCATCCTGAAGAATTACAAGCCGGGCGAGCTGTGGTTCGGCGACTGGGACCACCGCCTGCAATACAGCGCCGGCAACAGGCTCGTCTCCGCCCCGGGCTTCATCACCTCGACGCTCTATGAGGCCGATGGGCAGACCAGGGAGATCACCTACGCGAATGGCGTGAAGACTGCCTTCACCTATTCGCCGACCCGCCGCTGGCTGACGCGCGTCACCACGTCCAAGGGCGCCACCGTCCTGCTCGACGATCAGTATGCGCGCGACGCACTCGGCCGCATCACCACCATCACGGGGCGGACACCCTCCGACAGCTGGAATTATGGCTACGACAATGCCGACCGGCTGATCTGGAGCACCAACCTGGGCAACGCCGTGCTCAGCGAGCAATTCGTCTATGCCGCCAACGACAATCTGACCTCACGCTCGCGTGTGGCCGGCACCTATGTCTATCCCTCGGCGAGCGCGGCTCGTCCGCATGCGCCGGTCACGGTCGGCGCCAATGCCATGACCTATGACGCCAATGGCAATCTGACCTCCGATGGCAGTCGTACGCTGACCTGGGACGAAGCCAACCGGCTGAAGACCGTCACGCTGGCCGCCAACACCGTCAACCTCAGCTACGGTCCCGACGGTGCGCGGGTGAAGAAGGCCTCGGCCTTCGCCACCACGCTCTATCCCGACGCTTCGGTCGAGATCAATCCGGCGACGCCGGGCGCAGAGATATACACCAGATATCCGCATCCCGACATCAAGGTGACCGGCACGACAAAGGCCTTCCTGCACCGCGACCACCTGGCCTCGGTGCGCATGGTTACCGATGCCTCAGGCAATATCGCCGAGGCCACCAACTACGCCACCTATGGCGAGCGTCTCAACACCGGCTTCCAGACGCAGAAGAGCTATATCGGCGAGCGCTTCGATCCCGAGACCGGGCTGCTCTATCTCAACGCACGCTACATGGATCCGGTGCTCGGGCGTTTCATCTCACCCGATGATTGGGATCCGACGAAAGAGGGTGTTGGCACCAATCGATATGCGTATGCTCAGAATGATCCGGTGAATAAGGCAGACAACAACGGCCATGTTGCCGCGACACCGTCATCTGACAAAGCCGCAAAGGACAGAGCAGAGCAGAGGGCACTTGAGAAGCGTGCCGAAGCCATAAGAATGCACCGTGGTGGTTTCTTCGATCTCCACAAAGATCCGTACGAACGTTTGAATTCTAGGGTTGCTGATGAGGTGCAGCGCCAGGCTGAATTGAGCGCTTCAGGAAAGGTGGAAACTCGTGACGAGGTGTTTGCGGCAATACCGGGTGGTGCGCCTATCAGAGCAGGCGCACTACTCGGCGCCGAGGTATTTGGTGGTAAACTGGCGATTAGGGAAGGAGGAGCAATTATCGGGAGCTATACTCCATCAGTGGGCCTCAAGTTTGGGACAACACCGTTTGGCGATGAGGCGCACATCGCTGTTGGAGCGATGCTGCGTGGGAAACTAGAAGCTCAGGGTGTGACAGGTATCATTGATCGAACTGCTCCTGGTCTGAAAGGTGTGGATTTGTCGGTTGATCCCAGCTACGCGAAGCAGCTTGGCTTTGAGCATATCGAGATTAAGCCGAATACCGCTAGCGGGCTGCGAGCCTTCAGCAGCCAGGTGGGGCGTTGGGGCTACAACCCGTCTTCCGTCCGCGCGGTAACCTATGATGCTAACGGGAATATCCGAGGAGGGTTTGATTTCTAATGTCAGCACTTGATCTCCTTTTAGCGGGTCGCTTTGACGAAGCGGTCAGAGCATTTAGAGAGATAATCGTTGCAGAGCCGAATGATATCGGGTGGATCGATGGATTGGCAAAATCCTATTGCGGGACAGGAGATTATACAGCAGCGCTTCCTCTTCTATACCAAGTAGATTCCTATCAGAAGAAGAACACTCCGGATGCTCCAGGGCAACAACTACAAATAAGCGCAGCTTATTGGTGTCTTGATGATCGCGCTCGGGCGATCGAGCTCACTCGTGAGCTGTGTGCTGGCATTGTGGATCGATCAATAGGCATGGCGCCCGACCTGGCTGGTGGTGCGACCTTCGGACTTGTCCTGCACTACATGGCCCTGACGACGGGTGACGATGCCACCCGCGACTACGCGTTTGAATACCTACGCAAGCTGAACGTTAAATACAACAAGCGCCCGACGCTGTTCCGCTACCCGGTTCAGACCGTGAAACAAATGCTGGGAGAGATCGCCTTCGAGGATGCGCTGGAAGGTGCGACGAAGGAGCGAAACCTGGCTGCGGCCTTTCGGGCTGCTGATAGCAATCGTTCAATCAAGTTAGCGCTCGGAGTTGCACTGTTCCACGATGGCGCGTTGCGCCGAGTTTCGGGCGACGAGACGGGCTGCATGGAGCGGATGCAGCAGGTTTTCGATATGGGATACCAGACGGAACCCGTTCGCTGGTATCTCGCTCGGCATGAGGTTTTAAGAACCGAAAGATAAAAGCAATGGCTCACCTGCGGGGGTAAACTGTTCCCTGCTCACCATTGTTTAGGGAGGTGGCGAATTACGCTGACAGCGCACTCTAGGAATTACCGGGAACTACGGTGACAGGATTACGGTGACAGTGCACTTTTTGTTGCCTATCCGATAACACCTGTGCTCAGGTCAACCCCATGTCCCGTCTTGCCCGTATAGTCGTCTGCCGCATCACGTCACCCAGCGTGGCAACGGGTGCGCCAAGGTGTTTTTCACGGCGAAAGATTATGCGCTCTACAAGAACCTACGGGCGGCGCATTGCCGGCTTGCCGATGTCGGTATCTGGGCATGGTGCCTGATGCCTAACCATGTGCATCTGATCCTGACTCCGGCCGACCCTGATTGCCTGCGGCGTTCACACCAAGCCAACAAAAGCTGTGGCTAATCAGCCCTCCGCAATCTCGCTGATATCCCCGTCACACCAGCCCCTGTAATCTCAGTGCGAAAACCCTCGGCTTAGAATCAACCGGGGCAGGGTGGGGCGTGGCGGCATTGAGTGCGCAATGTCTGGATTTCCGGGACTGGTGGCTCGAGGAGCTGCGAGGGGCGCGGCTTTCGCCTAGAAAAAAGCAAGCTTCTAGCGGCGACTGGATCGTCAGCCTGGCGGATGACGGCATTCGTGTGCGCGAGGCCGGGGCGCCGGAGTTTCAGTCGATCCCGCTGGCGCTGACCGCCTCTTCGGATGAGATCCTGGCGCTGCTGCAGGGCGGGGGCCGGGTCAGGCGGCCGCGCTTCGATGTCGTGATCCAGCCGGGGCTGTTCCTGACCCGGCAGCTGGCGCCGCGGCTTCTGCCGGTCCGGCAGGCGCGCGACATGGCCGAGCTCGACCTTCTGGCCGCGACGCCGCTCGATCCGGCGCAGGTGCATGTCGTGTTTGCCAGGGATGCCGGGGCTAGGCCTGCCAGGCAAGACAGCACCTACCACGTCGTCAAGGGCAAGACGCTTGCCGCGGTGCTGGATGCGGTGCGCCGCGCCGGCGGTTCGGTGCGCAGCCTGTCGCTGGCGCAGCCCGGAGAGACGCTGCGCGCCGATCCGCTCAGCCTGGCCGCCATCTGGCCGCCGACGGCGCGCGACCGGCGCAAGCGCAGCACCTGGATCGCCGCCTGTTCGGCGCTGGCGGCAGCGCTGCTGATCACCTTCGTCCACGCGCATTGGCTGATCTGGCAGGCCGATGGCGAACTGGACGCGCAGATTGCGGATGCGCAGGTGTTGGCCAAGACGGCACGCGCGTCGCTGCAGAAGCGCCAGGCCGGCATCGAGCGGGTCGAGAAAATCCGCCAGGAGAAGAAGACGACGGCGTCGCTGGTGCGGGTCTGGGCCGAACTCACGCATCTGCTTCCCGACACGGCCTGGCTCACCGATCTCTCGGCCAAGGGCGACGATCTGACCATCACCGGCTTTGCCACCTCGGCGGCCGAACTGATCCAGCCGATCGATGCCTCGCCGCTGTTTTCGGCGCCCGAATTCGCCTCGCCCGTGGTTAAGGTGCCCGGACAGGACGGCGAACATTTCACCATTTCGGCCAAGATCGGAGCGCTCTGACGATGCTCTCCGCCATCCTCAACACCAGCCCGCCGCTGCGCCGCCTGATCGCGCTGGCGCTGGCAGCGGTTGCGGCGTGTCTCTGTGCCTGGCTGGTGTTCGCGGCGTTGGACAGCGTCGCCTCGGCGCGGGCCGGGATCGAGGACAAGCGCGCGCTGCTCGGCCAGCTGCAAAACGTGGCGGCGCTGGCCAAGCGCCTCGACGGCGACACCGGCCCGGTGGAAGCGGCCAATCCCGAATTCCTCACCGGCGAGAGCGAGGCGATCATTCGCGGTGCGCTGCAGAAGCGGCTGAACGCCATCGCTGCCGCCAATGGCGTCAGCGTGCTGTCGGCCGGCAACGCCCCGGTGCTGAGTGAAGGCGGCGTCGATTTCATCGGGCTGCGGGTCAATCTGTCGGGGCCGCTGGAAGGCATCCACAACGCCGTGCTCGCCCTCGAAACCTCGCTGCCGGTGCTGTTCATCCGCGAGGCGACGCTGCGCACCACCGATGTCAGCCCTGCCGCGGGACGGATGGGCGACCCTGAGCTGTCTGCCGAGATCCTGTTTTACGGCCCGCTGCAGACGCAAGCTGCGCCCGGCGGGGTCAAGCCATGAGCGGGAAGTTTGCGGGCCTGGCGATTGCGGGGGGTATCGCGGTTCTCGTGCTGGTCAATGTCGCGCTCTACAACACGCCGGTCGACATCTCGCCGATTGCCTCCGGCAAGGGGCATGATGGCGGCCCGGCATCTGCTGCGGGCGCGCTGCAATTTCCCGAGGCCGGCGATTTCAGCGAGACGTTCCAGCGGCCGCTGTTCACGCCGATGCGGCGCAAGATCATACCGCCACCGCCAGCGCCGCTGCCGGTGGAGGTTGCCGTGGCACCTGTCGAACAGGCGCCTCCGCCGGTGGACGTCGCGCCGGCGGCCGCGCCATCGCTGCTCGGCATCAGCATTCAGGGCGGAGCGGGAAAAGCGCTGTTGCGCGTCGCCGGCAAAGATGAAGCGCTCTGGTATGCCAGTGGCGAGACCGTCGACGGCTGGACGGTGTCAGTGATCGACAAGGACCAGGCCGTGCTGGAGCGCGACGGCAAGGTGGCGCGCATCCCGCTGCATCCGCCATGGACGAACCCGCCGCCGGCCCCGCCGCCGCCCCCGCCACCTGAGCCGGAACTATGAGCGGGCGCATGTTTGCTGAGGTTGGCAGGGCAATCGCGTATGGCGACGCCAGCCCCCCACTCCGGCCGCTGCGCGGCCACCTCTCCCCCATGTCCATGGGGGAGAGGAAACCCAAGCCTTTCGAGGCTGCGACCTCGGTGGTTAGCATTTCCTCTTCCCCCACGAATGTGGGGGAGAGGTGGCTCGGCGAAGCCGAGACGGAGTGGGGGAGCGCCATATGCGTTTGCCCTGCTCCTCCTTGTGGGGAGGGATCAAGGGCGGGGGTATTCGTAAAGCGCAAAGCTCTCCCAGCCGTAGGGGACGACAGCGCCAGCGCCGGCTTTTCGCTGGTTGCTGTACTGGTGTTCATGCTGATCGTCTCGGCCATCGTCGTTCCCTTCGCCGTCACCGCCAAAACGCGGCTGATGATCGCCAACAACGAGCTGGAGCAGGAGCGGTTGTCGCTGCTTGCCGAGGGGCTCGGCAATGTGGTGGCGAGCGAATTGACCGCGGAGCAGGTCACGGAAAAGCTGCCGCTGGATTCGACGCCGGCCGCGTGCCGGTCGGGAGGCTACAGCTTTGTCCTGCGCGTCCAGGATCATGGTGGGCTGATCGATCTCAATGCCGCTGACGACCGCCTGCTGGGGCTGGGCTTTGCCGCGCTCGGCTTCGAGCAGCAGATGGCGGACGAACTGGCAAAGGCCGCGATCCGGTTTCGCGACAGCGCCAAACTGTTCGCCGGCCTGCCGCAGGCCAGAAGCCCGGTCGGGCCGCCTGAGGACAAAGAGGCGCCGTTCGAATCGGTATCCGAACTGCAGGAGTTTTCCGCGCTTGCGGCGATCCCGCTGCGCAACCTGCAGGGGATTTTCACCGTCAACTCCAAGCGCGGCACGGTCAGCGCCGACCGCGCGCCGCGCCGGCTTCGCGCTGTTCTTGTCGGCGGCCCCAACGCATCGGTCGTTGCGGGCGCGACCGATGTATCGGCCTATACGGTTGAAATTGTTGTCAGGCGGGACGGCTCCGGCATCGCAGGCGAGGCCGGCTTCATCATCGAGAAATCCCAGGCAGGCCCAGTGCCATTCGCGCGTGTCTCGCGCAGCCCGGCCGGCGATGCCACTGCACAGCCGCCAGCCGCGGCCACCGCCGGCTGCGAGATGCTGTTCGGGGCTGACGCCGCGCAGTTGCTGACGAGGTGGAGCGCATGAACGCCGCAGCGCAGGCCAAGGGGATCGAGGCGTTTCTCACCTTCCTCGAAGGCGAGAAAGTGCTGACCGCGCATGCCGCGCAGCGCGCACTCGGTGCATCGCGAACATCCGGCCACCCCTTCGATACGGTGATGACCGAACTCGGGCTGATCGGCGAACAGGAGCTCGCCAACAGCCTCAGCCGCTATCTCGGAGCGCCGACGCCGGTGGAGGTCCCCGAGCAGGTCAGCGCCGAAATGCTGGCCGGCGTGCCGCTGGCCTATCTCCGGGAAAACGCCATCCTGCCGCTGCAGATGGATACCGAGCGGCTGGTTGTCGCCGTCGCCGATCCGTTCTCGTCGGCAACCATCGATGCGCTTGCCTTCCACTATGAGCGGACGCTGGCGCTGCGCATTCTGCCGAGGCGCGTGATCGCCGAATGCATCGACCGTGTCGAGCAGTCGGCCCTGGCGGCGGCGTCGAATGGCGGCAGTGCCGGCGAGATCATGGATTTCGGTCCTGATGATCTCGAGCGGCTGAAGGATTTCGCCCGCGAGGCGCCGATCGTGCGCTTCGTCGCCGAAACCATCCACAAGGCGGTCGACGCCAGGGCCACCGACATTCACATCGAGCCGCTCGAGGACCATGTCCGCATCCGCTTCCGCCATGACGGCATGCTGTCCACCGTCGACACCGCCTCAATCGCGATGCTGTCGGGCATTTCCACGCGCATAAAAATCCTGTCGCGGCTCAACATTGCCGAACGCCGCCTGCCGCAGGACGGGCGCATGCGCATCGCCGTGCGCGGCAGAGATATCGATTTGCGCGTCTCTGTCATCCCGTCCATCCATGGCGAAGCCATCGTGCTGCGCATTCTCGACCGCGCCGGTGTCGAGCTGAAGCTGGAAAAGCTTGGCTTCGACAGTGCCGCGCAAGCCAAGATCCGCTCCATGTCGCAATCGGCCAATGGCATCGTGCTGATCACCGGGCCGACCGGCAGCGGCAAGACGACGACGCTCTATTCGATCCTGGCCGAACGGTCGCGGCCCGACGTCAAGATCTTCACCGTCGAGGATCCGGTGGAATACCGCATGGCCGGGATCACCCAGCTGCAGGTCAATCCGGCGATCGACCTCGACTTTGCCGCGGCCCTGCGGTCGATCCTGCGCCAGGACCCCGACATCATCCTGCTCGGCGAAATCCGCGACCGCGAGACGGCGCAGGTCGCGGTGCAGGCGGCGCTGACCGGGCATCTGGTGTTCTCGACGCTGCACACCAACAGCGCGGCCGGCGCGTTGACGCGGCTGCGCGACATGGGCATCGATGGTTACCTGCTGGGCGCGACGATCCGCGGCGTCATCGCGCAGCGGCTGCTGCGCCATGTCTGTCCGGCCTGCCACGGCCTCGAGCAGGCCGGGTCGCCCTGCCGCACCTGCAATGGCTCGGGCTATAGCGGGCGCACGGTGACCTACGAAATGCTGCAGGTTTCGCCGCGCATTGCCGAACTGATCGACCAGGGCGCCGGCGAAATGGAGATCGGCCGCATAGCCGCGCAAGACGATCTGGTGCCGATGTCGGTCCATGCCACAGCGCTTGCCCGCTCCGGGGTTACCACGATGGACGAGGTCCGCCGCGTCATCGATCTCGCGGGGGATGGCTGATGCCGGCCTTTGCCTATCGCGCCTATCTCGTCGACGGCAGCACGGAGAGCGGCGTCCTCGATGCCTCGACCAAGCAGGAGGCCGCCCGCAAGCTGGCGCAGCAAGGGCGCCGTTCCTATCACCTCGCCCCGGTAAGCAGCGACAGACCGCAGTTGCGCCTGCCGGGGCGAAGCGCGCTGACCTTTACCCGGAAGGTCGATCTCAGCCGGCTGTTTTCCGAGCTGTCGGTGCTGCTCAACGCCGGCTTCACCGTCGACCGCGCCCTCGGCGCGGTCATCGCCGGCGAGGCGAACCGCCAACGGCGCCAGCAGCTGCAATCGGTGCTCGATCTCACCACGGGCGGGCGGCCGATCGCCGAGGCCTTTGCCGCCCTGCCGGGCATCACCTCCGATGTCGCGGCACTTCTCGCCAGCGGTGAGCGCAGCGGCAAGATGGCCTATATCTGCCAGCGGCTGGCCGACACGTTCGAGGCCACCGCCAAGCGCCGCGCGGCAATCTGCGAGGCACTGGCCTATCCGGCCTTTCTGCTTTCGGTGATGAGCGGGGCGCTGGTCATTCTGGCGACCGTGCTGGTGCCGGCGCTGGAGCCGATCTTCGAGGGCTCATCCGCGCCCAAGCCGTTCACCATGAAGATGCTGTCGGTCTTCGGCACGGTGTTCCGCGACTACCCCTTCGTCTTCCCGCTGGCGGCAGTGCTCGGCCTTTTGTCCTATCTCGTGCTGTCTCGCTCTGCCGGCGCCAGAAAACAGTTCTCGCACGCGGTGTTGAAGATACCGCTGATCGGCGCGCTGGTCAGGGATGCCGTCATCGCGCGCTACCTTGAAACGCTGGCCTTGCTGCTCGGCAATGGCGTGGCGATGACCGAGGCGCTTGGGCTCGCCGCCAATGTGTCGAGGCAGAGCTCGCTGGCAGCAAGCTTTGCCTCGATCGAGGACAATGTCGCCAACGGCGCCCGCCTGCACGGCGCGGTCGTCAAGGCGGGGATTTTCGATCATGCGACGATGTCGCTGGTGTCGCTCGGCGAAGAGGCGAACGCGCTGCCGGTGGTGCTGGATCGCGCCGCGAAAATGCTGCAGCTGACGCTGACGCGGCGGATCGACACGGTGCTGAAGCTGCTGACGCCGGCGCTGACGATTTCGCTTGGCTTCCTCGTCGGCAGCCTGGTCATTTCGGTGATGACCACGATCCTCTCGATCAACGATCTGGCGCTGCAATGACCGCCGCCGCCGCGAAAGCCAGCCAGCAGGCGGAGGCCGGATTCACCCTGGTCGAAATGCTGGTGGTGCTGGCGATCATGGCGCTCATGGCGGCCATCGCCGCACCCGGGCTGGTCAGCCACTACCGCAGCAAGAGCCTGGAGACGCTGGCCGGCGAGATCACCATGCGGCTGCGCCTGTCGCGCACCTCGGCCATTGCCACCGCGCGGCCGAGAGAGGTCCTCGTCGATCTCGGCGCCCGCACCATTCGCTTTGGCGAGCGCGATGTTTTCGCATTGCCGGATGACGTCAAACTGACGGTCGTTACCGGCCAGGAGACCGTCGTCGCCGGACGGCAAACGGTGCTGACTTTCCTGCCCGACGGCAGCGCGTCGGGCATGGATATTTCGCTGCAGCAAAAGGCGCGGACCGCGCGCATTGCGGTCAACTGGCTGACCGGACTTCCGACATGGCGGGCATTGCCGTGACAGAGCCTTCGTCCGAAGACGGGTTTTCGATCCTGGAAATGATCGTCGCCATGACGATCCTGGCGCTGGTGCTCGGCATCGCCAGCCAGTCGATCGTGCTGGCCAGCCGCAGCATCGCCATCGCCAAGGCGCAGATCGAAGCGGCGAGGGCCGCGCGCATCATGCTGTCGGAGTACGAGGCCGGAACGGACAGCAGGCGATCCGGCTGGCAGTTGCAGACGCGCCCGATCGTGGTGTCGAAGACGAAGATGGTTGCCGTCGTCATTGGCAGGAGTAACGGCGCCGGCCAGCCGTTCCTGACCTTCGTGCCCGCGAAGGATCGGCAATGATCCGGCGGCTGGTCCAAGCCCATGCGCGTCGTGGGGGCCGGCCATCCGGGCAGCGTGTTCTCAAGCAAATATTCGGGACCGACCGGCGCCCCAAATCATCGGCATCGGTCGAAGGCTTCGCGCTGATCGACGTGCTGGTCGGACTGGCGATGATCGGCGTGATCTCCGCGCTGATGATCGTCTTTCTCGGACAGGCGCGGACCATGATGCGGATCCAGAAGACGACCGAGATGCAGATGGAGGTCGATGCCGCGGCGCGGTTTCTCGAAACGGCGATCGGCAGCGCCGAGCCGCTGCCGTTGTCGCAGTCGACGCCCGACATGGTGCTTTATCTCAGCGGCACCGGCGCGCGCATCGAGTTCAACGCCGTTCAGGCCATCGGCTTCAAATCCTCAGCCTTGCGCGAGGTCGCCGTTTCGCTTGGAAGTGACCTGACCATCGTGCAGAAAATCCGACGCGGCAGCGATGCCGCCAAATCGACTGGAGGCCAACCGGTGCTGCTGATCGCCGGCGTCAGCGCGGTAAGGTTCGAATATCTCGACGCCTCGGCCAAAGTCCCGTCATGGTCGGCGAGCTGGTCCGCTCCACGGCGTCTGCCTGCTGCCGTGCGGTTCACCATCTCGGTGGCGAGGGACGGCGCGACCTACTCGTCGACGGGCTTTGCCCGCCTCGATCTGGCAACCGCCGTGCCGCCGCCGGTGAGCTGAAGAGCCTGACCCATAACGCGTCCCGTCTCGCTTCAGTTGGCGGGCATCAGTTGGTGATGTCCTGGTCCTCGCCGGTGCCGTCGGGCTTGCCGTCCTTGCCAAGCGTGCGGATGACGACGCCGCTCGCATCGGCCTTCACCTCGTAGGAATAGGGCTTGCCCCAGGGATCCTTCAGGCCGCCCTTGAGATAGGGGCCGTTCCAGCGCGCTTCGCTGGCCGGCTGTGTGACCAGGGCGGCGAGCCCTTCTTCGTCGGTCGGGTATTTCGCGTTGTCGACATAATAGAGTTCGAGCGCGCTTTCGATGTTGCGGATCTGCGCCTTGGCGGCGTTGGTCCGCGCTGAGCCGAGATAGCGCAACACCTGAGGCGCGGCGAGCGTCGCGATCAAGGCAATGATGGCGAGAACGACCAGAAGCTCGACCAGCGTGAACCCGCTTTCGCTGGTGTCGCGGCCGGATTTTTCGGAAGCTTGCTTAAAGCGCAGCATGATCATCAGAGCAGTCCCATGTTCAAACCGGCGAATTGTTCCAGCACCCAGCTGGCGCCGAGGCCGATGGTGATAAACGGGCCGAAGGCAATGCGGGCCCGCGCGGCTGCCGGACCGCTCGCTACCACCTGGCCACCAACGAACAGCAGCGCGGTGGCGCTGGCGATGAACAGCAACACCGGCAGAAGCAACGGGTCGATCCAGCATGCGGCGGCGGCCAGCATCTTGACGTCGCCGAGGCCAAGCCCGATCCGGCCGGTCATCAGGAAGTGCCCGCGCCGCAGCAGCCAGGCGGCGGCGAAGGTCGCTGCGGCAAACAGGAGATGCAACGGCAGGCCGTCCGCCCCGGCTGCCGCCACCTGATAGCCTAGGCCGACGGCGGCCAGCGCCAGGTTCAACCCGTCCGGGATGATCTGGCGGCGGAAATCGGCGATCGAAATGGCGGCGAGAATTGCCGCCAGGGCGAACGTGGCAGCCAGCAGGAGCGATGGGTGCGCAGCCGCGATCAATAGGCCAGCCTCTTCAAATCCTGCTGCAGCTTGGTGCCGCCGCGGCGTTTCTGGATCGGCGTCTGCAGGCTAATCTTGCCGCGGAATTCGTCGGTCACTTCGCGGGCCTCGTTGATGTCGCGCACGACATGCGGCCGGATGAAGATGATCAGTTCGGTACGCACAATCTTGTCGTTTTTCTGTTTGAACGCGTTGCCGATAATGGGGATGTCGCCGAGAATTGGCACCTGCGTGCGGCCGACACTGTTGTTCTGCTGGATGAGGCCGCCCAGCGCCAGGCTTTCGCCGTCATTGACCAGCACGCGGGTCTGGATCTTGCGCTGCTGTATGGTCGGTGAATCGATGCCGGAGCTCTTCGTCTCGGCAACGTTGCTGACCTCCTGCTGAATGTCGAGCATCACCCGGCCCGCATTGTTGATGCGCGGCGTCACCGTCAGGATGACGCCGGTGTCCTTCATCTGCACCGAGTTGATGATCGGCGCCGTGCCGCTGCCGGTATCCTGCGATTGCTGGGTCAGGATCGGCACCTGGTCGCCGACCTGCAAGATCGCCTTCTGGTTGTTCAGCGCCATGATGGTCGGCGCCGAAATGACGTTGACATCGGTGATCGAGGACAGCGCATTCAGCGTCACCTGTATGTTGTCGGTGGCATAACTCCAGTTGAAACCCGGCAAAGTGGCGGCGGCAGCCGCCTTGGCCACGTCGGTCACCGATACCTTCGTGCCGCCATTCTCGAAGAACCAGCGCAGGCCGTATTTCAGCTCGTCGTTGAGCGTGACTTCGGCAATGACCGCTTCCAGCATGACCTGCGTCGGCAAGATGTCGACCTTGGTCAGGATCTGCTCGATGCGCTCATAGTCGCGCGCCGTGGTCTGGATCAGCAGCGCGTTGTTTTCGATGTCGGCGACGACGGTGGCGTGGGCGGGCGGCTGTCCGTCCTGCTGCGGCATCGAAGGCGACGGCCCGGTCAACGGCACCGGGGTAATGCCGTCCGACTGCATGGCGATCGGCGTCTGGTCGGGCGACACGTTCGAGCCGTCCGCGCCGCCCTCGGTCTTGACCGAGGTGCCGAGAACCGAGCTCAGCACAGCGGCCAGTTCCTTGGCCGGGCGGTTCTGTATCTGGTAGACGAAGAGCTGGTCCTCGTTGGACTCCGCCAGCCTGTCGAGCTTGTTGATCCAGCTGGCGGCGCGCGCGAGATAGGCCGGGCGCGAGGTGATCACCAGCACCGAATTCAGCCGGTCGTTGGGGATGAACTGGATGAGCTTGGCGCCCGGCCCGTCCTTGGTGCCGAAGATGGAATCGAGTTCCGCGGCGACGGCTTCCGGCTTCGAGGTCTTCAGCGGATGCAGCGCCACCGACATGCCGCGCATCCAGTCGACATCGAACACCGACACCGCCTCGCGGATGGCATTGAGGTCGCTGTCATTGCCGGCGACGGTGATCAGGTTGCGGGTGGAATCGACCCGCAGCACCGAGCCCTGGCGGGTGATCGGCTCGAGAATGGTCTTCATCTCGTCGGCGGCGATATATTGCAGCTGCAGCACCTGCACCTTGACGCCGGGCCCCGAAGGCGACACCGAGGGCACGCTGACCGGCGGTGTGTTGGACATGATCTCGGACAGCGGCACGACCTGGTAGGTGCCGGCGCGCTTGGTGATGCCCGCGCCATTCACCGCAAGTGCTGATTCCAGTATGTCGACCAGTGCATCCTTCGACACCGGCTGCGAGGTCTGCAGCGTCACCGTGCCCTGCACGCGCGGGTCGACGATGTAGTTGAGGTGCAGCGCGTCACCCAGCACCGCCTTGGCCGCATCGGCGAT
The DNA here is from genome assembly GCF_000502815.1 of Mesorhizobium sp. LSJC269B00. NCBI lineage: Bacteria > Pseudomonadati > Pseudomonadota > Alphaproteobacteria > Hyphomicrobiales > Phyllobacteriaceae > Mesorhizobium > Mesorhizobium sp. LSJC269B00. The sequence continues at coordinate 187,961 of NZ_AYVN01000004.1, forward strand.
CGGCGCACTGACCAGGTTGAGCTCGAACTGGCCCGAGCCGTCAGTCGTTACCTGGGTGACGGGGGCGCTGGACGAGACGAACTGGCCGGACCCCTGATACTGCGCGCCGTTGAAGCGCTGCCCGGCGCTCGCGGCCGAGGTGACGGTGGATGGTCCGGTGTATCCCGCCCGCAAGGGCGAGTTCTTGGCGTGCAGGCTGTCGATAGTCTCGGTGAAAAAGTCCTTGCCCGGCGTGGAATTGCAGCCGGCAAGTGCAAGCAACAGGCACAATACGACGCGATTGCTTGACCCGATTGACATACACCCGATTCCCCAAGGGCCTTAGTTTAGGACGTCCTGAGGTTGAGTGCTTGGATTGATGGGGGGATTTGGAGTCTATCCACAGGGTTGGTGGTGGGGGGTGGGTGCGACCGGGGGTTGGGTTTCTCCTGCAGAACCGAGAGCGCGTCGGTCAGCGCATTGAGCACCAGCGGGATCGAGTTAATGCTCCACCGCCTGAAAAGCGGTGGCTTCAAGTTACGGCTGAAAGCCAGATCGGTCTGCCTGCGGCGGACCGGGGTGCCTCGCCAGTTAAGGTTGAAGTCGTCATCCGGGCTCTCATCCTCATTGGAACAAAATCGGAAGATTCCGCTGCGTACTCAGTTGAGCCAAGCCAATCAGACGGTCCAAGAGAGGCTCGCCGTCTACATCAAAAAAACAGTCATAAAGGCTGTTCGGCCGAAGCCCAAACATCTGGGCTACTTCTGGTTTCCAACCATCCCCAAGAGGCTCAGGGGGCAGCTTCAAGAAGCTATCGGTGATCAACAATAGCTCCGCTTGCAATAGAGCTGCCTCTTCGGGCGACCATTGTCCGTCACTGTCAGAATGAACCATCAGTGTTGGACACCGCGATCCTGCGACGCCCTGTTCTACGTGCGTCGCAACCTTAGAGCGGAACGTTTCGAAGTCAGCATACGAGCCTACCTCAACCCCATCCAGCTCCTCATCGCCATCAAAGACAGCTAGATATAGTCCCATCAGGTTCTCGTGATTTCAAAATTACGGCGATGCTCTTTAGCCAAGGCCTTCAAATTGGCGCTCAACTTGCATTCTTTTGGAAGGTCTAAAACCAACCGCGTACCTTCCTGCACAGCTCGATAAAGGAGAAGTCTGACCTGATAAGTTGCCCTCATTTCAGAGACGTTTTTGATCAGAAAGATTTTATTATTTATTTCGGCATCGGCGCGCGCGCCCCTCGCAACATGCCACTTCGTCATCATAAATTCCACAGCCCATCCCTTCGCATGCCTATCACTTCTGTCTCGGAACCAAAACACCCCACCGGTTTAGCCAGTTCTGGAAGGTAGGGTTGATGGGCCGCGTCGTCTCGATCGTAAGAGGCATGTTCGTTTTCAGCGATCGATACGTTTGGAGCCTAAGTTGGTAGGTCGAATCCAGCATGCTAAGCCCTCCCTTGATCTCGAAATTTCCAACCTTCATGCCGTCAAAGATCGTTCCCTTTGGCAATCCGCCCCGGCTAAACTTTGCGTCTCCCACAATGACTTTGAACGCCGCGCTGTCGAAATCAGCTTGGTTTGGCCTCCAACCGGCATTGTTCTTGGTAAGACCTAACTGCGCTAGCCGTTCGGCTTCGTGAGTAACCCCCCCCCTCGAAGCGAAGCAACACTTGTTGCAGCGGCTGTTGCTCCTACTCCAGCAACCGTGGCTGCTCCTGGTGCAAAAAGGCCTGTTTCAGCGGCAGCCAATTCGGAAAGCACGTGGCCACCTTGCCGCCGCTGACATTGTCAAAAATGGTGCTTTTGCCGCAAGTAGTGGTGTGGCAGCTCCCATTGCCATGTTTGCTATCAATTGGCCACCGCTGACACTTTTAGCCGTATCCGTTGGTGCAGGAGCATTTGCAGGCTCGACACTCATGAAATATGCACCGAGGATCGCAGCAGCCCAAATGAGGGGTGCTATGTGGCCATTATTGTCCCCCCTATTGATCGGATCATTGCATGCGTAAGCATATCTGTTGGTGCCAACGCCTTCCTTAGTCGGATCCCAGTCATCCGGCGAGATGAACCGTCCAAGCACCGGATCCATGTACCTGGCATTGAGATACAGCAGCCCGGTCTCGGCATCGAAGCGCTCGCCGATATAGCCCTTTTGGGTATGGAAGCCGGTGTTGAGGCTTTCGCCGTATATGGCGTAGCTATTGCCTTCGACAGTGTTGCCCGAGATGTCGGTGACCATGCGCACCGAGGCCAGGTGTTCACGGTGGAGAGCCACAATCTGACGACGCTGGCGCTCGATCACACTGCCTTCATCGACAGCATCGTCGACCCGATTGCACACGACCCCGCGGAACTGGTCGCGACGACCATCATCCACGGCTGCACGTCCGCTAAGGCTCTTCCCGTTAGCCGGACGGAATGCCTCCAGGCATGGCGTTTTCGCCTATTTGACACCTCTCGGCTGTGGGCACATAAATCGCGCCCCAAGCTACGGAGACACCGATGACTGTCGAGCAGACGCTGCCGGACACAGCGCCCGTGGAGGCCCAAGTCAGGCCCGACCTTACGACCTTGATCGTCTATTTCGGCGCGCTGATCGCCATGTTCATGGCAACCATCGACATGCAGATCGTCGTCACCGCCTTGCCCACCATTGCCGGCGAACTCGGCAATCTGCATTTGTTCGGCTGGGTCGGTGCCGCCTACCTGCTCTCGACCGCCGCGGTCTCGCCATTCTACGGCAAGCTCGGCGACATGTATGGCCGCAAGAATGTCGTGCTGACGGCGATCGGCCTGTTCCTGCTGGGCTCGCTGGTCTGCGGCATGGCATGGTCGATGGAGAGCCTCATCGCCGCGCGCGTGCTGCAAGGCATCGGCGGCGGCGGCCTGATGGTCTCGGCCTTCGCCATGATCGGCGAACTGTTTTCGCCGCGCGACCGCGCGAAATATCAGGGCTACAGTTCGGCGGTGTTCGCGCTGTCATCAGTGCTCGGCCCGTTGGCCGGCGGCTACATCACCAGCCTGTTCGGCTGGCGCTGGGTGTTCCTGGTCAATCTGCCGATAGGCATCATCGTGCTGGCGGTGCTGGCCTTCGCCATGCGCAGCCGGTTCAACGAAAAACGGCACCGCATCGACTATCTCGGCGGCGCGCTGCTCGCCATCGGCACAACGGCGGTCGTTTATTGGGGCTATCACGTGCTCGACCCCAGCGGGCCGGACCTGCTCACCTTCGTATTGCCACTCCTCGCGCTGGTCGCCATCACCTTGTTCATCATGGTGGAGCGCCGGGCCGAAGAGCCGATCGTGCCGTTGCGGCTGTTCGGCAATTCGACGGTCAGCATCGTCTCGGGCGTGTCGCTGGTCGCCGGAACGGTGACGCTGGGCATGTTCTTCTATTTCGCCCTCTACATGCAGACGCTGACGGGTCTCAGCCCGGCCGAAGTCGGCTTCCTGTTCCTGCCGGCGTCGCTGACATCGATGGTCATCTCGATCGTCGCCGGGCGGGTAATTGCCGCAACCGGACGCTACAAATGGATGCCGGTGGTCGCCATGGCTATTGGCGGGTTTCTGATGCTGGGCTTTGTCCTCACCAACCAGCACACGCCGATCTGGGTGCTGGCAACGATGATGGCTGTGTTCGGCATCAGCATGGGCCTGCAGTTCCAGGTGCTGATCGTGGCGATCCAGGCGGCGGCACCGCTGCAGGATATCGGCGCGGTGACGTCGCTGATCACCCAGGCGCGGACGCTCGGAGCATCGCTGGGTCTGGCGCTGAACGGCGCGGTGATGATCTGGGCGCTGAACCGGCAGACAGCCGAGCTTCCTGCAGACGCCGCCGCCCTGCTGCCGGGTGGCCTGAACGGGTTGACGCCGCACCTCGCATCGAGCCTGCCGGGCGCGATCCGCGAAGTGGTGCTCGACCATTACTCCAGTGGCTTCAACGTGATGTTCATCTGGGTGGCGGCGCTCTATTTCGTCGCCATGGGGCTGACGCTGCTGCTCGAGGACAAAGAGATCCCGAAGCGGGCCTGAGCCAAAGCTTGTGTCATGCGCTGGGTTTAGGCATTTGGCGATGATCTGAAATCACCGAGGAGGACAGCCATGATCATCGACACTCATCTGCACCTGATCGACCTGTCGGCGCTGCGCTATCCCTGGCTCAGCCGCGAGCCGGCGCTCAACCGCGATTTCCCGCACGCAGAATATGCGATCCAGGCCCGCCGCGCCGGTATCGAGGCCGCGCTGCATATGGAGGTCGACGTCGATGAAGCCGACATCCAGGCCGAGACCAGCCATGTGAAGGCGCAGTCGCTGGAGAAGGGCAGTCTGTTGCGCGGGGCGATCGCCTCCTGCCGCCCGGAGGAGGCCGGCTTCGCCGCCTATCTCGGGCGCCAGCAGGCCGATCCCTTCGTCAAGGGGTTCCGCCGCGTGCTGCATGTCATGCCGGACGAGCTTTCGGACAGCGCGCTGTTTCGCGAAAACATCAAGCGGCTTGCCGGCACCGGCCTGACCTTCGACCTCGTCGTCCTGCCGCATCAGATTCCAAGGGCGGTTGCGCTCGCCGATCTGGCGCCGGATGTGCAGTTCGTGCTCGACCATTGCGGCGTGCCCGACATCAAGGCCAGTGCGGAACATCCGTGGCGCGAGCATATGACCGAGATCGCGCGGCGTCCCAATGTCATCGGCAAGATCTCCGGTGTCGTCGCCAAGATCGGAAGAGCACACGTCTGAACTCCNATCCGTGGCGCGAGCATATGACCGAGATCGCGCGGCGTCCCAATGTCATCGGCAAGATCTCCGGTGTCGTCGCCTATGCCGATGCCGGCTCATGGACCGTCGAGACCTTGCGCCCCTATGTCGAGCACACGATCGGCTGCTTCGGCTGGGACCGCGTCGTGTGGGGCAGCGACTGGCCGGTGTGCACGCTTGGCGGTGGCCTTGCGACCTGGGTGACAGCGACGCATGCGCTGATCGCGGGAGCCAGTCCCGACGAACGGGCGAAGCTGCTTTCGGGCAATGCCAGGCGGACGTGGAAGCTATAGAGGCGGTACATAGCGCTCGAGATCGCCGGCAAGCGTGCAGAGCACGATCAGTGCTCTATCTGACGCCGATGCCGGCGGTCAGTCCGCCATCAATCCTGTAGTCCGCGCCGGTGCAGAAGCCGGCCTTCGACGAGCAAAGGAAGGCGATGAGTTCCGCCACTTCCTCCGGTTCGCCGATGCGGCCGAGCGGATGCGCCGCGCCGAAGCGCTTGTAGGCCTCTTCGACATCGGCATCGCTGCCGCCGTCACCGCGCGCAGCCTTCTCCAGGATCGGCGTGCGGATCGAGCCCGGGCTGACCGAATTGACGCGGATGCCTGATGCCGCGTAGTCGAGCGCCAGCGAGCGCGTCAGCGTGTGGATGGCGCCCTTGGTCGTGGCATAGGCGGCGACGTTCTGCTGGCAGGCAAAGCCCTGCACCGAGGCGACGTTGACGATGGCGCCGCCTCCGCGCTTGATCATTTCCGGAATGCCGAAATGCGCGGTCAGGTAGATCGAGCCGACATTGACCGTCATCGTTCGGTTCCAGCTTTCCCAGTCGGTGGTCGTCGCCGTGCCATAGGGATGGACGGCGGCTGAATTGACGATGACATCCAGGCCGCCGAACTTCGCGACGCCAGCCGCGACCGCGTCGCGCACCTGATCGGAGACGGACACATCGGTGTCGATGACCAGCACCGCGGCACCAGCACTTTCTAGTTGCGCTTTCATCGCCGCGTTGGCGGCGCGGTCGATGCCGCAGGCGATGATTGCGGCGCCACCGGCCGCAAGGCGTGTGGCGGTTGCCAGGCCGATTCCGGTCGTCCCGGTCACCAGGGCGACCTTGCCGTCGAAATCCGTCATTTCTAAAAACTCCTCCATTTTCTATCGACTCCCATCGGGGTCCAACAATAAGTTGCCAACCTGTCGCAGAAGGAAAGCCGAAATGGAACAATGCTGGCGCTGGTATGGGCCCGATGATCCGGTGACGCTCGATCATGTCAAGCAGGCGGGCGCCACCGGCGTGGTCTCGGCGCTCCACCATATCTATGACGGCCGGGCGTGGCCTGAGGCCGAAGTGCTGGAGCGCAAGCGCATTATCCAGGAAGCAGGACTGACCTGGTCGGTCGTCGAGAGCATTCCGGTCCATAATTCCTTCAAGATCGGCGCGCAGGAACGCGAGCGCTATGCCGGCTATTACCGCGATTCGATCCGCGCGCTGGCCAGGGCCGGCATCGCCACGATCTGCTACAATTTCATGCCGGTGGTGGACTGGACCCGCACCGATCTAGCCTACCGTCTGCCGACGACAGGCTACGCCCTGCGTTTTGATGCCGTTGATTTCGCCGCCTACGATCTGTTCGTGCTGAAGCGCAAGAACGGTGCTGACAGCTATACGCCGGCGCGTATTGCGCAAGCGGAAGCGCGGCTGAAGGAATTGTCGCCAGAGAAGATGGACCAGATCGAGCGCAATCTGATCGCCGGCCTGCCGGCTACAGAGCGCAAGTATGACCGCGACAGTTTTCGCGAGGCGCTTGCGGACTATGACGGAATCGGGCCGAAGGAGTTGCGCGGCAACCTCGCGTGGTTCCTGCGCGAGATCATTCCGGTGGCGGAAGAGGAGGGGGTGCGCATGTGTATCCACCCCGACGATCCGCCGTTTTCGCTCTACGGCCTGCCGCGCGTCGTTTCGACCGCCGAGGATGCGCGTTTCATTCTCAATGCCGTCGACAGCCAGGCCAATGGGCTGACGTTCTGCACCGGGTCCTACGGCACGCGCGCCGACAACGACATCGTCGCCATGGTCAAGGAATTCGGCGACCGCATCCACTTCGCCCATCTGCGCAACATCACCATCGAGGATGACGGCTCGTTCTACGAGGCCGAGCATCTCGAAGGCGGCACCGACATGGCGCATGTCATCCTGGCGCTGATGCAGGAGGAGGCGCGCCGCCGCAAGGAGGGCCGAGCCGACTGGCAAATCCCGATGCGGCCGGACCATGGCCACCTGCTCGCCGACGATATCGGCAAGACAAGGATCAATCCCGGCTACTCGCTGATCGGCCGCCTGAAGGGTTTGGCCGAATTGCGCGGCATCATGCGGGCCGTGGAAACGTTTGGGCTGGCTTGAAGGGGCAACGAACTGCGTTCAATGCCGACGCCGGCTCAGCGTGCGTCGCTGTAGATAATGCGGCCGGCGCGGAATGTCGTCCGATGACAATCAGATACCACGCTCGATCACGATCGCCCGGTCGCGGTGAGGCTCGTGATACAGCCGGTTGCCCTCATGGATTTGCACGGCCCTTAGTACGGCGCGCGGCTCGCTGACGGACGAGGAACCTAGCCGTTCGCCCCACGACCTGGCGGCGTGCTATTGTGTAGTGAAGTTCCGTTGCCCCGAGGTGAGCTAGAGGGGTACTCGGAAATCAAGTATGAATCATGAATAATGCAGTATTGATTTACGTTCGTGCAAGCAAAGGAACTGTAGTGATGGATGGGCACGACGGTCGTCGGAATGCGTTAAAGAAACTATACGTTTTCTCGATGCTTTTCGTTTTATTCACTTCAACATTGGTTATTTACGGAATTGGCGGATGGGTGGTTGCGTTTGGCAGCAGTGACTTCCGAGAAAGCCATGGTAGGAGAGGTATTTTTTTGGTTTTGTTAGCATGCTGCATGTTTTATGGATATATAAAGTATGACGAACATGAAACAAAAATCAGAATAAAACGGGATGAGCGCAAAGCTCTTGTGGTGAGATTTAAGCAGATTGTTTTAATTATATTTGTGTCCTTGTTTGTCCTTTTAATTGCCTAGAGATAATCTCACTATCGGAATGCGCCCAATCATGGCCAAAGGCCATGCACTTGAACACGGGACCACACAAGACACCTCCGATTGCCAGGTTGACAGAAAGCTGACAATGTATCATATCCGAAAAGCTGAGTATGTATCATATTATTCAGCGCTAGGAGAAAGACCGGCAAAGCCGGCGTCCCAGGGAGGCAATTTTGGGAGAGGCTATCAGCCAGTGGAGCAATTGGTCGGGCTATGTCACGGCCACGCCGCAGGCTTTTGCCGAACCGCAGAGTCTCGATGAGCTGAGTGGTGCCATTCGCAACGCGCCGGGACCAGTTCGATTCGCTGGCACGGGCCATTCCTTCACGCCTCTGGTCAAGAATGACGGGACGATCCTGTCGCTTGATCGCTTCGAGGGCCTGAGGTCGCACGATCCCGAAAGGCTGACAGCACGGGTCGGCGCCGGCACCAAGATCGGCGCGCTGGCAAAGCTGTTGCACGGCGTCGGCCAGGCGCTGCCGAACATGGGCGACATCGACAAGCAGGCGTTCGGCGGGGCGCTGGGCACCGCCACCCACGGCTCGGGCATCACGCTCGGCGCTTACCATACCCAGCTCGAGGCGATGCAGATCGTCGACGGGCGTGGCGCCGTGAAAGAGTTCGACCGTGCCAAGAGCCCCGACATGATCGAAGCCATGGGCGCTTCGCTCGGCGCTTTCGGCGCCGTCACCGAAGTGACGATCCGCAACGTGGCGAGTTACCGGATGCGGCACCGCCGCTGGACGGCGCCGATCGCCGATGTGCTTGCGCAATTCGAAAGCACCATGACGGCGCATCGTTCGGCCGAGTTCTACTATGTGCCGTTTTCCGGCCAGGCGCTGCTGATTGCCAGCGACATCACCGAGGCGCCGGCGACGGTGCGTCCGCCGACGGAAGACGACGATGCGGTGACGACGCTGAGAAAACTGCGCGACTATCTCAGCTGGCTCCCTTGGCTGCGCCGCCGTCTCATCGGCTCGGCCTTCGCCAAGGTGCCGGCCGAGGATTATGTCGAGGAGTGGCTGAAGGTCTTCACCTCCGAGCGCAACGTCAAGTTCAACGAGATGGAATACCACCTGCCGTTCGAGGAAGGGGCGGCCGCACTCAGCGAAATCATTGCGCTGCTCGAGACGCGGTTTCCAGAGGTCTATTTTCCGATGGAGGTGCGCGTCGTCGCGCCCGACAATGTCTGGCTCAGCCCCTTCTACAAGCGCCCAACCTGTTCCATCGCCATCCATCACGGCGTCGAGCGCGATCCGATGGCGTTCTTCAACGCCGCCGAGCCGATCTTCAGGAAGCGCGGCGGCCGCCCGCATTGGGGCAAGATGCACAGCCTGACATCAAGGGAATTGAGCGCGCTCTATCCGCGCTGGAACGATGCGATGGCGGTCCGCCGCGAGATGGACCCGGACAACCGCTTCGTGTCGCCCTATATTGCCAGGCTGCTCGGCGTCGCGGCATGAGCCTGACCGACACCTATTTCGCGGAAATGTCGGGCGCGCTCAGGGCAGCCGGGATCTTTCAGCCTTGCCTGGTGCTCGATCTCGACCGGCTCGATCACAACATCGCTGCGATCAAGGCGAAGTTCGCCACGGGCCTCGATCTGCGCCTCGTCGACAAGTCGCTGCCATGCCTGCCGCTGATCGACTATATCCGCGCGGCGTTTGCGACCGACAGGCTGATGACCTTTCATCTGCCGATCAGCGCCGAGATGCTGAAAATGTTTCCCCAAGTCGATCTCCTGTTGGGCAAGCCGATGCCGGTTGCCGGCGCCAGGCACGCGCTGACGAAGGGCGTTCTCGCCGGGCTCGGCGAAGCTACGTCGCGCATCGTCTGGCTGATCGATACCGAGGAGCGGCTGGCCGCCTATGGCTCGCTTGCCGCCGAGCTCGACCGCGAGCTGCGCGTCTGCTTCGAGGTCGATGTCGGCCTTCATCGCGGCGGTATCAGCGATCCCGACTCACTGGCCCGGGCAGTTTCCGCGTTGGCGAATTACCCGCGGCTGAAATGCGAAGGCGTCATGGCCTACGAGGCGCATATCGGCCATATCCCCAAACTGCTGGGAGGACCGGCCAAGGCGCGCGTCAAGGCGATCAGCCTGTTTCGCCAGTATGTCGCTTGCCTTGCCGCCGACCAGCGCAAGATCCTCAATCTTGGCGGCAGCAGCACCGCATTGCTCTATGACAGCTGGGTCGGCGCCAATGAATTGTCCATCGGATCGGCTTTTATGCTGCCGACCGATTTCGATGTGCCGAGCCTCAGCCAATTGTGGCCTGCCGCATTCATCGCGACGCCGATCCTGAAAGTGGTCGATGTCCAGGCGCCGGGCCTCGACCAGCGCTCCTGGCTGCTGCAGAAGCTCGGGCTGTTGCCGCGGCGCGGCTGTTTTCTCTATGGCGGAAAATGGATGGCGAAGCCCGTCCATCCCGTGGGGATGAAGACCGACAAGACGTTCGGCTTTTCGACCAATCAGCAATTCATGGCGCTGCCCGACAACGTCAATGTCGGGCCTGACGACTACGCCTTCCTGCGTCCGACGCAGAGCGAATTCGTGCTACAGCAGTTCGGTTCGATCCAGGTCTATTCCGGCGGGAAATTCGTCGAGCAATGGGCCGCACTGCCGTTTTCGTAGAGCAATTCCAGGAAAAGTGTGAAGCGGTTTTCCCACAGGAATTGCGTCAAACAAAGAGATCGAAGTGGAGGAGGATAGGATGGTTGCCAAGGCAGTCAAAACCCAGCCCGTGCAGCCTGAATGGGCAGCCGAACTCGACCTCGCGCTCANAGATGATCTGGTGACTGGAGTTCAGACGTGTGCTCTTCCGATCTAACCGCGACGCGCAAGAAGGGCATCCCGACCGGCTCGCCGCTGGAAGGTGAGGAATGGCTGGCTGGCCCGGCGGCGCTGATGGATGGCTGCAACCAGTTCATCCACACGCTGAGCCTGATGGAGGGCAAGAAGTTCCTCGACAGACTGCCGGTCCGCACCTTGCCCAGCGGACAGGTGGCGGTGACGGTGGTTCCGAATTCGCTCTGGGACAAGGTGTTGTTCACCGGGCTGAAGGCCGAGATCTGGATGCAGCCCGGCGTGACCAAGGCGAACCTGGCCGCAAACACCGCATCGGCCTATGACGCGCCGCGCACCAGCCGCAAGGGCAAGATCGGCCTCGTGCTCGGCGCCGGCAATGTCGCCTCGATCGCGCCGCTCGACTGCCTGCACAAGCTTTTGGTCGAGCACCAGGTGGTTCTGCTCAAGATGAACCCGGTCAACGACTATCTGATCGATTTCCTGCGGCCGGCGCTGCGGCCGCTGATCGAATTCGGTGCGCTGCGCATCGTGCGCGGCGGCGCCGATGTCGGCGCGTATCTGTGCAACCACGATCTCGTCGACGACATCCACATCACCGGTGCCGCCGCTTCGCATGACGCGATCGTCTGGGGGCCTGGCGAGGAGGGCCGCAAGAACAAGGCGGCGGGCACGCCGCGCAACAGCCGGCGTATCACCTCGGAGCTTGGCGGCGTGGCACCCACCATCGTGGTGCCCGGTCCGTGGTCGGATGCCGATATCACCTACCACGCCGAACTGATCGCTACTCAAAAGCTCAACAATTCCGGTTTCAACTGCATCGCCTGCCAAATGCTCGTGTTGCCCGAAGGCTGGGGCAAATCCGATGCGCTTTTGGCAGCACTCGAAAAGGTGATGCAGAAAGCCCCGTCGCGCCCGGCCTATTATCCCGGCGCGACCGAGCGCCTCGCCGCCTTCGAGGCGCACGCCGACACGGCACAAAAATTCGAGCGGCCTGGCGGGCCCGCCTGCGTTGTGGTGCCGTTCCGGCCGGGCACGGACGCCTATCTCGAAAATGCCGAGGTGTTCGCGCCGGCGCTCAGCGTCATGCGGCTGCCGGCGGGCAATGCGGAATCCTATCTGCGCGCCGCTGTCGCCTACGCCAATGAAAAGCTGCACGGCACGCTTGCCGCCAACATCCTCATCCATTCCAGGACGATCGCCGAGATCGGCCGGCAGCGCTTCGAGGAAATCATTGCCGAACTGCGCTATGGCGGCATCGGCATCAATTCCTGGAGCGGCGTTCTGTTCGCGCTGCTGCGCCCGACCTGGGGTGCTTTCCCTGGCCACACGCTCGACGATGTGCAGAGCGGCATCGGCGTCGTCCACAACACCTATTTGTTCGACAGACCGGAGCGCAGCGTGCTCGAAGCGCCGTTCCGCATCATGCCGAAGCCGGCCTGGTTCCTGACCCACAAAAGGGCACACATGGTCGGCCGCCTGATCACCGAGTTCAACTACCAGCCGAGCCTCCTGAAGCTGCCGCGCATCATCTGGAACGCGCTGCGCGGCTAGCAACGAGCATCCGATCTCGAAAACAAAAGCCGGCACAGGAGCTACGACAATGGCTGACGCGGACGCAATCATCGTTGGCGGCGGGCTGGCCGGCCTGGCCGCAGCCGCGGAACTCGGCGATGCCGGCAAGCGCGTGATCATCGTCGAGCAAGAGGGTGGCGGTTTTCTCGGCGGCCAGGCATTCTGGTCGCTCGGCGGCCTGTTTTTGGTCAACACGCCCGAGCAGCGCCGCCTGCGCATCAAGGACAGCCGCGACCTCGCCTGGCAGGATTGGCTGGGTTCTGCCCAGTTCGACCGGCCCGAGGACCATTGGCCAAGGAAAGTGGCGGAAGCCTATGTCGATTTCGCCGCCGGCGAGATGCGGCCGTGGCTCTACGCCATGGGCATGCGCTGGTGGCCGGTGGTCGGCTGGGCCGAGCGCGGCGGCGCGCTGGCCAATGGCCACGGCAATTCAGTGCCGCGCTTCCACCTGACATGGGGCACTGGGCCGGGCGTGGTCGCGCCGTTCGAAAGGCGCGTGCGCGAGCACGTCGCCAAAGGGCTGATCACTTTGAAATTCCGTCATCAGGTCAGCCGGCTGATCAAGACCAACGGCGCGGTCACCGGCGTCGCGGGCGAAATCCTGGAGGCATCCGATGTCGAGCGCGGCAAGCAGTCGAGCCGCACGGCCGTCGGCGATTTCGACCTTTCGGCCGGTGTCGTGATCGTCACCTCCGGCGGCATCGGCGGCAATCATGAGTTGGTTCGCAAGGTCTGGCCGGTCGGGCGGCTGGGGCCAGCGCCGAAGCGTATGGTTGCCGGCGTGCCGCACCATGTCGACGGCCGCATGGTGGCGATCACCCAGGACGCCGGCGGGGCCGTCATCAACGCCGACCGCATGTGGCACTATGTCGAGGGGATCAAGAACTGGAATCCGATCTGGCCGAACCACGGCATCCGCATCCTGTCGGCGCCGTCGCCGCTATGGTTCGATGCTCTGGGACAACGCATGGAGGCGCCGTTCTTCCCGAGCTTCGATTCGCTCGGCACCTTGAAGCGTATCCTGTCGACGGGACACGATTATTCCTGGTTCGTGCTGAGCAAGACGATCGCTTCGAAGGAGTTCGTGCTGTCGGGTTCGGAGCAAAACCTAGACTTTACGGCCAAGGATTGGCGGGCCGTGCTGAAGAACCGGCGCGGCGGCAAGGCGCCACCATCGGTGGCAGCGTTCCTGGAAAAGGGCGAGGACTTCGTCGTCCGCGACAACCTGGCCGACTTGGTCGCCGGCATGAACGCGCTGTCAGGCGACAATCTGCTCGACTACGACCGGCTCAAGGCGCAGATCGTGGCGCGCGATCGCGAGGTCGACCATGCCTATACCAAGGATGCGCAGGTCACAGCCGTCCGCGGCGCCCGCAACTACATTGGCGACAAGATCTTCCGGGTGACCAAGCCGCACAAGATACTCGATCCCAGGCACGGGCCGCTGATCGCGGTGCGCCTCAACATCCTGACGCGCAAAACGCTTGGCGGCCTGCACACCAATCTCAATTCGCAGGTTCTCGACGGCAATGGCGAACCCATTGCCGGGCTCTATGCGGCTGGCGAGGTGGCCGGCGGCGGTGGCGGCGGCTATCACGGCTACAATGCGCTGGAAGGGACATTTCTCGGGAGCTGCATCTTCTCCGGCAGGAACGCAGGCCGGCACGCCGCGGGCAGGTGACGCGGCTGGCGGGCCAAGAAAAGGTCGATAAGAACAGGACATCCGCCATGTCCCATGGATAGCGACTGCTTTCGATCGGATGTCATCAAACGGCGTGATGTTTGCAAGCAACCACTGCTAGTTAAAATATGTTTCCGGTTGCATTTACTTGCCGATCCTTCTCTTGCCATGCGTCGAGAATTTTGACGCCGCTGCTTGCCGCAACCCAGGCGGTCAGCCAGTTGCGGCTTGCCGGCGCCGACGGTTCCCATGCGCTGGTGCTCGGCGCTGCGGCACATCAGAGGCCTGCGTTACGCTGGCGCCACCGCGAAATTGAGCTCGAGGTCCTGAAGGCCTGGCCGCAAGGTCGGCCGGGCTACCACTCGGCGAAGGAGCCGTCCTTGTGACGCCAGACCGGGTTGCGCCAGCGGTGGCCTTCCTTGGCCCTTTCCTTGACGTAGTCCTCGTCGATCTCGACGCCGAGGCCGGGACCATCGGGGATTGCGACATAGCCATCCTCGTAGCGAAAGACGTCCTTGTTGGCGGCATAATCGAGCAAATCGTTTGCGGCGTTGTAGTGGATGCCGAGGCTCTGTTCCTGGATGAAGCAGTTGTAGCTGACGGCATCGAGCTGCAGGCAGGCGGCAAGCGCGATCGGCCCGAGCGGGCAGTGTGGCGCCACCGCAATGTCATAGGCCTCGGCCATCGCCGCGATCTTGCGGCATTCGGTGATGCCGCCGGCATGCGACAGGTCCGGCTGGATGATATCGACGGCGCCTTGCTCGAACACCGACTTGAAATCCCAGCGGCTGTAAAGACGCTCGCCGAGCGCGATCGGCGTCGAGCCCAGCGCTGCGATCTCCTTCAGCGCCTCGCGGTTTTCGCTGAGCACCGGCTCCTCGATGAACATCAGCCGGTAGGGTTCGAGCTCCTTAACCAGCATGCGCGCCATCGGCCGATGCACGCGGCCGTGGAAATCGACGGCGATGCCAATGTTGGACCCAACGGCCTCGCGCACCATGGCGACTCGTTCGACAGCCGCATCTATTCTGTCATGGCTGTCGACGATCTGCAGTTCCTCGGTGCCATTCATCTTCAGCGCCTGGAAGCCGCGCGCCACCACTTCCCTGGCGCCCGCGGCCACTTCCGCCGGCCGATCGCCGCCGATCCAGGAATAGACCTTGATGCTGTCGCGCAATTTGCCGCCGAGCAGTTCATGCACCGGGACGCCGAGCGCCTTGCCCTTGATGTCCCACAGCGCCTGGTCGATGCCGGCAATGGCGCTCATCAGGATCGGCCCGCCGCGGTAGAAGCCGCCGCGATGCATCACCGTCCAATGGTCCTCGATCAGGCGCGGGTCCTTGCCGACGAGATAATCGCCGAGTTCCTTGACCGCTGCCTCGACCGTCAGCGCACGGCCTTCGACGACAGGCTCGCCCCAGCCGGTGACGCCGGCATCGGTCTCGATCTTCAGGAACAGCCAGCGCGGCGGGACGATGTAGGTGGTGAGCGAGATGATTTTCATGCTGGTCTCAGTTGTTCTTGAGTTTCTTGGCGCTGACCAGGTCGCGCGCCGCAAGGTCGAGGATCCGGCCTGCCGCCGCACGCGCCGCCGCGGCATCGCGCATGCGCAGTGCCTCCACCACCTCACGGTGCGCCGCCACTGCTTCCATGCGCCGGGCGAGCGAAATGGTCGCCGTTGCTTCAAGCGAGAATTTCAGCCCGGTGTCGATCAGATTGCCGATCTGGCGGAAGATCGGGTTGTGGCTCGCGGCATAGACGATCTGGTGGAAGGTGATGTCCGAGCGCGAGAAGGCGGCGAGATCCTCGCCGGCATTGGCCATGCCGCGCCAGGCGGCTTCGAGATCGGCGATCTCCTGCAGCGTCGCACGAGTCGCCGCCAGTTCAGCTACCAGAGGTTCGATGGCGCGGCGCGTTTCGAGGATGGCGTCGAACAATTTGTCGTCCAGCGCATGCGGCGCGTGCCAGGCCAGCACCTGCGGGTCGATGATGTTCCAGTTGTCCTGTTCACATACAACCGTGCCGATGCGCGGCCGCGACAGCACCAGCCCCTTGGCGGCCAGCACCTTCAGCGCCTCGCGGATGACGGTGCGGCTGACGCCATATTCGACGCCGAGTTCGTTTTCGGTCGGCAGAGACGAGCCGGCGGGATAACGTCCGGAAAAGATGTCTGAGGCAAGCGCCTTGGTCACATCGGGCATGACGCGCGGGCGGCGGGTGTCGCCTGATGCCTTCTTCGAAGTGTCGGTCACCTCAGCCCTCCTCCAAGGCGGCGAAACCACTGATCTCGCGTCTCCGGCCTTACCGGATGCGGAGGATTTACGCCAGCGATCCCTGGTCAGAGCATGTAGCTCAATTATCATACCAGATCAATTGACGAGTATGATAAAAAGAATTAGAGACTCTGCATCCGGGCTGAGCGCCCGGCCATCGCTGGGAGGTAATCATGCGACTTCTGAAGACCGCGCTCGTCGCGGGCGCCCTTGCCGTGCTGTCCGTCACGACCATCGCTGCATATGCTCAGGACACCAAGATAGGTTTTATCGTCAAACAGCCCGAGGAGCCGTGGTTCCAGGACGAATGGAAGTTCGCCGACCAGGCCGCCAAGGAGAAGGGTTTTACCCTGGTCAAGATCGGCGCCGAGGACGGTGAGAAGCTGATGTCGGCGATCGACAATCTCGGCGCGCAGGGCGCGCAAGGCTTCATCGTCTGCACGCCTGATGTGAAGCTCGGCCCCGGCATCGTCGCCAAGGCCGCCGCCAACAATCTCAAGCTGATGACGGTTGATGACCGTCTGGTCGGCGCAGACGGGAAGGCGCTGGAAGACGTGCCGCATATGGGCATTTCGGCGACCAAGATCGGCGAGGCCGTCGGCCAGGCGATCGTCGACGAAATGAAGGCGCGCGGCTGGAAGGCCGACGAGGTCGGCGCCATCCGCGTCTCCTATGATCAGTTGCCGACCGCCGTCGACCGGGTCGAAGGCGCCATTTCGGTGCTGAAGGCCAACGGCTTCAAGGCCGAAAACATCTTTGACGCGCCGCAGGCCAAGACCGATACCGAGGCTGCGCTCAATGCGGCGACGGTGGTACTCAACGCCCATGCCGACATCAAGAAGTGGGTCTCCTTCGGTCTCAACGACGAAGCCGTTCTCGGCGCCGTGCGCGCTTCCGAAAGCGTCGGCATCCCGGCCGAAAACGTGATCGGCGTCGGCATTGGCGGCGCGGATTCGGCGATCAACGAGTTCAAGAAGCCGACCGCCACCGGCTTCGTCGGCACGGTGATCATCTCGCCGAAGCGTCACGGCTACGAGACTGCGCTCAACATGTATGACTGGGTCGCCAACAACAAGGAACCCGAGAAGCTCATCCTGACCGCCGGGGCGCTGGCCAAGCGCGACGACTACCAGACGGTCCGCAAGGGTCTCGGCATCGAATAATCCTCCCTGTACAAACAGGCGGCGGCTCACAGTCGCCGCCTGTTTGGCATCGCAAAAGGATAGGCGCCCCATGTCCTTTCTCGACTTCTCGGAAATCACCAAGACCTATCCGGGCGTCAAGGCGCTGTCCGGCGTCTCGTTCAGCGTCGACAAGGGCGTCGTGCACGGCCTGATGGGCGAGAACGGCGCCGGCAAATCCACGCTGATCAAGATCCTGTCGGGCGACCAGCATGCCGATGACGGCGCAATCAGCATCGACGGCAAGGTCCAGGCCTATTCATCGACGAGGGATGCATTCGACAATGGCGTCATCGTCATCCACCAGGAACTGCAGCTGGTCCCTGAGCTCACTGTTGCCGAAAACCTCAGCCTCGGCCGCTTCCCCGCCAACGCCGGCATCATCGCCCGTGCCAGGATGCTGGACGATGTTGGCGCCAAGCTGAAATCGGCGGGCATCGACATCGACATCAGCCGCAAGGTCAAGACGCTGTCCATCGGCGAACGGCAGATGGTCGAGATCGCCAAGGCGATCATGCTCGACGCGCGCGTCATCGCTCTGGACGAGCCGACCTCGTCATTGTCGTCGCGCGAAAGCGAAATCCTGTTTGCCCTGATCGACCGCCTGCGCGGCGAGGGCAAGGTCATCATCTATGTCTCGCACCGGCTGGACGAAGTGTTCCGCCTCTGCGACAGCCTGACCGTGCTGCGCGACGGCAAGCTCGCGGCGCACCATGCGTCGCTGAAAAACGTCACACGCGACCAGGTCGTCGCCGAAATGGTCGGCCGCGAAATCTCCGATATCTGGGGGTTTCGCCCACGCCCGGCCGGCGATGTCCGGCTGAAGGTCGACGCTGTTTGCGGAGTAAAACTGACGACGCCCGCCAGCTTCGAGGCGAGGGCGGGCGAGATCGTCGGCTTCTTCGGCCTGATCGGCGCGGGGCGCTCGGAACTGATGCGGCTGGTGTTCGGCGCCGACCCGCGCTCAGGTGGCACCATTACCATTGATGGCAAGGTCGTGCATGCCACCGATCCGCATGACGCGATCCGCGCCGGGATCGTTTTGTGCTCGGAAGACCGCAAGCATGACGGCATCATCCAGGGCCGCTCGATCGAGGAGAACATCAACATCTCGTCGCGGCGTCATCACACACGCTTCGGAATCTTGAACCGCGCTAGCGAGATCGCCACCGCCGAGACCTTCATCAAGAAGCTCAAGGTGCGCACGCCGTCGCGCAAGCAGGACATCATCAACCTCTCCGGTGGCAACCAGCAGAAGGTCATTCTCGGCCGCTGGCTGTCGGAGCAGGGCGTGCGCGTGCTTATCGTCGACGAGCCGACACGCGGTATCGATGTTGGCGCCAAAGCGGAAATCTACGAGTTGCTCTACCAGCTTGCCGAAGACGGCATGGCGATCGTCGTCGTCTCGTCCGAACTGCCGGAAGTGATGGGCATTTGCGACCGCATCCTGGTGATGTGCGGCGGGCGCATCAGCGCCGAACTCGCCCGCGACCAGTTCGCCGAAAAAGCGATCCTGGCCGCTGCTCTTCCCGATCAGAAAACCCCCGACGCGATCGCATCCTGAGGATCTTTACCATGACCGATCAGTTGAAGAAGATCCTGCTCGGCGAACAGGGCCTCGTCGTCATCTTCATCGTCGCCTTCGTGCTGGTGTCGCTGCTGGTGCCGAACTTCCTCACCGACCGCAACATGCTCGGCCTGCTGCAGTCGGTGGTCACCGTCGGCATTGTCGCCTGCACGATGATGTTCTGCCTTGCCGCGCGTGACTTCGACCTCTCGGTCGGCTCCATCGTCGCCTTTGCCGGCATGGTCGCGGTAATGGCGTCGAACTATACCGGTTCGATCCTGCTCGGGCTTCTCGCGGCAATCGCCTGCGGCGCCTTCGTCGGCTTCATCAATGGCGTCGTCATCGCCAAATTCCGCATCAACGCGCTGATCACGACGCTTGCCACCATGCAGATCGTGCGCGGCCTTGCGCTGATCGCATCCGATGGCCGCGCCGTCGGCATCAACAGCCCGGATTTCTACCAGCTGGCGCTATCCAAGCTGTTCGGCATTCCGACGCCGGTCTGGGTCCTGGCCGTGCTGTTCTGCATCTTCGGTTTTGTCCTCAATCGTACCGTCTTCGGCAAGAACACGCTGGCCATCGGCGGCAACCCGGAGGCCTCGCGCCTGGCCGGCGTCAATGTCGACTGGACGCGCATCTGGATCTTTGCTCTGCAAGGCGTGGTCTGTGGCATCGCCGGCATCCTTTTGGCCTCGCGCATCACGTCGGGCCAGCCCAATGCGGCGGTCGGGCTTGAACTCTCGGTCATCTCGGCCTGCGTGCTCGGCGGCGTCTCGCTTGCCGGCGGCCGCGCCACCATGTCGGGCGTCATCGTCGGCGTGCTGATCATGGGCATTGCCGAAAACGCCATGAACCTGCTCAACATCCCAGCCTTCTACCAGTACATTGTGCGCGGCGTGATCCTGCTGCTTGCCGTTTTGCTCGACAATCTGCGTTCGTCGGCACTGGGCCGGCGCTGACCATCTTGCAGTGGAGTGACAGCCATGGCTGAGCGCCTGTCCGGCAAACGCATCTTCCTCACCGGCGCCGCGCAAGGCATCGGGCTTGCCATCGCCGGGGCCTGCCTGGCCGAAGGGGCAAAACTGTTCCTGGTCGATCGCGACGGCGCGCTGCTGGACAAAACGGTCGCCGGCCTTGCCGCACCGCAGGGCCATGTCGGACATACCGCAGCCGACATCAGCGACGGGGCCGCGATTGCCGCTGCCGTCAGCCGGGCGACCGACGCGATCGGGCCGATCAACGCGCTGATCAACAATGCGGGGATGAATGTGTTCTCGACGCCGCTCGAGGCGACCGAGGAGGAGTGGAATCGCAATTTCGACGTCAACGTCAAGGGCGCCTGGAATTGCAGCAAGGCGGTGCTGCCAGGAATGATCGCAAATGGCGGTGGCGCGATCCTCAACATCGCCTCGACGCACAGCTTCACCATCATCCCTCATACCTTCCCTTATCCCGTGGCCAAGCACGCGCTGCTTGGGCTGACCAAATCGCTGGCGCTGGAATATGCCGGGCAGGGCGTGCGCGTGAACGCGCTGGCGCCCGGTTATGTCGAGACGCAGAAGGCGACCGACTATTGGAACAGTTTTGCCGATTCGGTTGCGGCGCGCGCCAGGACGCTGGCGCTGCATCCCGGCGGCCGCATCGCCTCGGCGCGCGAGATCGCGCTGGCCGCTGTGTTCATGATTTCTGAGGAGTGCCCGTTCATGAACGCGGCGACCCTCGTCGTCGATGGCGGGCTCAGCCAGCTACAGCATCCCGCCTGAACGCTGGAGAGGCTCTATTTCTACGGCGTCGACCGCCGGCTTAATGGCGCAAGCCCTCGCGATCAGAAACGCTCGCGATAGGCGCGCGGATTGGTGCCCAGCACGCGCAAAAAACCGCGCCGCATGGTTTCTTCCGAGCCGAAACCGCAGCGGCGGGCCGTCTGGTTGACGGGCTGGCCCCGCTCCAGCATCCGTCGCGCCGCCTCGATCCGGATCTCCTCGATCGCGCGGGCGGGTGTCCGGCCCGTGGCCTCGCGATAGCGCCGCGAGAAGCTGCGCGGGCTCATATTGGCGTGGTCGGCCAACTGCGTGAGCGACAGGTCGCCGGCCAGATTTTCGAGGATCCAGCCATGCAGCCGGTCGAAGCGCCCGTCGCCTTGCTGCAGCTTGAGGGTTTGGCTGAACTGCGCCTGGCCACCGGGACGTTTCAGGAAGACCACCAATTCGCGCGCCACGGCAAGCGCCGTGTGCCGGCCAAGGTCGGCCTCGACAAGGGAGAGGGCGAGATCGATCCCCGCCGTTACGCCGGCGGATGTCCAGACATTGCCGTCGCGGATGAAGATCGGATCGGGTTCGAGGCGGACCGCGGGAAAGCGCCGGGCGAACTCCGCGCAGCGTCCCCAATGGGTCACCGCGCGGCGGCCGTCGAGCAGGCCAGCCGTCGCCAGCAGCATGGCGCCGCTGCAGACGGAAGCGCTTCGCGTGGCATCGCGCGAGCGGCTGGCAATCCATTCGACCAGCTGGGCATCGTCGCAGGCCGCGTTGACGCCCCATCCGCCGGGGACAAGCAGCGTGTCGATCTCACCTCCGTGGGTTGGCAGCGCCGTGGCCTCCAGCACCAGACCGGCCGAGGTCCTTATCCGGGGCGAGGCGGCGACGACCACGACCTCGTAGGGGGCCGGCTCGCCCGCCTGCCGCTTGAAGTCGTTGGCGCTGGCAAAGACCTGGAGCGGTCCGCTGACGTCGAGGAGCTGGATGTCGGGATAGGCAAGCACTTCGATACGGCGCATCGGGTTTTGGCCTGAAACGAGGGGTGAATGGCAATCGTGCCAAACCATGATGCCGTAGATTGCCCGAAGTCAACCCACGGAGATTTCCATGCCCCTTCGTTTCGGCATCCTCGTATTCCCCGACGTCCAACAACTCGACCTCACCGGCCCATACGAAGTCCTGGCATCGGCCAAGGATGCCGAGGTGGAACTGATCTGGAAGGATCGCAACCCGGTGATGTCGTCGACGCACCTCTCCCTCACCCCGACGGCGACCTTTGACGATTGCCGGCCCCTCGACGTGCTGTGCATTCCTGGCGGGGCCGGGGTCAACGCGCTGCTGGAGGACCAGACAGTCCTCGATTTCGTGTGGGAGCGCGCGGGGCAGGTGCGCTACATCACCTCCGTTTGCAGCGGTGCCCTGGTGCTTGGGGCGGCCGGACTGCTGAGGGGCAAGCGCGCGACCACGCACTGGTATGCGCATGATTTCCTTGAGGAGTTCGGAGCGATCCCGGTCGACGAGCGTATCGTCGAAGACGGCAAGCTCATCACCGCCGGCGGCGTCACTTCGGGGATCGACTTCGGCCTGGCGCTGGTTGCGAGGCTGCTTGGACAGGAGGAGGCCGAGATCGTGCAGCTCTCGCTCGAATACGCCCCGGCTCCTCCCTTTCGGTCCGGCACGCCCGCCGAGGCGTCGCCTGCGGTGCTGGCGCAGGCAAAAAAGCGCCTCTCTGGTTCGAGGCGGGTTCGCGAGGCAATCTTCGCTCGCTGGCGCGAGGCTCGCGCCGCCGCTGCGCCGGCGCGCATCCACGGCTGAAGCAGCAAGGCCGAAGGTGCATCCCCTGGCCCTTCGGCCTCGCTGCGTTTCCACTGTTGACAGGTCCCTTCGTCTGTGCAGAAATTGGTTGGACCATTGAACCACTTCGGTAATAGCCCCGGTGACCGAATTCAGCCTTCCGCCGATCCAGACGACGGCCCGCGACGACGCGGTGCTGAAGGCGTTGGCCGGCTTCGTCATGCGCGAGAAGCTGGAACCCGGTGAGAGGCTGCCGACCGAACGCATCCTCGCTGAGCGTCTGAAGGTCAGCCGCAACACGGTGCGCGAGGCGCTGACGCGCTGGGAAGGGCTTGGCCTGGTCGAGCGCCGGCAGGGCTCGGGCACCTATCTCAAGGCCGCCGTCTCGCTTGACATGCTGCACATGCCGCTGACGCTTGCCGGCGGCAATGATTTCACCGGCCTGATGCGCACGCTGGAAATCCGCCGCGCGCTGGAAGCGGAAGCCGCCGCCCTTTGCGCCATTCGCGCCGACAAGGACGACCTCGCCGAGATCGAGCGCAAGCTCGACATCATGGAAGAAGAGTTTCTCAGCCGAGCCGGCATGTCGTCGGAAGAGGACTGGGAATTCCATCAGGCGATCTACCGCGCCTGCGGCAATCCGCTGTTCGAGCAGATCATCGCCGCCATGCACGAGCTGTTCCACCGCTTCTGGGAACATCCGCTCGGCGTGCGCGATTTCGGCCATGCCAGCTTTCCCTACCACCGCACCATGTTCGATTGCATCGCCGCGCACGACCCGGAAGGCGCCCGGGCCGAAGCGCTGAAGCTGATCGCCACGGTCGAGGACGATTTGAAGCGCGGCGCCGCCAACCTCAAACTTTCGGTCCGCACATGAACGAGCACAGCTTCGACCCAGGCATTTCCGGCAGCGACTATCTCGCCGAGGCGGCGACGCTTCTGGCGCATGACGACCCGTTCCCCGGCAATGCGGTGGTGCCGCCGATCTACCAGACCTCGCTGTTCACCTTCGCCAGCTATGCCGACATGGCCGATACCTTTGCCGGGCGCAGGAAGCAGCCGATCTATTCGCGCGGCGACAACCCGACAGTGATGGAATTCGAGTCACGCGTCGCAGCGCTTGAAGGTGCTGAAGCCGCACGTGGTTTTTCGAGCGGCATGGCTGCGATCAGCGCGACGTTGCTGGCTTTCGTCGGCGCAGGCGAACGCATCCTTGCGGTACGCAACTGCTATGGCGACGCCTACCGACTGTTCGAGCGGTTGTTCCCGCGCCTGCATATCAAGGTCGACTATGTCGACGGCTCCGATCCGGATGCGGTGGCCGCGGCACTTCCCGGTGCGAAACTGCTCTATCTGGAAAGCCCGACCTCGATGATGTTCGAGCTGCAGGATCTCGAGCATCTGACGCGGCTGGCGAACGAGCAGGGCATCGTCACCACCATCGACAATTCCTGGGCCACGCCGGTGTTCCAGAAGCCGATCCTGCACGGCGTCGATCTGGTGCTGCATTCCGCCTCGAAATATCTCGGCGGTCACAGCGACACCGTCGCCGGCGTGGTGGCTGGCTCGGCCGCTCACATCAAGCATATCAACGACCAGACCTATTCGCAGCTCGGCGCAAAGCTGTCGCCCTTCGAGGGCTGGCTGCTGTTGCGCGGCCTGCGCACGCTGCCGCTGAGACTGCCGCATCACATGAAGAGCGGGCTCATCATCGCCGAGCGCTTGAAGGCGCATGACAAGGTCGAGCGGGTCAATCATCCCGCCTATTCCAACCATCCCGGCAAGAAGACGCTTGCCGGCTATGCCGGGCTGTTCTCCTTCGAGGTGACGGAGGATGTCGACATTCCCGCTTTCGTCGATGCGCTGAAATTTTTCCGCATCGGCGTCAGCTGGGGCGGTCATGAAAGCCTGGTCGTGCCGGCAAAGGCCTCGCTCGAGCAGACACCGGGTCTCAATTCGATGGCGCGCTTCGGCGTCAGCCCGCGAACCATCCGCTTCAATGTCGGATTGGAAAGCGTCGAAGACCTCTGGGCCGACATCGGCCAGGCCTTCGACAAAGCAAAAAAATGACTGGGTTCAAAATGGGAGTTCTGAACATGAAACGACTGAGCATCATGCTTGCCACCGCTGCCGGCCTGGCGATGTCCGCCAGCGGCGCGCTGGCCGATACCACCCTCAAGCTGGTCGAGGTCATCACCAGCCCGCAGCGCACCGAATTCCTGAAGAAGCAGATTGCCGAGTTCGAGGCCGCCAATGCCGGCGTCAAGGTCGAGGTGGTCTCGCTGCCCTGGGGGCAGGCTTTCGAGAAATTCCTCACCATGGTGCAGGCCGGCGATACGCCCGACATCGTCGAGATGCCGGAGCGCTGGATGGGCCTGTACGCCACCAACGGCCAGCTCGAGGATCTCGGCCCTTACATGGCCAAATGGGACGACGCCAAGACGCTGGGCGACCGCGCCAAGCAATTCGGCTCGACCGTCAACAACACCCAGTTCATGATCCCGTACGGCTACTATGTGAATGCGCTGTTCTGGAACAAGAAGTTGTTCAAGGAGGCCGGTCTCGACGGCCCGCCGGCGACACTCGACGACTTCATCGCCGACTCCAAGAAGATCTCCGCCATTCCAGGCAAGTACGGCTATTGCCTGCGCGGTGGGCCGGGCGCCTTCAACGGCATGCACATGTTCATGAACATCGCCGCTGGCAAGGGCGGCTACTTCAACGAGGACGGCACCTCGACCATCAACGAGGAGGGCTCGGTCAAGGGCCTGCAGATGCTGGCCGACATGTACAAGGACGGGCTGGCGCCCAAGGATGCGGTGAGCTGGGGCTTTAACGAGACCGTCACCGGCTTCTATTCCGGCACCTGCGCCATGCTCAACCAGGATCCGGATGCGCTGATCGGCATTGCCGACAAGATGAGTGCCGACGATTTTGCAGTGGCGCCGCTGCCTGTGGGGCCAAGCGGCAAATCCTATCCGACGCTGGGCTATGCCGGCTGGGCGATGTTCGCCAACTCGCAGCACAAGGACGATGCCTGGAAGCTGATGGCGACGCTGTTGTCGCCCAAGGACAATCTCGAATGGGCCAAGGAAGTCGGCGTCGTGCCGATCCACAATGGCGCCGACCAGGATGCCCACTTCAAGACCGAGCAGTTCAAAGGCTGGTTCACCGAACTCAGCGACGCTTCCAAATATGAAATGGTGACGCCGCCGACACATCTGGAGAACCTCGGCAATTTCGTCGACCAGGTGGCGATCAAGAATTTCCAGGAAGTGCTGCTCGGCCAGAAGTCGGCCAAGGACGTTGCCGATCAATGGGCCGCGTTCCTGACCAAGGAACAGCAGGACTGGCTGGCCAAGAACAAGAAGTAGTTCTTCCACCTTCTCCCCGTTTACGGGGAGAAGGTGGCCCGAATGCATGTCGCCCAAAAGTGCGTAGCGGTTTTGGGACAACGACATGCACAGACAGGCCCGGATGAGGGGCAGCTCGAGCACCCCAAGGCTGGCGCCGCCCCTCATCTGCCTGCCCGTCCTCCGCAGCAGCTGTGCTGCAGCTACGGAGGGTGGACCGGCATCTGTTCCCCAATGAACGGCGACGCTTGTTGCCAATCCGCTCCTCCAGGAGACGATCCAGAAGCCAATGACCTACGCCGTACCCGAAATACGATCCGCAGGCCGACCGCGAAAGAAGCGGCTGACGCATGCAGCAATCGAGCCCTGGCTTTATCTCAGCCCGGCGATCGTTCTGCTGGTCGTGGTGCTGCTGGTGCCGCTGATCATCGGCATCAGCTATTCGTTCCGGAAGTTCTCCGCCTTCAAATCCGAATATGTCGGCCTCGGCCAGTATCAGGCGATGCTGACCGACCAGGTGCTGGGGCAGGCGCTGGTCAACACGCTCTGGTGGACCGTCGCCAGCCTGTTCTTCCAGTTCTTCCTCGGCCTGGGTCTGGCGTTGCTGCTCGACAAACCGTTTGTCGGGCGCAAGTTCGTGCAGGCGGTGGTGTTCCTGCCCTGGGCGGTGCCATCTTTCCTGTCGGGCCTGACCTGGGCGTGGCTGTTCAATCCGATCATCGGACCACTGCCGCATTGGCTCTTCACGCTCGGGCTGAAGGCCGAGCCGACCAATGTGCTGTCCGATCCGGCGACCGCCATGTGGGGGCCGATCATCGCCAACATCTGGTTCGGCATTCCGTTCTTCGCCATCACGCTGCTGGCGGCGCTGAAGTCGATCCCGTCGGAACTGCATGAGGCGGCCGCAATCGACGGCGCTTCGCCTTGGCAGCGCTTCACCAAGGTGACGCTGCCGTTCCTGGCGCCGACCATCGTCATCACCGTCATGCTGCGTACGATCTGGATCGCGACCTTCGCCGATCTGATCTTCGTCATGACCGAGGGCGGGCCGGCAGGCTCGACCAGCACGGTGCCGGTCTACATCTATGTCAGTGCCTTCAAGTCGCTGGACAAGGGCTATGCCTCCGCGGTGGCGGTGCTGCTCTTGATCTTGCTGATCGCCTATGCGATCGCGCTGATCGCCATCCGCCGCTTGCTGGTGAGGCACGTCTGATGATTGCCGGACGCTCCACCTCCTCGCGCATCTTCAGCGGCATCGGCCTCTACGCGGCGATTGCCGCCTATATGATCTTTGCGCTGTTTCCGATCTTCTGGACGCTGAAGATTTCGGTAACGCCGGAGCGGCTGCTCTATTCCGAGGGCATCACGCTGTGGCCGTCGCAGACCTCCTTCCGCAACTTCATCACTGTCCTGGAAGCCTCTGACTTCCCCCGCTATTTCCTCAACAGCGTTATCGTCTCGGTGTCGACGGCGGCCCTGGTGACAGTCATCGCCACGCTCGCCGGCTACGCCATGTCGCGCTTCACCTTTCGCGGCAAGGCAACGCTGGCGATCATGCTTTTGCTGACGCAAACCTTCCCGCTGGTGATGGTCATTCCGCCGATCTACCGCGTCATGGGCGAGCTTGGCCTGACCAACAGTCTGGTTGGTCTGATCATCATCTACACCGCCTTCAACACCGCCTTCGCCACCTTTCTAATGCAGTCCTTCTTCGACGGCATTCCGAAGGATCTGGAGGAAGCGGCGATGATCGACGGCTGCACGCGGGCGCAGGCGATGCGCAAGGTGATCGTGCCGCTGACCTTGCCCGGCATGGGCGCCACGCTCGGCTTCGTCTTCACCGCCGCCTGGAGCGAATTGCTGTTCGCGCTGATGCTGATCTCCAGCGACGACCAGAAGACCTTTGCCGTCGGCCTGCTCACCTATATCGGCAAGTTCGCCGTGGACTGGGGGCAGATGATGGCGGCGTCGATCCTGGCGCTGATCCCGGTCTGCATCTTCTTCGCCTTCCTGCAACGCTATCTCGTCACCGGCCTCACCGCCGGCGCGGTCAAAGGATAATCGATGGCTTCCGTCACGCTGCAAAACGTCGAGAAGGATTACGGTTCGCTGCGCATCCTGCACGGCGTCGACCTCGAGATCGCCGATGGCGAGTTCGTCGTGCTGGTCGGCCCGTCCGGCTGCGGCAAGTCGACCCTTTTGCGCATGATTGCCGGGCTGGAGGAGGTGTCGGGCGGCGAGATCCATATCGGCGATCGGCTGGTCAACGATGTCGCGCCGAAGGACCGCGATATTGCCATGGTGTTCCAGTCCTACGCGCTCTATCCGCACATGGATGTGTCGTCGAATATGGGTTTCAGCCTGCTTTTGAAGAAGGCGGAGAAGACGACGATCGACGGCAGGGTAGGGGCGGCGGCCAAGCGCCTCGGCCTCGACAGTTTCCTCGGCCGTCTGCCCAGGCAACTGTCCGGCGGCCAGCGCCAGCGCGTCGCCATGGGCCGCGCCATCGTGCGCGATCCCAAAGTGTTTCTGTTCGACGAGCCGCTCAGCAATCTCGACGCCAAATTGCGCGTGCATATGCGCGCCGAGATCAAGGCGCTGCACCAGCAGCTCAAGACCACATCGGTCTATGTCACCCACGACCAGATCGAAGCCATGACTATGGCCGACCGCATCGTCGTCATGCATGACGGCTATGTGCAGCAGGTCGGCCATCCGCTCGAACTCTACGATCGGCCGATCAATACTTTTGTGGCCGGCTTCATCGGCTCGCCCGGCATGAATTTCTTTCCGGCGACAGTGGCCAAGGGCGGCAAGGTGGACGCGGTGCTGGCCGACGGCCAGAAGCTGCGGTTGCCTGATGGCTTGCCGTTGAAGGATGGCGATGTGCTTACTGTCGGGCTACGGCCGGAGCACATCCAGCTTGCCGACGATGGTCCGCTCAGGGCAGAGGTCGAGGTGGTCGAGCCGCTCGGCCTGTCGACGCAGTTCTATGTCCGGCTCGCCAACCAGCTGGTTTGTGTCTTCGTCATGGGACGCAGCACTATCCGGCCTGGCGATAAGGTGCGGCTGTCTGCCGATCCGGCGGCGCTGCATCTGTTCGATCCCGCAAGTGGCAACCGCATCGGGTAATCCTATCGAAGGCTGCCCAGGCTGGCATACATGCCGGTGGTGCGGAACTGCGTCGGGTTGATGCCGTAGAGCCGGCGGAAGACTTTCGAGAAATAGTTGGCGTCCTCGAAGCCGCACAGGATGGCGACCTCCTTGACCGGCAGGAAATCGGCTTTGGTTAGCAGCTTCGCCGCCCGCTGCAGCCGCTGCTGCAGCACGAACTCGGCCGGCGGAACGCCTTCGCTCTCGGCGAAGCAGCGCGAGAAATGGGCGCGGCTGAGGCCGCTGATCTGGACGAGCTCGGCCACGGGCAAGGGCTTGTCGAGATTGGCGTTGATATGATCGATGACCGGCTGCATGACGCTCTGTTTCTCAGTGAAGGCGTGCGAGCCGAAGACATCGTCGTAAAGCGCCATCGCCGCCTCATAGGCGATTGCCGAAGCAGCGCCAGGCGAAGCGCCGCCCTTGATCAGGCGCAGGCTGCAATCGGCGAGATGATCGATCGTCTCCGGCTGCAGCCGAAACACCGGGCCGGAGACGCTGAGTATGGATTTGTGGACGCGCAGCGCCTCCTCGCCATTCATCGAGATCCAGAAATATTCCCAGCGGTCGCCCTTCTCCAGCCAGTAGCGATGGTTGTGTGGCACCAGCACCAGCAGCGTGTCGTTGGCCTGCAGGCGGTAGTTGCGGTTCTCGTAGCGCAGCTGGCCGGTGCCGCTGATCGTGTGCTGCAGCACGGTGAACGGTGTCTGGCCGCGCTTGCGCCCATCCCAGTCATAGGTCACGCCCTCGCGTACTTCATAGCCGGTGCTGGTTGGCATGGCATGCAGGCGCTGGCGGCCGCGCGGCAGCGAGATGGTGCGCATCAACTGTCCGTTGGCGATCAGATCATGCAGCACAAAATTACCCTCGAAAGCATAATCGTTCTCTGGCCGCGCCCTGGAATAACGGCATAATCCAAATCCTGAGAACGCGAAAGACCCGCGGTCGAGGAGCGGGCGGGGAGGAGAACGAGCCGGAATTCCGGCTCGAATGGCATGCGCGCCGAGGCGAGCCGCCATTCCCTTTCCTGTTGCTCCTTACCCGGCATTCGAATGCATCGAGGTGAGGTGATGAGTTTCAAAATCGCTATTATCGGCGCCGGCAGCGTGGGCTTCACCAAGAAGCTGTTCACCGATATTTTGTGCGTCCCGGAATTCAGCGACATCGAATTCGCGCTGACCGATCTCAGCGAACACAATCTGCAAATGATCAAGGCGATCCTCGACCGCATCGTCGAGGCCAACAAGCTGCCGACCAGGGTGACGGCGACGACCGACCGCCGCAAGGCGCTGGAAGGCGCGCGCTACGTCATCAGCTGCGTGCGGGTGGGCGGGCTCGAAGCCTATGCCGACGATATCCGCATTCCCTTGAAATACGGCATCGACCAGTGCGTCGGTGACACGATTTGCGCCGGGGGCATCCTCTACGGCCAGCGCAACATCCCGGTCATCCTCGACTTCTGCAAGGATATATTGGAGGTCGCCGAGCCAGGCGCCAAATTCCTCAACTATGCCAACCCGATGGCGATGAACACCTGGGCGGCGATCGAATATGGCAAGGTCGATACGGTCGGCCTCTGCCACGGTGTCCAGCACGGCGCCGAACAGATCGCCGAAGTGCTCGGCGCCAAGTCGCACAGCGAACTCGATTATGTCTGCTCCGGTATCAACCACCAAACCTGGTTCATCGATTTGCGGCTCAACGGCCGCAAGATCGGCAAGGACGAACTGGTGGCTGCCTTCGAGGCGCATCCGGTCTATTCGCAGCAGGAAAAGCTGCGCATCGACGTGCTGAAGCGCTTCGGCGTCTACTCCACCGAAAGCAACGGTCATCTCTCCGAATATCTGCCCTGGTATCGCAAGCGGCCGGACGAAATCACCCGCTGGATCGACATGTCCGATTGGATCCATGGCGAGACCGGCGGCTATCTTCGCTACTCCACGGAAACCCGCAACTGGTTCGAGACGGAATATCCGCAATTCCTCGAAGCGGCGTCGAAGCCGCTCGACGTATCGAAGCGCTCGAACGAGCATGCCAGCCATATTCTCGAAGCGCTGGAGACGAACCGCGTCTATCGCGGCCACTTCAACGTCAAGAACACCGGCATCATCACCAATCTGCCGCAGGACGCGATCATCGAATCGCCCGGTTTCGTCGATCGCTTCGGCATCAACATGGCGTCAGGCATCACGCTGCCGGAAGCCTGCGCGGCCACCTGCATGGCTTCGATCAACGTTCAGCGGATGTCGGTGCATGCGGCTGTTACGGGCGACATTGACCTGCTCAAGCTCGCGGTGCTGCACGATCCGCTGGTGGGTGCGGTGTCGACGCCGGAAGAGGTCTGGCAGATGGTCGACGAGATGGTCGTCGCCCAGGCGCGTTGGCTACCGCAATACGCCGATGCCGTGCCGGCCGCCAAGGAGCGGCTTTCGAAATCGATGGTGAAAACCCGCGACTGGGCGGGTGCGGCGCGGCGCAAAGTGCGCTCGATCGAGGAACTGCGCGCCGAAAAAACGGCCCTGAAACAGGCCGGCTGAGAATGCTGGCAGGCGGACAGCGGGAGGCCGGTTCGCCAATCAGCCGTCATGAATAGATGCGGGCAGCAGCAGACGTCGAAACATCTGGGAGGAACACAATGAGGAACTTTCGTGGAATTGGCATTCTCGCCGGGCGAAGAATTGGCATTCTCGCCGGGCTGGCGCTGAGCGTCTCGGCATTGGCGCTTGGCAGTGCATACGCGTCCGAGCCGACCACGCCGCCGGCGCCGGCGGCGTTTCCCGCCGAGGGCAAGATCAAATACGTCGCCCGCGATTCCATCCTGGAGTTCAAGGCGCTGCCCGAATATCACGAGCCCGAGTGGGTCACCGAGAAATACGTCAAGACTGGCAAGCTGCCGCCGGTCAAGGATCGCCTGCCGAAGGAGCCGCTGGTGTTCAAGACCGGCAACATGCCGGACGGCATCGGCGTTTATGGCGACACCATGCGCCACGTCATTGGCGGCCGGCCGGAAGGCTGGAATTATGGCGCCGGCCAGACCCAAGGATGGGGCGGCATCGACATCGGCCTTTCGGAATGCCTGACGCGCACCGCGCCTTTGTTCCAGGTCGAGGCCAAGGACACCGAGCCGCTGCCCAACCTCGCCAGGAGCTGGGACTGGTCGAAGGATGGCCACACGCTGACCATGCACCTGGTCGAAGGCGCCAAATGGTCTGACGGCGTTGCCTTCAATGCCGACGATGTCATGTTCTACTGGGACGATGAGGTCGTCGACCCCAATGTCTCGCCGTTGAACGGCGCCACAGCGGAAACCTTCGGTGTCGGCACGACGCTGAAGAAGGTCGACGATTACACCGTCGAGTGGACCTTCAAGGACGCTTTCCCCAAACAGTATCTCTATGCCATGGCCTACGGCACCTTCTGCCCCGGCCCAGCGCATATCCTGAAGCCGCAGCATCCGAAGTACTCGAAGAATACCTACGAGCAGTTCAAGAACGCGTTCCCGCCGGAATATATGAACATTCCGGTGATGGGCGCCTGGGTGCCGGTGGAGTATAGGCCCGACGACATCATCGTCTTGCGCCGCAATCCCTACTACTGGAAGGTCGACGAGAAGGGCAACCAGCTGCCCTATCTCAACGAACTGCACTACAAGCTGTCGACCTGGGCCGACCGTGACGTGCAGGCGGTGGCAGGGGCCGCCGACTTCTCCAACCTCGAGCAGCCGGAGAATTTCGTCGCTTCGCTGAAGCGAGCGGCGGAGAAGGACGCGCCGGCCCGGCTCGCCTTTGGCCCGCGCCTGATCGGCTACAATCTGCGCATGAACTTTTCCGCCAATGGCTGGGGCAATCCCGACGAACGCGGCCAGGCGATCCGCGAGCTCAACCGCAATGAGGACTTCCGCAAGGGCATCACCATGGCGCTCGACCGCAAGGCGCTCGGCGACTCGCTGGTCAAGGGGCCGTTCACCGCTATCTACCCCGGTGGCTTTTCCTCGGGCACCAGCTTCTATGACCGCAACTCGACCGTCTACTATCCCTTCGACATCGAGGGCGCCAAGGCAGAACTGGCCAAGGCTGGTCTCAAGGATACGGATGGCGACGGCTTCGTGAACTTCCCGGCCGGGACCGCCGGCGGCAAGAATGTCGAGATCGTGATGCTGGTCAACAATGACTACGGCACTGACAAGAGCCTCGCCGAAGGCGTCGTCGGCCAGATGGAAAAGCTTGGCATCAGGGTCGTGCTCAACGGCCTCAACGGCACCCAGCGTGATGCCTCGCAATATTCCGGCCGCTTCGACTGGCTGATCAGGCGCAACGAGCAGGAGCTGACTTCCGTCGTGCAGAATACCGTGCAACTCGCGCCCGTCGGACCCAAGACCAGCTGGGATCACCGCGCGCCCGAAAGCGGCGTGGTCGACCTGATGCCGTTCGAAAAGGAGCTTGTCGACATCGTCAACAAGTTCGTCTCCTCGTCAGACAATGACGAGCGCGCCAGCCTGATGAAGACGTTCCAGAAGATCTCGACGGAGCATGTCTACAATATCGGACTGACCGAATATCCCGGCGCCCTGATCATCAACAAGCGCTTCTCCAACATCCCGCAGGGAACGCCGATCTTCATGTTCAACTGGGCCGAGGATTCGATCGTGCGCGAACGCGTCTTCGTCGCCGCCGACAAGCAGCAGAAATACGAACTCTTTCCCGACCAGCTTCCCGGCAAGCCCGGCGACAAGGGTCCGACGAACTGAGTTTCCTCCCCTGGCTGACGCCCGGCCGCGCTGCGCGCGCGGCCGGGACGGAGTAAGGTCAGCGGCAACAGATTAGATCCAAGGAGGAGAAACGGTCCGATGCTGCGATTCCTGGCCATGCGCATAGCATCGGCGGTGCCGGTCATGGTCATCCTGAGCCTGGTCACCTTTGCCATCATCCAGGCGCCGCCGGGCGACTATGCCGACTATATCCGCTCGCAGCTCATCAACCAGGGCGGGGCGTCTTTTGCCGAAGCCGACGCGCAGGCGCAGGCCTATAGGGTCGAGCACGGCCTCGATAAACCGCTGCCCGTCCAGTACCTGAACTGGGTCGCCGGCATCATCACCCGCGGCGATTTCGGCTACAGCCTCTATTACAACAAGCCGGTCGCCGCAGTGGTCGGCGAGCGGCTGCCGCGCACGCTGCTGCTGGCGCTGGTCTGCCATCTGCTGGCCTCGGTGCTCGGCATCACCTTCGGCATCTGGGCGGCGACGAGGCAATACACATGGATTGACTCGGTGCTGTCGGCCATCTCCTTCCTCGGCATGACGGTGCCGCGCTTCCTGATGGCGCTGATCATCGTCTATCTCCTGGTCTTCCAGTTCAACGTGTCGGAGATCGGCAGCTTCTTCTCGCCGCAATATGGCGGCGCGCCGTGGTCGTGGGCGAAATTCGCCGACCTCGTCAAGCATGTCTGGCCGGTGGTGGCGATCGCCACCTTCGGCGGGCTCGCCTACAATATGCGCGTCATGCGCGGCAATCTGCTCGATACGCTGAACGCGCAATATGTCGAGACGGCCAAGGCCAAGGGCCTGACCGGCAGCGCCGTCGTCATGCGCCATGCCGTGCCCAACGCACTGCACCCGCTCATCATGTATCAGGGCGTGGTGCTGCCCTACATGCTGACCGGCGAGATCGAGACGGCGATCATCTTTGCGCTGCCGACGGTCGGGCCCGCCATCGTCGGCTCGATGGCGGTCGGCGACGTTTATGTCACGGCGACCTTCATGATGGTGCTGTCGGCAACGCTGATCGTCGGCAACATCATCGCCGACATGCTGCTCGCGCTGCTCGATCCGCGCGTACGCCAGTACAGGGAGAGCTAGATGCTGGCGCGCGACCCATCCCCGCCGCCGCCCCCGGCTGAAGCAACCGCGATTGCGACCCCACGCGGCAATGAGAGCTATATGGCGCTGGTCTGGCGCCGGCTGAGGCGCTCCTGGACCGGCATGGCCGGGCTGATCCTGGTCGTGCTTCTGGTGCTGATGGCGCTGTTCGCCGATTTCTTCGCGCCGATGGACCCCAAGGTGACCGATGTCGCTTTCGCCCCGCCGCAAGTGATGAGTTTTCACGACAGAGACGGGAATTTCGTGCTCCAGCCGCGGGTCTATGCGCTGGCGGATTCTGCTGACCTCGACCCGGTCACCTTCCAGCCGGTCGTCGGGCCGGATTACGAGCATCCGCGCCTGCTCGGCTTCTTCGTCAAGGGCGCCGACTACCGGCTGCTTGGACTGATCCCCGCCAACCGGCATTTCTTCGCTTCGGCCGACGGCCAGCCGGTGCATTTTCTCGGCACCGACAAATTCGGCCGGGATGTGTTGTCGCGCGCCATCCAGGGCTCGCGCGTCTCGCTGATGATAGCGCTGACGGTGGTGTTCATCATCACCGTCATCGGCACCACGGTCGGCATGGTCTCGGGCTATTTCGGCGGCCGCTTCGACGTCTGGATGCAGCGCTTCGTCGAGCTGGTGCTCGCCTTCCCGCAATTGCCGCTCTATCTTGCGCTGACGACGCTGATCCCGGTGACCGCGCCGACCAACGTCTTCCTCGCCTTCGTCATCATCGTCATGTCGGCGCTGGGCTGGGCGCAGATGTCGCGCGAGGTGCGCGGCAAGACGCTGGCGCTGGCGCGGATCGACTATGTGCGCGCTGCCATGGCGGTTGGCGCCACCGACATGCGTATCATCATGCAGCACATTTTTCCCAATGTGATGAGCCACGTCATCGTCGCCGTGACGATCGCCATCCCGACGGTGGTGCTGCTCGAAGCCTTTCTCGGCTTCCTCGGCTTCGCCGTGAAACCGCCGCTGATCTCATGGGGGCTGATGCTGCAGGACACGGCTACCTATTCGGTCATCGGCACCTATCCGTGGATCCTGTCGCCGGTCGGCTTCGTGCTGATCACCGTCTTTGCCTTCAACGCGCTGGGCGACGGCCTGCGCGATGCCGTCGATCCCTATTGAGGTGGCCGGGATGACCGTAGCGCTCGCAGCCACCTTCGCACCAGCCGTCCGGCTCGACCATGCCGGCCGCCACGACCAACCCATCATCGATGCCCGCAACATCGAGGTCGCCTTCAAGGTCGAGCACGGCGTCGTCGACGCAGTGAAGGATGTCTCGTTCCAGCTCTATCGCGGCGAGACGATCGCCATCGTCGGCGAGTCCGGTTCCGGCAAGTCGGTGACGGCGCGCGCCCTCATGGGGCTCTTGTCGAAGCGGGCCACCGTGTCGCCGAAATCCACCATCCA
Source organism: Mesorhizobium sp. LSJC269B00 (assembly GCF_000502815.1). Taxonomy (NCBI): domain Bacteria; kingdom Pseudomonadati; phylum Pseudomonadota; class Alphaproteobacteria; order Hyphomicrobiales; family Phyllobacteriaceae; genus Mesorhizobium; species Mesorhizobium sp. LSJC269B00. The sequence goes on from NZ_AYVN01000004.1 coordinate 224,224, forward strand.
CTATTGCGGGCAGGACATACTGAAATTCCCCGAGAGCGCCCGGCGCAAGTTGCGCGGCAATCGCATCTCGATGATCTTCCAGGAGCCGATGAGCTCGCTCAACCCGATCTATACGGTCGGCAGTCAGATCGTCGAGGCGATCAGAGTGCATCGAAAGCTCAGCCGCAAGCAAGCCTGGGCGCGGGCGCTCGAGCTTTTGCGGCATGTCCAGATCCCCGAGCCGGAAGCGCGCATCAAGCAGTATCCGCACCAGATGTCGGGCGGGCAGCGCCAGCGCGTGATGATCGCCATGGCGCTCGCCAACGACCCCGATGTGCTGATCGCCGACGAGCCGACGACGGCGCTCGACGTCACGGTGCAGGCGCAGATCCTCAATTTGATCCGCAATCTGCAAAAAGAACTCAGGATGGCGGTCATCCTGATCACCCACGACCTCACCGTGGTGCGAAAATTCTCCGACTATGTCTATGTCATGCAGCATGGCGAGATGTGCGAGCACAACGTCACCGAGCGGCTGTTCGCCGACCCGCAGCATGCCTATACGAAGCGGCTGCTCGCTTCAGAGCCGCACGGCAAGCCGCAGTCGCTGCCGGAAAACAGCGGCACCATCCTCGAGGCCCGCGATATGCGCGTCTGCTTCATGCTGCGCCATGGCAGCTTCCTGAAGCCGGACTGGCGCGAACTGGTCGCCGTCGACGATCTCGGCCTGAAACTTTGCCGCCACGAAACACTGGGGCTGGTCGGCGAATCCGGCTCCGGCAAGACCACGTTCGGTCTCGCCTTGCTCAAGCTCACCGATGCCAAGCGCGGCGAGGTCAGCTTCGACGGCCAGCCGATCCACGGCCTGTCGCGCGCCGGGATGCGGCCGCTGCGCTCGCGCATGCAGGTCGTTTTTCAGGATCCGTTCTCGTCGCTTAACCCGCGTATGACGATCGGCCAGATCATAGAGGAAGGGCTGGTCGTCAACAGGATCGGCGCGACACGGCGCGAGCGGGTCGGTCGGGTTCGCGACGCCCTGGTCAGCGCCGGCATGCCCGGCGATATCCTGTCGCGGTTCCCGCACGAATTTTCCGGCGGCCAGCGGCAGCGCATCGCCATTGCCCGAGCCATCGCGCTGGAGCCCGAATTCATCCTGCTCGATGAACCGACATCGGCGCTCGACCTTTCGGTGCAGGCGCAGATCATCGACTTGTTGCGCAAGCTGCAGGACGAACGCGGCCTTAGCTATCTCTTCATTTCGCACGACCTCAAGGTGGTGCGCGCGCTCTGCCATCGCGTCATCGTCATGCAGAACGGCAAGATCGTCGAACAGGGACCCGTCGACGAGGTCCTCACCCATCCCAAGACCGCCTACACCGAACGGCTCGTCAGGGCCGCCTTCGACGTGGCGTAGCAAAGTGCCGGAGGTTTAATAGTGGCAAGACATCCCAGGATCACCTTCATTGGCGCGGGTTCGACCGTGTTCATGAAGAACATTGTCGGCGACGTGCTGCAGCGCCCATCGCTGTCAGGCGCGACGATCGCGCTGATGGACATCAATCCGCAGCGGCTGGAAGAGAGCGCCATCGTCGTCAACAAGCTGATCGCGACGCTGGGCGTGAAGGCGAAGGCCGAGACCTATTCCGACCAACGCAAGGCGCTCGCCGGCGCCGACTTCGTCGTCGTCGCCTTCCAGATCGGCGGTTACGAGCCCTGCACCGTCACCGATTTCGAGGTGCCGAAGAAATACGGCCTGCGCCAGACCATTGCCGACACGCTCGGCGTCGGCGGCATCATGCGCGGCCTCCGGACCGTGCCGCATCTGTGGAAGATCTGCGAGGACATGCTGGCCGTCTGCCCCGACGCGATCATGCTGCAATACGTCAACCCGATGGCGATCAACACCTGGGCGATCTCAGAGAAATACCCTGAGATCAAGCAGGTAGGCCTCTGCCACTCGGTGCAAGGCACGGCGATGGAACTGGCGCACGATCTCGACATTCCCTACGACGAGATACGCTACCGCTCGGCCGGCATCAACCACATGGCCTTCTACCTGAAGTTCGAGCACCAGCAGCCGGATGGCTCTTACCGCAACCTCTATCCGGACCTGGTCCGCGCCTATCGCGAGGGCAGGGCGCCGAAGCCGGGCTGGAACCCGCGCTGCCCCAACAAGGTGCGCTACGAGATGCTGACGCGGCTCGGCTATTTCGTCACCGAAAGCTCCGAGCATTTCGCCGAATACACGCCCTATTTCATCAAGGAAGGCCGCCCCGACCTGATCGAGAAATTCGGCATTCCGCTCGACGAATATCCCAAGCGCTGCATCGAACAGATCGAGCGCTGGAAGGGCCAGGCCGAGGCCTATCGCTCGGCCGACCGCATCGAGGTCGAGCAATCGAAGGAATACGCGTCCTCGATCATGAACTCGGTGTGGACCGGGGAGCCTTCGGTGATCTACGGCAATGTCCGCAACAATGGCTGCATCACCTCGCTGCCGGACAATTGCGCCGCCGAGGTGCCGTGCCTGGTGGACGCCTCCGGCATCCAGCCGACCTATATTGGCGAGCTGCCGCCGCAACTCACCGCGTTGATACGCACCAACATCAATGTGCAGGAACTGACGGTGCAGGCGTTGATGACCGAAAACCGCGAGCACATCTACCACGCGGCGATGATGGACCCGCATACGGCGGCCGAACTCGATCTCGACCAGATCTGGGCGCTGGTCGATGAGTTGCTGGCGACACATGGCGACTGGCTGCCGGCCTGGGCGCGTGGGAGCGCCAAGGTCCGGGCCGCCTGAGCGCTGCTGCGGCGGTATCTACTCCACCGTCAGGCCTCCGGTGGCGCCGGCAACCGGTGGCGCAGTTCCTCGACCAGCACGCGCTCGTTCTCCGAATAGTCGATCGGAACGACGACGAGATGGACGCCACCGCCGGCAAAAGCCTGTTCAAGCGTCGATTGTATTTCTGAGACGGCGCCGACCCTGGTTCCCTTGGCGCCATAGGCCTCGGCATATCTGACGAAATCGGGATTGCCGAAGGTCATGCCGAAATCGGGGAACTGGTCGACCGCCTGCTTCCAGCGGATCATGCCGAAAGCATTGTCCTCGATGATCAGCACGACGAGGTTGAGCTTCAGCCTGACGGCGGTTTCCCACTCCTGGCTGTTCATCATGAAGCCGCCGTCCCCGCAGATCGCCATGACGCGGCGGCCGGGATAGAGCATCGCCGCCGTCATCGCCGACGGCAGGCCGGCGCCCATCGTGGCCAGGGCGTTGTCGAGCAGCAAAGTGTTGGCGACGCGCGTGCGGTAATTGCGCGCAAACCAGATCTTGTACATGCCGTTGTCGAGCGCCAGGATGCCATCGGCCGGCATCACCGCGCGCACATCGTGCACCAAGCGCTGCGGCGTGAAACGGTCTTCGGTGGCGCGGATGGCAATGCGGCTCAAAATCCCTTCGCGCAGCGGCAGTAGCGCCTGCGCGTTGGGGATCTTGCCCTCGATCCGGTCGGCAAGCAGCCTGAGCGAAGCGCCGATGTCGCCGACCACTTCGGTCTGCGGGAAATAGACCTGCTCGACATTGGCCGGCTGGTAACCGACATGGATCACCTTCGGTCCCTTGTCGCCCATAATGAAGGGCGGCTTCTCGATCGTGTCGTGGCCGATAGTGATGATGAGGTCGGCCTGTTCGATGGCCTCATGCACATAGTCGCGCTCGGACAGCGCGGCGGTGCCCATGTAGAGCTCGGTTCCGCCAGGCACCGTGCCCTTGCCCATCTGCGTGGTGAAATAGGGGATGCCGGTCCTGATAACGAACTGGGCGAGGTCGGAGGTCGAGCGCGGCCGCGACGCGGCGGCGCCCAGCATCGCCAGAGGACGCTGCGCCTTGATGATCATCTCGGCGGCACGGTCGAGCGCCAGCGGGCTGGCCAGCGGAAGCTCGACCGGATGCGGCGGGATCAGCGCGACATCGTCGCACTCCTCGGCCGCGATGTCTTCGGGCAGTTCCAGATGCACCGGCCCCGGACGCTCCTCCTCGGCAATCCGAAACGCTTCGCGCACCACGGCGGGAATGGTCTTCGCCGAGATGATCTGACGTGACAGCTTGGTCAACGGCTTCATCGCGGCGACGATGTCGACGATCTGGAAGCGGGCCTGGCGCGACGAGCGGATGCCCTTCTGCCCGGTGATCATGATCATCGGCATGGCGCCGAGCAGCGCATAGGCGGCACCCGTCGTCAGGTTCAGGGCGCCGGGTCCCAGCGTGGTGATGCACACACCTGGCTTGCCGGTGAGCCTGCCATGGGTGGCGGCCATGAACGCCGCCGCCTGCTCATGACGGGTGAGGATGAGCTGGATCGAGGATTTGCGGATGGATTCGACGACGTCCAGGTTTTCTTCGCCGGGAATGCCGAAGATGCGATCGACGCCCTCATTCTCGAGGGCGGCAACAAGCAGGTCAGAACCTTTGGGCACGAAGCATCTCCTGGGCAAAGCGGCGGCGAACCGCGTCGGGATATGATCAGACATAGTGCTGGCAAAGTCCTACCGCGAGGCCCGGCCGCCGCCAATATCGCTCTGCCTTACAGATCCTTCCGTTTCCTGAATTGGCCGGGCGAGACGCCGGCGTGGCGCCTGAAGGCGGTGGAGAAGGCGGCTTCCGAGCTGTAGCCGACCGCCTCGGCGACTTGGCCCAGGCTCTTGCCCTCGTGCAGCAGCCGGCTGGCCTGCCGCATGCGGCAGCCGAAGAGATAGGCCATGGGCGCTTCGCCGACGAGATCGCGAAAGCGGGCGGCAAAGGTTGCCCTGGAGAGCCCGACCGCGCGTGCCAGGGTCTCGATCGTCCAGTCGTGGCCATAGGCTTCATGCAGGGTGGCGAGCGCTCTGGCGATCGCGGGGTCCTGCAATCCCCTCAGCCAACCTGGATTGTCCATGCTTTCCAGACCGGAGCGCAAGGCGCGCGTGACGATGGCCCCAGACAGGCGAGCCATGACCACGTCGCTGCCGGGACCTTCGTCGGTCGCTTCCACCAGCAAGGCCTCGACATAGCCACGCAGCCATTTGGGCAGACGGCCATTCGATCCCCGGATGTGAACGATGCGCGGCAGGCCGGCAAGTGCCGGATGGTCGGCGTCGCGAAAGGCGAAGGCGCCGCACAGGATGACGGTCTTTTCGCCTTCGCCGCCGCTGCGAATACGCCCGGCTGCGGTTTGGGTCGCCAGTTCGGCGGCGGAGACGTTCGCGCTTTTGAGCGCGCCGGGCGACCGCAGCACATGCGGATCGGCGCGCGGTGCAATGATCAGGTCGCCGGCATCGAGAGGCTCGACATCTTCCTCACCGAACACCGCCTCGCATCGCCCCTTGATGACGACGTGAATGCCGCGAAGCCCAGCCTGGCTGAACGAGATCGCCCAGGGAGCGGCCAGTTCGAGGCGCCGGTACCCGGCGGCTGCGAAGTGCAATTCGCGCATGAGGGTAGCCAGGAGATCCACGCTTCGCTCCAGAAACAGACGATCGATAAATCAATCCAGACGCTGTCGAATAGCGCGCCGGCCTTACTGGACCTAGCTATGCCCAACAGGCCGCTTGTCGGCGATAACGAAACTCAGGAGTTATTCATGCCGCCAATCGAGCTTTTTGTCGCGCAGCTTTGTCCCTATGCGCACCGTGTCAGGCTCGCCCTTGCCGAGAAAGGCCTGCAGGCGACGGAAATCGAAATCGATCTGCGCAACAAGCCGGCGTGGTTCCTGAAACTCACGCCGACGGGAAAGGTGCCGCTGCTCCGCCATCAGGGGCAATATGTCAGGGAGTCGGCGATCATCTGCGAATATCTCGATGATGCATTCCCCGAACGGCCGATTTTCCCCAGGGATGCTCAGGCCCGCGCTGAGGCGCGCATCTGGATCAGCTTCGCCGACACGCAGCTTTACGCCCGGACGGCAACCATGATGCACAGTTCCGACGCTATGGTTCATAAGCGGATCAAGGCCCAGCTTGCCGACGATCTGCGCTTTGTGGAACAGCATGCCTTCGCCCTGCGAGGGGCGGACGAACGGTTTTTGCTGGGCTCGGAATTCAGCGCCGCCGACATCGCCTTCTATCCCTGGTTCGAACAGCTGTGCGTGCTTGAGAAATATCTGGGCTTCGTCATGCCGACCGAATGCGAGCGCCTGCTGCGGTGGCAGGAAACGGTTGCCGCCAGGGAGGCGGTGCGGACCTGCGCAAGGTCGCCCGGCTTCTACCTGGAATCCTATGGCCCGCTTCTCGCGGCCTGAGACGAGCGGGCAAACGGAAAAAAATTCCTCACTATGGTGCTGCAAGGTCAGTCATTTGCTTCTTGCGGCAGGCGCAAGCCTGTAAATATGCGGCATCAAGCAGGTCCGCGAGAGGTGAGAGAAACATGCCCAATCCAACCGTCGTCGGGTTTTCCGGCAATTTCACCCGGCCGTCCAAGACGCGCGGCTTCGTCGACCAGGTCGTCAGGGACATTGCGCGCCAGCATGGCCTGTCGGCGAGTACCTACGACATCGAAGACCTCGGCCCCTCACTTGGCGCTGCCAAATGGGCGCGCGATCTCGACGGTCAGGCCCGGGCAATCTTCGACAGCGTCGTCAATGCCGATGTGCTGGTGGTGGGGTCGCCGACCTACAAGGGCAGCTACACCGGCCTGTTCAAGCACTTCTTCGATCTGTTCGATCCCGCTTCCTTGCGCGGCAAGCCGGTGGTGCTGCTTGCCACCGGCGGCAACGATCGCCACGCGTTGATCGTCGAGCACCAGTTGCGGCCGCTGTTCGGCTTCTTCGAGGCGCTGACGCTGCCGACAGGGGTCTATGCCACGGACAAGGACTTTTCCGACGGCGTGCTGCGGGCCGAACCCATCCTGAAGCGCGTCGATCAGGTTGTCGGCGAGGTCGGGCTGGTGCTGGCCAATCGCTCAGCTGCCGGCGTTGCGGCCGGATAGCACGCAGATTTTTACGTCATCCGCAAATCAATACCCCGCCGGCCAGGCCTGGCGGGGTATCGCCGTGCAAAGGTTCCCGCGCTTGCGGTCATCCTGAGCGACGATGACAACGCGGCTTGGCCAACTCCGAAATCCATTTCAGACGGATTTATCGCGATAACTAGTTCCTGTCCGCCGGCTTCGAACGCATCCTTGACACGGTCTCGCGCTCGGCGCGCTTGGAGCGCAGCGGCGGCAGGCCGCGGTCGATCAGGTCCATGTCTTCCAGAACCATGTCGCCCATGCGCTTGAAGGCGATGTCGAGCGCGCCGGCGCGGTGGGCGGAGCGCAGGAAGCCGGGGATCGTGCGGACCGGATGGTCCGCCGCCAGCGGCTCTTCGGGGAAGACATCGCTGGCGGCAAGGATGTGACCACTCTTCACCGCCGCCATCAAGGCCGGAAAATCGACGACGCCGGCGCGGCTGAGCAGGATGAAGGCGGCGCCCTTGCGCATGCTGGCAAAAGCATCGGTGCCGAGAAAACCCTGGTTCTCCGAGGTCACCGAAGCGACGACGAAGACGAAGTCACTGGTCGACAGCACCTCGTCGAGCGAGGCCGGTTCGACGCCATTGTCGATCAGGATCGATGGCGGCAGCCAGGGATCGAAGACCTTGGTGCGGGTACGAAAGCCCGACAGCAGCCGGTTCAGCGCACGGCCCAGATCGCCGAAGCCGATGATGCCGACATCGGCGCCGGACAGAAGCCGCGCCGTCAAATTGCCATCGCCGCCCCACAGCTCCTCGCCTTTGCGGAAAGCGAGGTCGGCATCGACAATATTTCGGGCAAGGTTGAGCGCCATGGCGAGGCCAAGCTCGGCCACCGGCTCGGCGAAGACGAGGCCGGTGGTGACGACATGGATGCCGCGCGCAAACAGCGTCTCATAGGGCATGTTGTTGATGAGGTTGGTCTCGACATTGAAGACGCAACGCAGCGCCTGCATCCGGTCCAAGGTCTCGGGCGAGATCGGCGGCTGGCCGATAATATAGCGGGCTTCGGCAAGCACGTCGGCGGGCAAGTTCGCCACGCCCTCGGCCGTCGCCTCGACGAGGCGGTAATGCGCTTTGAGGCGCGCCAGCTGCGGTGAGGTGAAGATCAGGTCGAGCGTGCGTGGTTCCGGCGCGCTGATGACCAGCGGCAGGGCCTTGTTTGGCATAACGATTCCTCCCCGGCGCGATCCGTATCGCGTATTTTGCTTTGCACTTGTGGTAGTCCCCAAAACCGCTTGCCGCCGTCCGGCGGCGATAACGGCACGATTTCGATCCTCCCATGGTCACAGTGCCCTAGGTGTTTGGTTTGGTAAAATGATATTTTGCGGTGTTTCGTTAACCAACAGGTTATGGAAATACGGCTGAAGGCCCGCTCTGCGCCAGATTGGCGAAAGGTGCTCAGGCGTTCTGGCTGGCCGCCTCGCGAATGGTCTGCAGCAGGATGGTGAAGGCCGGCGAAGGCGCAGTGTCGGTCCGCATCGTCAGGCCGACGGGCCCTTTGGTTTCCTCGGTGTTGACGGGCAAGGCGACGAAGGCGCCGCTGGAGAGTTCGTTGGCGACGACGCCTGTCGATATGATCCAGACCGCATTGCTTTGGCGCAGGAAGGCACGGCCGAAGGAATCCGAGACGGTCTCGATCTCGGTCGCAGGCGCCGTCATGCCGTTGGTGATGAACAGGCGGTCGACGAAGGGGCGGATGACCGACTCCCGCGTCGGCATCAGCACCGGGAATTCATCGAGCCGGGCGAAGATGTCCTGGCCCGGCTGCAGCAGCGGATGGCCGGCCCTCACCACGAACAGCACCGGTTCGGAATAGAGATGCTCGAAGAAGAAGCCGGTCATGTTTTCCGGCGCCGCAAGCCGGCCGACGACGAGATCGAGCGCACCGACGCGCAACTGTTCCAGCAGGACCGCGTTCTCGCCGGTGACGATCTTGATCGCAGCACCGGTATTTTCACTCAGGAACAGGCTTATGGCGCGTGGCATCACCTTGGCCGACACTGTCGGGAGCGCGCCGATGCGGATCGGATGCCGGTTGATGGCGCCGTCCTGGCGGACGGAATCGACGCCGCGCTTCAGTGCCGTGATCGCCGTGCCGGCATGGCCGAGAAAGATTTCGCCAAGCCGTGTCACCCTGATGCCGCGGCCGTCGCGTTCGACGACAGCGATGCCAAGCGCCTCCTCCAATTCGCGCAACGTCTTGGTCACGGCCGGTGGGCTGACATGGAGAAAGTCGGCCGCCCTCGCCACGCTGCCTTGCCGCGCTACCTCAAGGAATGCCTGCAGGTGACGGAACCTTATGCGGCTTTCGGACATGTTCTCATAACCTAGCAGTTAATGAAACGGCGTAAAATATCATTTTACCAAACCAAATGCCTTGTGCAATGTGAACACGGAGGATCGAAATCGTGCCATTCGTCAACATTGGCGGCATCACGCTGCACCATCGCCATATCAAGGCGAAGGGAAATGCGCGGCCGATCGTGTTCATCAATTCGCTGGGCACCGACTTCCGCGTCTGGGACGAGGTGTTGTCCGAACTGGGTGGCGAAATGCCTGTGTTGGTCTACGACAAGCGCGGCCATGGCCTGTCCGACATTGGTGGCGTCAGCTCGATCGACGAGCATGTCGATGATCTGTCGGGCCTGATCGATCATTTCGAACTGAACAATGCGGTGCTGTGCGGCCTGTCGGTGGGCGGCCTGATTGCGCAAGGGTTTTATGCCCGGCGCCCCGAAATCGTCGACGGCCTCATCCTGTGCGACACCGCCCACAAGATCGGCACGGCCGACAGCTGGAACACCCGCATCGAAACGGTCGAAAGCAAAGGTATCCAGGCCATCGCCGATGCCGTGCTCAAAATGTGGTTTACGCCTGCCTTCCACGCGGACCGTGTCGCCGAGCTCGACGGCTACTGGAACATGATGACCCGGCAAGCCGTCGCCGGCTATGTCGGCACCTGCGCCGCGGTGCGCGATGCCGATTTCACCGAGGCCGCGCAGGGGATCGCGGTACCCACGCTTTGCGTCGTTGGCGACCAGGACGGCTCGACGCCGCCGGATCTCGTCCGCTGGCTGGCCGATCTGATCCCAGGCGCACATTTCGAAATCATTCGTGACGCCGCGCACATCCCTTGCGTCGAACAGCCCAAGGCGCTGACCACCCTGATCCGCGATTTCGTCGCGGCGCTTCCCCTGAGAAAGCAGACCCATGGATGAACTGCCCAAAAACGAAACCAGATATCAGACCGGGCTGACCGTCAGGCGCTCGGTGCTCGGCGACCCGCATGTTGATCGCAGCGAGGATGCCGTCACCGATTTCGACCGGCCGTTCCAGGAGCTGATCACCGAGGCAGCCTGGGGCACTGTGTGGGCGCGTCCGGGCTTCAGCAGGCGCGAACGCTCGATCGTGACGCTGGCACTGCTGGCCGCCCTTGGCCATGATGAAGAGGTCGCCATGCATGTGCGCGCCACCGCCAACACCGGTGCGTCGCGCGACGATATCTGCGAAGCGTTCCTGCATGTCGCGATCTATGCCGGCGTGCCGGCCGCCAACCGCGCCTTCAGGATCGCCAAGGAGGTGTTTTCGGAAATGGACGGAAGCAGGGCTGGCCATGCCAGCTGATGCCGGCTCGAACCGCAGGCCCGAGACCGGCGCCTTCTTCCAGCGCGACCGCGGCTGGCACCCGCCGGCGCTGACGCCCGACTACAAGACTTCGGTGCTGCGCTCGCCGCAGAAGGCGCTGCTGGCCTTCGACAACACGGCGTCGGAGATCACCGGTCCGGTGTTCGGCCACGCCGTGCTGGGCGAACTCGACAATGACCTGATCCACAATTTTGCAAAGTCCGGCGAGAGCGCCATCGGCGAGCGTATCATCGTCTATGGCCGCGTGCTCGACGAGCGCGGCCAGGGCGTCTCCGGCGCGCTGCTCGAATTCTGGCAGGCCAATGCGGGCGGCCGCTACCGCCACAAGAAGGACGGCTATCTCGCGCCGCTCGATCCGAATTTCGGCGGCTGCGGCCGCACCATCACCGATGCCGATGGCGGTTATGCCTTTCGCACGGTGAAGCCAGGTCCCTATCCCTGGCCGAACGGGCCCAATGACTGGCGGCCGTCGCACATCCATTTCTCGGTGTTCGGCCACGGCTTCGCACAGCGGCTGATCACCCAGATGTATTTCGAGGGCGACCCGCTGATCTGGCGGTGCCCGATCGTGCGCGGTATCCGCGACAAGGCGGCGATTGAGACGCTGGTCGCCGCGCTCGACATGCAGGCGACGATCCCGTTCGACGCGCGCGCCTACAAGTTCGACATCGTGTTGCGCGGACGCCGCGCCGCGCTGTTCGAAAACCGTCCGGAGGGCAATTGATGGCGCAATCGCTGACCCGGCTGAAGGAGAGCCCGTCGCAGACCGCCGGGCCCTACGTGCATATCGGGCTGACGCCGAATTTCGGTGATATCGGCGGCGTCTATCCGACAGACCTCGGCGCGACGATGCTCAACGACAAGACCAAGGGCGAGCGCATCGGTTTGCGCATCCGCGTGCTCGACGGCACCGGCACGCCGCTCAGGGATGCCTTGATCGAAATCTGGCAAGCGGATGCCAATGGTTTCTACAATTCGCCGGCCGAATTGCGCGGCGATGCCGATCCGGATTTTCAGGGCTGGGGCCGTCAGCCGACCGACATGGAAACCGGCCTGTGCAGTTTTCAGACGATCAAGCCGGGACGCGTGCCGTATGGCGACGGCCGGCTGATGGCGCCGCATATCAGCCTGTGGATCGTCGCCCGCGGCATCAATATCGGCCTCCACACGCGGCTCTATTTCTCCGACGAGGCCAAGGCCAATGCCGAGGATCCGATCCTGGCCCGCATCGAGCACAAGGTGCGCGTGCCGACGCTGATCGCCGAGCGGCAAGGCGACAACTATATTTTCGACGTCCATCTCCAAGGGGAGAAGGAAACGGTCTTCTTCGACAGCTGACGGTCAGGAAACCAATGACATGACCGTATCGCCCTTCGACCATCCGCTGCTCTCCGGCCTGCTCGGCGACGAGGAGGCGGCTCGGCATTTTTCGGTGGATGCGGAAATCGCCGCCATGCTCGATTTCGAGCGCGCGCTGGCGCAAGCGGAAGCCGAAAGCGGGACTATCGGCACGGATGCCGCCGCGGCGATTGTACCTGTCCTGTTGTCATACAAGCCGGACACCGCGCGGCTGCGGGCCGGTGTGGCGAAGGATGGCGTGATCGTGCCCGAACTGGTGCGCCAGTTGAAGGCAGCGGTCGGGGCGCCGCACGACGCCGGCGTGCATTTCGGCGCAACCAGCCAGGACGTCATCGACACTGGCCTGGTGCTTCGGCTGCGCCGGCTCATTGAACATCTCGACCTGCTGCTGACTGAAAACATTCTGCGGCTGGTGGGGCTGGAAGAACGTTTTGGCAGCCGTGCATTGACAGCGATGACGCGCATGCAGCCGGCGATCCCAATTCAGGCGTCGGACCGCGTGGCGGTGTGGCGCACGCCGCTGCAACGGCATCAGCAGAGACTGTCGGAGCAATCCAAGCGTCTGCTCGTGGTGCAGTTTGGCGGCGCCGCCGGCACGCTGGAGAAGCTGGGCGACAAAGGACCTGCCGTGCGCGCGGCCCTTGCCGCAAAGCTCGGCCTTGGCGACGCGCCGCAATGGCACAGCCAGCGGGATGCGCTGGCCGAATTCGCCGGGCTGCTATCGCTCATCACCGGCAGCCTCGGCAAGTTCGGCCAGGACATTGCGCTGATGGCTCAAGATAGAACCGACATCAAGCTGTCCGGCGGCGGCGGCTCGTCGGCCATGCCGCACAAGCAGAACCCGGTGAAGGCGGAAGTGCTGGTGACGCTGGCGCGCTTCAACGCCACCCAGCTTTCCGGCATGCATCAGGCGCTGGTGCATGAGCAGGAGCGCTCCGGTGCTGCCTGGACGCTGGAATGGCTGCTCTTGCCGCAGATGGCGGTTGCGACCGCGGCTGCGCTACGGCTCGCCGCCGAACTCGCCGGACAGATCGAAAGCCTGGGACACTGATGCGCACCCGGATTGTCATTGTCGGCTCCGGACCGTCCGGGCTGCTGCTTGGCCAGCTTCTCGGCACCATTGGCGTCGAGACGGTGATCCTCGAACGTTCGAGCCGGGAGCATGTGCTTGGCCGGGTGCGGGCAGGGGTGCTCGAACAAGGCACCGTCGAGTTGCTCGAAGAGGCGGGCGCAGCTGCAAGGCTGCATGCCGAGGGCCTGCTGCATGCCGGCATCTCGCTTGCCTTCGGCGGCGGCCTGCACCGGCTCGACCTCACGGCACTGACTGGGGGAAAGCATGTCACCGTCTATGGCCAGACCGAAGTGACGCACGATCTGATGGACAAGCGCGAGGCGGCCGGGCTGACCACCGTCTATGAGGCGGCCAACGTCGCGCTGCATGGTTTCGATGGCGAAGCGCCTTACGTCACCTATAGCAAGGACGGCGTCGGCCATCGCATCGACTGCGACTTCATCGCCGGCTGCGATGGCTATCACGGCGTCAGCCGCAAATCGGTGCCTGAGCGGGCGCTGAAAACCTTCGAGCGGACCTATCCCTTCGGCTGGCTCGGCGTGCTGGCCGAAGTGCCGCCGGCCGATCACGAACTGGTCTACGCCAACCATGAGCGGGGCTTTGCGCTGTGCTCGATGCGCTCGACACATCGCAGCCGCTACTATGTGCAGGTTCCGGTTGATGAGAGCGTCGAGGCCTGGAGCGACGACCGCTTCTGGGATGAGTTGCGCCGTCGCCTGCCCGAGCAGACTGCCGCCGCCGTTGTTACCGGGCCGTCCTTCGAAAAGTCGATCGCGCCGCTGCGCTCCTTCGTTGCCGAGCCGATGCGCTTCGGCCGGCTGTTCCTGGTCGGCGACGCCGCCCATATCGTGCCCCCGACCGGCGCCAAAGGGCTCAACCTCGCTGCCAGCGACGTGCGCTATCTCTTTGCCGGACTTCGCGAATTCTATCTGGACAAATCGCAGGCCGGGCTTGACGCCTATTCAGCCAAAGCGCTGGCTCGGGTGTGGAAGGCGGTGCGCTTCTCCTGGTGGATGACGACGATGCTGCACCGCTTTCCCGATACGGGCGAGTTCGGCCAGCGCATCCAGGAAGCCGAGCTCGACTATCTCGTGCATTCGCAGGCGGCGTCGACCGCGCTGGCGGAGAACTATGTCGGTTTGCCCTATTAAGGGCAGTGCGATCTCAAACCCGTTCGAGCGCCACTGCGATGCCCTGGCCGACGCCGATGCACATGGTGGCGAGCGCATAGCGGGCGCCGCGCTCGCGAAGCTCCAGCGCAGCCGTGCCTGCAATGCGCGCGCCCGACATGCCCAAGGGATGACCAAGCGCGATGGCGCCGCCATTGGGGTTGACGTGCTCCGCATCCTCGGCGATGCCGAGTTGGCGGAGCACGGCGATGCCTTGGGAGGCGAAGGCTTCGTTGAGTTCGATGACATCGAATTGGTGCGGTGTCAGGCCGAGGCGAGCGCAGAGCTTTTGTGTCGCCGGAGCAGGGCCGATGCCCATGATGCGCGGCGCCACGCCGGCGGCAGCGCCGCCGAGGATGCGGGCGATCGGCGTCAGGCCGTGTTTTTTCACAGCCGCTTCGGAGGCGATGATCAGCGCCGCCGCGCCATCGTTGACGCCCGATGCGTTGCCGGCGGTGACCGTGCCGTCTTGCCGGAACGGCGTCGGCAATTTGGCCAGCGACTCGACCGTGGTGCCGGCGCGGGGATGCTCATCCTTCGATACGATAGTCGCATCGCCCTTTTTCTGCGGGACCGTCACCGGGGTAATCTCCTTCGCCAGCCGGCCATTGGCCTGTGCCGCGACGGCCTTGTCCTGGCTGCGCACAGCAAAGGCGTCCTGGTCGGCGCGCGACACTGAAAAATCCTCGGCGACGTTCTCGCCGGTCTCCGGCATGGAATCGACGCCATATTGTTTCTTCATCAGCGGGTTGATGAAACGCCAGCCGATGGTGGTGTCATGGATCTCGGCATGGCGTGAAAAGGCGGTCTCGGCCTTGGGCATGACGAAGGGCGCGCGGCTCATCGATTCGACGCCGCCGGCGATCATCAACTCGGCTTCGCCCGCCTTGATGGCGCGGGCGGCAATGGTGAGCGCGTCCATGCCGGACCCGCAGAGGCGATTGACGGTCGAGCCTGAAATTTCCTTCGGCAGTCCGGCCAGGAGCAGCGACATGCGGGCTACATTGCGGTTGTCCTCGCCGGCCTGATTGGCGCAGCCATAGACGACGTCGTCGACAGCCTGCCAGTCGATGCCGGCATTGCGCTCGACCAGCGCCTTCAGCGGGATGGCGCCAAGATCGTCGGCCCGCACCGACGACAGCGAGCCGCCGAAACGGCCGATCGGGGTGCGGATGTAATCGCAGATGAATGCCTCGGTCATGTCATGCGGCCTTTTCTTTTCCGCTTCCCTCATGCGCCGCCTTGGTGCGGGCCTGCAGGTCACGCAATGTCGTCAGCTCGAGTTCCGTCGGCGCCGGCGTTTCGTCAAGCGTCTCGGCGAACTTTACGATCCAGCCGCAGCTGTCCTGCACCTGCTGCCGCGTCACGCCGGGATGCAGCGACACCACGGTGAATTCCTTGCTCATCGGGTCGGGCTTCCAGATGGCGAGGTCGGTGATCAGCAGCGTCGGTCCAGCGGTCTCGATGCCGAGGCGCTGGCGATGGTCGCCGCCATTGCCATGGCCGAAGGAGGTGAAGAAGTCGATCTTCTCGACCATGCCGCGCTTGGACTGCGCCATGGTGATGTAGATCTCCTTCGACGAGGTGGCGATCTCCGGCGCGCCGCCGCCGCCGGGCAGGCGGGTCTTGGGATGCGCAAAGTCGCCGATGATGGTGGTGTTGATGTTGCCGAACTTGTCGAGCTGGGCGGCACCGAGGAAACCGATCGAAATGCGACCGCCCTGCAGCCAGTAGCGAAACATCTCCGGCACCGAGACGGTCGTGACGGCGGTGTCGCAAAGTTCGCCGTCACCGATCGACAGCGGCAAAACATCGGGCGCGGTGCCGATGGTGCCGCTTTCATAGATCAGCGTGATGTCGGGCGCATGCGTCAGTCGCGCGACGTTGCAGGCGGCCGACGGCGCGCCAATGCCGACGAAGCAGACATCGTCGTTTTTCAGGGCTCGGCTGGCGGCAATCGTCATCATCTCATTGGGAGTAAAGCCGCTCATGCCGCGCTCCTCAGATGCTTTACGCGGCCGGCGAAATCGTCCGCCGTGCGCTCAAGGACATTGGCCTGCATCCAGGTCTGGAATTTTTCACGGTCGGCGGCGATGTCGTCCCATTCGAGATAGGCGGCGTTGTCCCTGGCATAGTAGCCGTGCGTGTAGGAGGGATGCGAACCGCCTGATACCACCGAGATCGCAGCGATGGTCCAGCGCGGCAGCACGGTGAGGTTGGGATGCAGGTCGTCGAAATTGTCGACGACTTCCTCTACCGTCACCACGGCGCGCTTGGCCGCGAGCACCGCTTCCTTCTGGATGCCGATAATGCCTTCGACCAGCACATTGCCTTTTTTGTCGGCCTTCTGAGCGTGGATGAAGGTCACGTCCGGTCGGATGGAAGGAACGGCGGCAAGCACCTCGCCGGTGAACGGGCAGGTGACCGAGCGGATGTTGGGATTGACTGCCGCCAGCCCGGCGCCGCGATAGCCGCGGAACACCGCGCAAGGCAGGCCGGCAGCTCCCGCCTCGTAGGCGTTGGCCATGCCGGCATGGCTGTGCTCCTCGATCTCGATCGACCGGGGGAAGCCGTTCTCGATGGCGTCGCGGGCGCGGCGCAGCAGGCCGACGCCGGGATTGCCGACATAGGAGAAGATGATCTTCTTGGCCATGCCCATGCCGATCATCTGGTCGTAGATCAGGTCGGGGGTCATGCGGATGAGCGTCAGGTCGCGAAAGCCCTGGCGGATGGCCTCATGCGCCGCCGCCGTCGGGATCAGATGCGTGAAGCCTTCGAAGGCGACCGTATCGCCATCATGCAGGTTCTCAGCCACGGCCTGTTTGAGCGGCAGGAAATTGACCATCGCCAAGAACTCCGAAGTTCAAAAAGTTCGTATTGCGAACATTTGTTTTGTATGAGATATTTTTACATCGCGCCGCCGAGACGAGTCAAGGCGGCGCATTGTCTTGCGGAGGCCGCATGGAGGACGAGGCAACGACACGCGACCATGTCGGCTCGCTGGAGCGCGGCCTTGCAGTCATGGAGATACTGGCCCGGCATCCGGCCGGGATGACGCTGACCGAAATGGCGGAGGAGGCGGGGCTGACCCGCGCCGGCGCGCGTCGCTTCCTGCTGACGCTAACCGCGACCGGCTATGCCACGCAATCCGGCCGGCAGTTTTCGCTATCGCCGCGCCTGCTCACCATCGTGCGCTCCTGGCTCGGCGGCGCCTCGCTGTGGACATTCGCCGCACCCATCATGCGCGACGTGGCCGTCCAGTTCGACGAGGCCTGTAACGCGGCGGTGCTGTCGGGCGAGGAAGTCGTCTATGTCGCGCGCATTCCTGGCCGCCGCATCCTCAGCGTTTCGCTCGATGTCGGCACCAGGCTGCCGGCGCATTGCACCTCGATGGGGCGCGTCCTGCTTGCGGGGCTGGGCGCGGATGAGCTGAAGGCCTTGCTTGCAGAGGCGAGGATCGAACGGCGCACGCCGAAGACGATCACCAGCCGCGCCGCGCTGGCCAAGGCCATCGACGCGGCGAGGGCGGATGGCTTTGCCGTCGTCGATGAAGAGCTGGAACTTGGCCTGCGCTCGATAGCCGTGCCGATCTATGACCGCGCCGGCAAGACCGTGGCGGCGATCAACGTCTCGACGCAGTCGGCGCGGTTCTCCGTCGAGGCGATGGAGCGGGATATCCTGCCAGCGCTGCGGACGGCCAAGCAACGGATTGAGGAATTTTTCTTCGTGTGAGCGCAAGGCTAATCGCCTGAGGGAAGCGCTGCCCCCGCTCTGTCTCGGAGACGCGACGCCCTGCGCGGTTAGCGTCGCCATGCGAACAAACGATGCCCGGGGCACCTGAGCACAACGCATATGCGTGAATCCAAATATATCGTTGACGCCGCCCTTCAACTCCAATATCGAACAGGACTATACAGGTTTACTGAACAGGTACCCATATGAAGCGGCGCGCGGTTCAACTTTCTCCCGGCACGGGCAAGCCCGAGCAGATCGCCACCGTTCTCGAACATGAGATCCGCTCCGGCGTGCTTGGCTTCGGCGACCGCCTGCAAAGCGAGAACGAACTCGTCCAGCGCTTTTCCGTCAGCCGCAACACGGTCCGCAAGGGCCTCGAGGAGTTGTCCAGCCGTGGGCTGATCACGACCAAGGTCGGCATCGGCTCCTTCGTCACTTTCGACGGCAAGCCGGTCGATGACAGCATTGGCTGGTCGCGGGCGCTGGCCAATGCCGGCGCCAATGCCGAGACGCGGACGCTGCGGCTTGAAGTGATCGAGGATGCCGATCTTGCCGCGCTGCTTGGCATCGAAAGCCCGTTCTTCATCGCCGTCGACCGGGTGCGCACCAATGCCAGCGACGGCCATGCGATCTCCATCGAACGCAGCCGTCTGCCGCTGTCGCCCGAACTGGAGGACGTGCCGCTGCGCGGTCTGCGCGAAGGCTCGCTGCACCAGACGCTGCGCGGCGCCGGCCTCATCCCAGACCATGGCGAGGAATGGGTCGGCATCGAGATGCTGAATGCCGAAGACGCCGCCATTCTCGGCTGCCCGCAAGGCACGCCGTTCCTGCGCGGACGCCGGCTGACGCGTGCGGCTGACGACCGGCCGATCGAATATGTAACCAGCCTGCTCAACCCGGCGCATTTCGCGCTGCATATGAGGTTTTGAGCGATGCCGGACAGAACCAACGACACGCTCGATCGCGCCATGGGCGCGCTTGTCGGTGGGGCGCTCGGTGATGCGCTGGGCATGCCGACGCAGCTTCTGTCGCCGGCGCGGATCGCCGAGCTATACGGCCATGTCGAGGATTTCGTGGCGCCGTTTGCCGATCATCCGGTGTCGAAGGGGCTCGTTGCCGGCACCATCACCGACGATACCGAACAGGCGCTGCTGCTTGGTCGCATTCTCGTCGAGTCCGGCGACCGCTTCGATCATGCGCGCTGGGTGAACGCACTGCTCGACTGGGAGCGCGAGGTCAAGGCGCGCGGCAGCTATGACCTGCTGGGACCATCGACCAAGCGCGCCATCGACGCCATCAATGACGGCGTGCCGGCGGAAGAGGCGGGAAGCCGGGGCGACACCAATGGCGCGGCCATGCGCATCGCGCCGGTCGGCATCATGATGCCGCTGGAACCGCTCGACGCTTTTATCGCCAAGGTGGCGGAGACCTGCCGCGCGACGCACAACACCTCGATCGCCATTGCCACGGCTGCCGCCGTCGCCGCCGCCGTCAGCCGTGGCGTCGCCGGCGGCGACTGGCGTGCCGCTTCCGACAGCGCGGTAGCAGCCGCGCGGCGAGGCGCCAGGCTCGGACATTGGGTGACTGGTGGCGATATCGCCGCGCGTATCGCCTGGGCGCAGGAGCTCGTGCGCGGCAAGACCATGCGGGATGCGATCGGGCTCATCACCGATCTCGTCGGCACCGGTGTGGCCAGCCAGGAGTCCGTGCCGGCAGCTTTCGCCGTGCTTGAAGTCGCGCAGGGCGATCCCTGGCAAGCGGCAATCATCAGCGCCAATCTCGGCGGCGACACCGACACGATCGGCGCGATTGCCTCAGGCATGGCCGGCGCCTGCGTCGGCTTTTCGCAACTGCCGCAACAACACATTGCCGGGCTCGTCGGCATAGATATGGGGGAGGTGCGCTCGCTTGCCGAAGACCTCGTCGCGGCGCGCACGGCAAAGGCCAGCAAGGATGCCGCGGCATGAGTGGGCGTCTGGTCCATATCGGCAGCGCCGTCGTCGACTATGTCTACCGCATCGACGCCTTGCCGGCCCCGGGCTGCGAGAAGACCGCGTCGAGCTTTGCGCAGGTCGCCGGCGGCGGCTTCAACATGATGGTGGCGGCCAGCCGCACCGGCATGACGGTGGTCTTCGGCGGCCGGCTCGGCAGCGGACCGAATGGCGATTTTTTGCGCGCCGCATTTGCGGCCGAAGGCATCACAACGCTGACGCCGCCATCGCCGGTCATGGACAGCGGCAATTGCGTCGCCATGATCTCCGGGGATGCCGAGCGCACCTTCGTGTCGTGGCCCGGTGCGGAGAGCTTTCTCAGCCTCGAGATGATGAGGCCCGTGGTGGTCGCGCCTGATGATTGGGTGTTCACGTCGGGCTATACGCTGAGCTATTCCGACAGCCGCGACGCGCTGACCGACTGGATCGAGGCGCTGCCAGGAAACATTCCCTTCGTTTTCGATCCAACGCCGGTCATCGCGGATATCCCACGTCCCATCCTTTCGCGGGTGCTTGCCCGTACGACATGGCTGAGCTGCAACATGACGGAAGCGGTCGAGATCGCTGGGCAAGGCGATGTCGAGGCACTCGCCGCCCGGCTGCTCGCCGACCACTGCCCAAAGGCCGAAGGCGTCGTTATCCGCGCCGGCGCCAAGGGCTGTTTCGTGAGGTTGGTCAATGGCGAGACGCAGACCATTGCCGGCTTCAAGGTCGATGCCATCGACACCAATGGCGCCGGCGACACCCATATCGGCGGTTTCGTCAGTGCACTCTCGCGCGGCGTGCATCCCTTCGAGGCGGCGCGCTATGCCAATGCGGCGGCAGCACTTTCCGTCACCCGCCATGGCGGCTCATCGGCGCCGACCGACAGCGAGATCCAGACTTTCCTGAGCCAGGCCGCCACGGGCGAGCCGGGCCAGAACCAGAAGGCCCATCAGACAGCCTGACCCGCCAAGCGGGCAAACAAGAGAGGAACGAACATGCGCATGCCAAGACTGACTGCCCTGCTGACGGCGACCGCCGTCATCACCTCCGCGCTCACGCTGGCCGCCAGTGCCGCCGAAGTGCATGTGCTCAACTGGAAGGGCTACGGCGCCGACGAGCCGTGGGCGATCGAAGCCTTCGAAAAGGCGACCGGCAACAAGGTCGTCAACGACTTCTTCAATTCCGAACAGGAAATGCTGACCAAGATCCGCACCAATCCGGGCCTCTATGACGTGGTCATGATCAACGCCGCCTTCAACGATCAGGCGATGGCGGAAAAGCTGATCCAGCCGATCGATGTCTCGAAGCTGCCGAACTATGCCGACATCAGCAAGGACAAGGCGCAATCGCCGATGCTCGACCATGACGGCAAGGTCTATGGCGTGCCGTGGGTGTGGGGCCTGACGGCGCTGGCAATCAACGAAAAGTCCTTCGACAAGCCACCGACCTCGATCGCCGAAATGTGGGACCCAGCGCATAAGGGCCGGGTCGTCATTCGCGACGACGCTGTCGAAGCGGTGCAGTTCGGCGCCATCGCCACCGGTCAGAATATCAACGACATCAAGGATATGGAAGCGGTCAAGGCGAAGCTGACCTCGCTGATGCCGCAGATCAAGACGTTCTGGAGTTCGGAGAACGACTGGAACCAGATGGTCGCCTCCAACCAGATCGACATCGGCACCTATTGGAGCGGCTCGGCCGATCGCGCCAAGACCCACTTCAAGCTGCCGGTCTCGCTGGTCGTTCCGCAGGAAGGCGCCGTCGCCTGGCTCGACGCGTTCTCGATCCCGGTGGGCTCGAAGAATGTCGAAGGTGCGCAGGCCTTCATCAACTGGATGATCGATCCGAAATTCTATGTCGAATGGGTCACCAAGGTCGGCGCTCCGGTGTCGGCCAACACCAAGGCGGTGGAAGCGCTGCCTGAAGACTCCTTCAACCGCAAGGTGATGGGCGATCCCGAGGTGGCCAAGCGCATCCAGTTCCAGGCGCCGATCACCGACGCGCAGCGCGAGGCCTATCTGGCGCTGTGGCAGCAGCTCAAAGTCGACGTGAAGTAACGCTCACGTCCGGACCAGCCGGCGGTTGGCGCCGGCTGGCCCTTCAATCCTGGGGAGGAGGGTATCATGGCGGTACAGGGTGCGGTCGCGTCGCGCAGCGGGCTGAGATCGGCCCTGCCGCTGCTGGCGCCGGCCTATCTCTGGCTGACGGTGGCGATCTTCCTGCCGCTCTCGGCCATGGTGTTCTTCTCCTTCATGACCGACCTGCCGCTGTCGGGAAAGCCGTGGGCCTTGACCCTTGGCAATTACGCCGCCTTCTTCTCGCAGAGCCTGTACCTGACGCTGCTGCTCGCTTCGCTGCGGCTCGGCCTCGAAGTGACTTTGTGGTGCGTCGTCATCGGTTATCCCGCAGCCTATGTGTTGGCCAAGGTGCTGAAGGGGCGCAGCCGCGAGGCGATCTTCCTGCTGGTCATCCTGCCGTTCTGGTCGAACGGGCTGGTGCGCATCTTCTCCTGGGCGATGGTGCTGCGCGAGGGCGGCATCCTCGACACGGCGCTCAACGCCGTGCTGCCGTTCAAGATCAACATCGACCTGATGTATTCCTATCCCGCAATCATCATCGGCCTGGTGCACTCCTACGTGCCCTATATGGTGCTGACCTGCTATCTCACGCTGCAGGCAATCGACGACTCGCTGATCGAGGCCGGGCGCTCGCTCGGCGCCTCGCGGCTGCAGGTGCTGAAGCGGGTGATCATCCCGATGTCTATGCCCGGCCTGGTGGCAGGTGCGGCACTGATCTTCGTGCCGGTCGTCGGCTCGTTCATGGAGCCGCGCATTCTCGGCGGTCGCACCGGCACCTTCTACGGCACGGTGATCGAAGACCAGTTCGTCGCCGTGTTCAACTGGCCGCTTGGTGCGGCATTGTCGTTCATCCTGCTCGCCGTCGTGCTGGTCATCCTCGCAGTTGCCTCGCCGGTGCTGAAGAGGGCCGCGTGATGAAGACCACCCGCATCCTCCAAGGGCTGGGCCGGTTTTACATCTTCCTGCTGCTCGCCTTCCTCTATCTGCCGATCATCATCATGGCGCTGATGTCGTTCAACGTCTCGCCCTTCTACCAATTGCCGTTCGAATGGACGACGGAATGGTATGCCTCGCTCTGGCAGAACGACCAGCTGATCGCGGCCACCTGGAACAGCCTCGAGATCGCGGTCATCACCACGCTCATCTCAGTGGTGCTTGGCTCGGCCGCTTCGCTAGCGCTGTTCCGCTATGATTTCCGCGGCAAGAAAGTGCTGCAGGCGCTGCTGTTTCCGCCAATCGCCATTCCGTGGCTGATCACCGGCACGGCGATGCTGATCTTCTTCTTCGGCGTCGGCATTGGCCGCGGCCTGTTCGCCATCCTGCTCGGCCATGTGGCGCTGGCGCTGCCCTATGTCATCGTCGTCGTCTCGGCCCGGCTGCAGACTTTTGCACCGGAGCTGGAAGAGGCGGCGCGCTCGCTCGGCGCCAACCAGTGGCAAGTGACGAGGCGTGTGACGCTGCCGTGGATCATGCCCGGCGTCATTGCCGGCGGCTTGTTCGCCTTTGCCGTGTCGTTCGACCAGTTCGTCGTCTCCTACTTCCTGGCGACGCCGGGGCAGACGACGCTGCCGGTCGAAATCTACGCCGCGATCCGCAAGGGGTTCACGCCCGAGATCAACGCGGTCTCGACCATCATCATCGTCGTGTCGATGGCGCTGATGCTGCTCACGGCGCGCTTCTTCAAATTCGGCGGAGAGAAATAATGGCCGGCGTGCAGGTATCGAACGTCTCGCGCAGTTTTGGCGCGCACAAGGCGCTGGACGACGTCTCCATCGATTTCGCCGATGGCGGCTTTTATGCGTTGCTCGGCCCATCGGGCAGCGGCAAGACCACGCTGCTTCGCCAGATCGCCGGCTTCGACTTTCCCGATACTGGCCGCATTGCCATTGGCGGCGAGAGTGTGGAACGCGTGCCGGTCGAAAAGCGGCGCATCGGCATGGTGTTCCAGAACTATGCGCTGTTTCCCAATATGAGCGTTGCCGACAATGTCGCCTTCGGCCTGTCGGTGCGCGGCGAAACGAAAGCGACGATCGCCACCGAAGTGCAGCGCGCGCTCGATTTCGTCCAACTCGGGAAGCTCGGCGAGCGCCGGCCGCACCAGCTCTCCGGCGGCCAACGCCAGCGTGTGGCGCTGGCGCGCGCCATTGTCACCAAGCCGCGCGTGCTGCTGCTCGACGAGCCGCTCGGCGCGCTCGACAAGGCGCTGCGCGTCGACATGCAGATCGAGCTGAAGCGCATCCAGCGCGAGATCGGCATCACCACCATCTTCGTCACCCACGACCAGGAAGAGGCGCTGACGATGAGCGACCGCATCGGAATCTTGCGGGACGGCAGGCTCGTGCAGGAAGGGCCGCCGGAGGAGATCTACGACCGGCCGAAGAGCGAGTTCGCCGCCACCTTCCTCGGTGACGCCAACATCTTTCGCGGCGATGCGACCGGCAACGGCATCCGCCTGCCGGACGGCACGGCGATTGCCGCCGGGGTGGGTGATCGGCTTGCCGCCGGTACGAAGGCCAGCTGCGCGGTGCGTCCCGAACGCATTCGCATCGCCACCGATGCCGGGGCATCGAGCGGCAATGCCAACACGCTGAAGGGGCAAGTCTCCAAGCGCATCTTCGCCGGCAACAACAGCACCTATTTCGTCGAGCGCGCCGGCCAGATGCTGAAGGTGATCGTCCAGAACACCGGCAATGACCGGCTGGCGGAAGGCCAGGATGTAATGCTCAGCTGGTCGCCGGAAAGCACCGTGCTGATTGCCGCAAACTAGTTCGCACCGTCACCCCGGCATGGTTCTGATGGGAATTGATGGAGCGGATCTTGGCTGATGGGCCGGCCATGGCGTTATATCCTGTCGTCCAAGGGAGGAATGGATGGCAGGCCAGGGTTTCGAGCCGGATGTGAGGGTTCGCACCAGCGAATACCGGATCGGTTGCATCGGCGCCGGCATGATCATGGCCGAATGCCATCTTGCCGCCTATGCGCAGGCCGGTTTCCCAGTCGTCGCCATCGCTTCGCGCACCAAGGCCAGCGCCGAGAAGGTAGCTGCACGCTGGAGCATTCCGACCGTCCACGACACGCCGGAACAACTGATCGAGAATCCCGAGATTGAGATCGTCGACCTTGCCTTCCCGCCCGACCAGCAGCCGGCGCTGATCCGCCATGCGCTGAAGCAGCCTCACATCAAGGCGATCCTGGCGCAGAAGCCACTGGCGCTGTCGGNAGACGTGTGCTCTTCCGATCTCTGAAGCAGCCTCACATCAAGGCGATCCTGGCGCAGAAGCCACTGGCGCTGTCGGTCGATGAAGCCGTGAAACTGCGCGACGAAGCCGCAAAGTCCGGCAAGATCCTCTCGGTCAACCAGAACATGCGCTACGACCAGTCGATGCGCGTGCTGAAGCAGATAATCGACAGCGGCGCGCTGGGCGACATCGTCTTCGCGCAGATCGACATGCATGCGATCCCGCACTGGCAGACTTTCCTTCAGGACTACGACCGGCTGACGCTGGCCAATATGAGCGTGCATCATCTCGACGTGCTGCGCTTCCTGTTCGGCGATCCCTCGGAAATCACCACGCTGACACGCAAGGACCCGCGCACGACATTCGAGCATAGCGACGGCATCACCGTCTCGACGCTGCGCTTTCCCTCCGGCGTGCTCGCCGTGTCGCTGGAGGATGAGATCGGAAGAGCGTCGNATTCGAGCATAGCGACGGCATCACCGTCTCGACGCTGCGCTTTCCCTCCGGCGTGCTCGCCGTGTCGCTGGAGGATGTCTGGTCCGGCCCACGTCAGGAGGGCTATCTGGACGACCAGCACATCAACTGGCGCGTCGACGGCACCAACGGTGTCGCCAAAGGCACGATCGGCTGGCCGAAAGGCGTGGCCTCGACGCTGACCTACGCCTCGACCGAGACGACGGATGGCAAGTGGGTCAGCCCGAGCTGGGACACGATGTGGTTCCCGCATGCCTTCATCGGCGTGATGGAGCAATTGCAGCATGCGGTAAAGACAGGCGCGCCGCCGGCATTATCGGTTGCCGACAACGTCAAGACGATGGCGCTGGTCGAGGCCGGCTACCGCTCGATGGCGCAAGGCCGCACCGTCAAGCTGTCCGAGATATCGATCGACTGAACATGCCGCCGAATAGCGTGGCGGCTGAATCGCTCACAGGGAGGAGTTCACATCATGATGCAGGCAGGTATATTCACCGGCTATTTCCCCTATGAGCTCGCCGAGGCCGCCCGCCGCATCCGTGCACTCGGCTTCAACACGGTGCAGCTCGACATGCATTTCAGGGATGTCGATCTCACGGCCGGGCAGATCACCGGGGACAAGGCGAGGACAGTGCGCGACACGTTTCGCGACCACAATCTGCCGGTCTGCTGCATCTCGGGCTACACCAACATCATTCATCCCGACAAATCCGAGCGCGACAAGCGCGTCGGCTATCTCAAGGAAATCATCCGCAATGCGCGCGCCTTCGGCTCGCCCTACGTGATCTCGGAGACCGGCACATACAACACCGAATCCGATTGGGTGCATCACCCCAGGAACAAGACCGAGGAAGGCTTCGAGGAATGCCGCAAGGTGATCTCGGACCTTGCCCAGACGGCTTACGACCACGGCGCGGTGTTCCTGCTCGAAACCTATGCCAACAATGTCGTCGGCTCGGTCGAGGAGACGGTCAAAATGTTCGCGCAGGTCGACCATCCAGGCCTCGGCCTGCTGATGGATCCGACCAACTATTTCGAGGCGCACAATATCGACCGCATGGACCAGGTGCTGAACCAGGTGTTCGACACGCTGGCCGACAAGATCCGCATCGCGCACGCCAAGGACGTCAAGCGCTCAGGCAGCGACAAGACCGAGAAGCATGCCGATATCGGCGACGCGGACGCGCATGAGGGGCTGACCTTCCGCGGCGTCGGCGAGATCGAGCTGCCGGCGCCCGGGCTGGGATCGCTGAATTACGATCTCTATCTGCAGCGGCTCAGTGAGAAGCACCCGAACATCCCTGTTATCATCGAGCATCTGACCGAGGACGACGTGCCGCGGGCGAAAACATTTCTCGACGGGAAGTTCCGCGCCAACGGGCTTTGAGGTAGGCGAGACGGTGATGGCGACGGCGGCCAAGACAAAGCGCGATTACGGCCTGGTCGGCGAAAGCACCCGCCGGGCGATCGAGACCGGGCTGGCCTCGGCCGAGTGGTATCACACCGACGTGCCGCGCAAGGCAATGAAGGAACTGATGCAGCGCTCCGACGGGCCGGCGATCCGCGATACCATCATCTGGATCGCAGCCATCCTGGGCTCGGCCGCCGGCATCATCTGGTTCTGGGGCACGTGGTGGGTGGTGCCGTTCCTGCTCGTCTATGGCGTGCTCTATGGATCGTCGAGCGACTCGCGCTGGCACGAATGTGGCCATGGCACCGCCTTCCGCACACGCTGGATGAATGATGCGATCTACGAAATCGCCAGCTTCATGGTGGTGCGCAATCCGGTGCAATGGCGCTGGAGCCATGCGCGGCATCACACCGACACGATCATCGTCGGCCGTGACGCCGAGATTGCGGTAATGCGGCCGCCAAATCTGGTCAAGGCGGCGCTTGCCTTCACCGGCATTCTCGATTTCCGTTATTCGCTGCCGATCCTGGCGCGCCAGGCGTTGGGCAAGCTGTCGGACGGCGAAAAGAGCTACATTCCTGAGACCGAACAGGGCAAGGCCATCACGGCGGCGCGCTGGCATGTCGCCGTGTACGTTGCGACGATCGCCCTCGCGATCGCGCTGGGTTCATGGCTGCCGCTGGTGCTGATCGGCCTGCCGCGTCTTTATGGCAGCTGGCACATGGTTCTGACCGGCCTGCTCCAGCATATCGGGTTGGCCGACAATGTCGTCGACCACCGGCTGAACACGCGCACCGTCTACATGAACCCGGTCAGCCGCTTCATCTACTGGAACATGAATTACCACGTCGAGCATCACATGTTTCCGATGGTGCCCTACCATGCGCTGCCGAGGCTGCACGAGCTGATCAAGCACGACCTGCCGGCGGCGAACCCGTCCATGTGGCATGCCTATCGCGAGGTCTGGCCGGTGCTGCTGAAGCAGCTGCGGTACGAGGATTATTTCCTCAAGCGCGAATTGCCGCCGACGGCGCGGCCCTATCGCGGTGAATTTCACGAGCTCGATATGTCGGCGGCGGCCGAGTAGCGAATAAACCACCCGCCTTCTATCCGGCCTGTTACGGGGCCGGTAAGGTGACCGGGAAAAGCAACCAGCAAACAGGGACATCCCGATGAGCCGAAAGAGACCGACCGTCGCCGATCTGCGCGCCATGAAGGGCAAGCGCCAGCTGACCATGCTGCGCGTCCTGACCATGGACGAGGCCGAGGCTGCCGAGCGGGCAGGGGTCGATATCGTCTCGGTGCCGCCCGAGCTGGTGCTCAACCCTGAGTATCGCGATGCGGCGCCCAGCCTGTTCACCATGCCGGGCGAGAATTTTTATGAGATCGGCACGGCGGACGATTTCCTGCGCTGGGCGTTCCGGCTCTACAAGGCCGGCGCCGACGCCGTTTATTGCAGCGCCGGTTTCGCCACCGTGAAGCGGCTCGCCGACGACGCGATCCCCGTCATCGGCCATGTCGGCCTCATTCCGTCCCGCGCCACCTGGACCGGCGGCTTCAAGGCCGTCGGCAAGACCGCCGACACCGCCATGCAGATTTTTGAGGCGGTCAAGCAGTATGAGGCCGTTGGAGCTCTCGGCGCCGAGATCGAAGTGGTGCCGATCGAGGTGGCGAAGGCGATCTCGGAACGGACCTCGCTGATCATGCTGTCGATGGGTGCGGGCACCGGCTGCGACGCGCAATATCTGTTTGCCGACGATATTCTTGGCCAGAACCGGGGCCACATGCCGCGCCATTCCAAGGTCTACCGCAACTTCGCCGCCGAGTACGATCGTCTGCAGGCGGAACGCGTCGCGGCGTTTTCCGAGTACGTTGCCGACGTCGATAGCGGCGCCTATCCGGAAGACAGGCATGTCGTGCGCATGGATCCGGCCGAGCTCAGCCTGTTCATGAAACGGGTGGACGCAAAGGGCTAACTACTCGGCCTCCTTGCCGATCATCGCTGCACCTTGCCATGTTCCGTCAGCGAGCATGGCATGGAGCACCTCGGCATCCGTTCCCAGCGGCCGGTCCTCCCTGAGCATCGCTACATGCGCGCGCACCGCGGTATGGACCGCTGCTGTGCCGGGCGCCAGCTTGAGACCGTCGCGCAGGTCCACGGCCTGTGCGGCGGCCATCAGTTCGAAGGCGATCAGCCGTCGCCACAGCGCGATCATCCCGGCGCATTTCGACACGGCAAGCGGCGTCTGCGTGGCGTGGTCCTCTACGCCTTCGGACACGGCCAGGAAATCCAGCATCACCGGATTGGCCTTGTGGCGGATGCCGGCCAGGATTGCCGTTGCGGTCTTTTGCAGCGGCACGAAACCGGCCGAGGCGCCGCCGACCGGTGACAAATATTTTGGCAGGCCGTTGCGGCCGGAGCCGGCGAGCTGGATGAAGCGGGCAACGCTTGCCGCGGCACATTGCGCGATCGCCAGGCCGAGCGTCTCGAAGGCAAGCGCCAGCGATGCGGTGTGGAAATTGCCGGTCGACAGAACCAGCCCGTCATCGCCCAGCACCAGCGGATTGTCGGCGGCGGCATTGAGTTCGATCTCCAGCGCCAGCCGCGCCTGATCGATCGCCTGGATCAATGCACCATGGATCGACGGCATGCAGCGGATCGACAACGGGTCCTGCAAGGTGGTCGGCGCCGGCTCCTCGTCACGGGCAAGCAGGTCGCGCAGGCCCTTGGCCGCGAGTTGCTGGCAGGCTGCCGGCCGCGCCAGATGCAGGCGCGGATCGAGGATGGTGCGGTTGGCGCCAAACCCTTCCATGGTCAGCGCGCCGGCCTGCTGCTGTTGCGCAAAGGCCGACAGCGCGTCGGCCAGTACCAACGCGCCAGTGCCGGCTGATACCGCCGAGGCGTTGATCAGCGACAGGCCGTCTTTCGGCGCCAGGCTGATCGGAGCCAACCGCGCCATCATCAACGCCTTGGCCGCCGGCATGCGCCGACCCTGATAGTCAGCTTCGCCGTCGCCGGTCAGCAGACGGGCGAGCGCCGTCATCAGCACGAGATCGCCGGCGCCGATCGAGCCCAGCTGCGGCATTACCGGATGCACGCCGGCATTGAGCGCATCGACAAGGGCGGTGAAAGCCGCCGGCGAAATGCCGGAACCGCCAACAGAGAACATCGCGGCACGGGCAAACATGGTCGCCCGCACCGCTTCTTGCGGCAGCGGCTCGCCGACAGCGCCGCTTCGCCCTTCCAGCAACTGGCGCTGGAAGGCGCTGGCATCGCCCTCGACCGACGTGCCGAGATTGGCGCCGAGCCCGGTGTTGAGGCCGTAAATCTGCTGGCCGGACGCGGCGACCTGATCGAGCACTTTTCGCGCTTTGTCGAGCCTCTCGATGACTGTCGGTTCAACCTCGACCTTGCGGCCGCCGCGGGCGACCTGCGCAACGTCCTCGACGCTGACGCCGGCGCCGGTGAGGACGAGCGCGCTCATGCGAAGCGCAGCCTCTGGCCGATGCCTTTATCAGCAGCCTTGGCCAGCATCGCCTTGCCCAGCGCAATGTCGGACAGCGACAGGCCGCGATGCCAGAACAGGATCGTCTCGTCGTCGCTCTGGCGTCCCGGCTTGAGACCGGCAGCGATCTGGCCGAGCTCGGCGTGCAGCGTCGCTTCGCTCAGCCGCCCGGTCTCGACATGGGCGCGCAGCGAGCCGAACTTGCCGCCTTTGCACTGGCCCCAGTCGTCGACGACCATTTTCTGCATGATGTCGGTCAATGACAGCTCCACCGCGCTCATCGTACCATAGGGCACGACCAGCGCACCGGGCTTGATCCATTCGGTCTTGAGCAGCGGCTGCGGCTCCGGCAGCCGCGAGGCCTCGACGACGATGTCGGCGCCCTTGATGCAGCTTTCCCAGTCGGCAACCGCGGTAACTTTCTTGCCGAGATCGGCCGAGAGTTTGGCGGCGAAGCCGTCGCGGCTTTCCGGGCGGCGCGAATGGACGCGGATCTCGTCGAAGTCGAAGAGATGGTCGAGCAGGCGCACATTCCAATAGGCGGTGCCGCGCGCGCCGATATGGGCCAGCACCTTGGAGTTCTTGCGCGCCAGATGTTTGGCGCCAATGGCGGTGACGGCGCCGGTGCGCATGTCGGTGATGACGGTGGCGTCGAGAATGGCGCGCGGCGTGCCGGTGCGCGGATCGAACAGGTTCAAAATGCCAAATTCTGAAGGGAGCCCGTGCAGATAGTTGTCGACATAGTCGCCGACGATTTTCACGCCCGCCGTATCGAGCGGCGCAACGTAGCCGCGCAGAACGTTGAAATGGCCATGGAAGGAAGGGGCGGGTTCAAGATGGACGCGCGGCTCGATCACCGTCTGGCCATTGCCTTGCGCGATAAGCCCGGCTTCGACAGCGGCAATGATTTCGCCGTCGGTCATCTCCAGGGCTTCGATATCGAGGCCATTGAGGTAGTCGATATAGATAGGCTTCATGCAATGTCCTTGGCCGCCCGCCCATCCATAACAGGCTGCGAGCCGACACGGAAGTTTGTTGGATAAGCTCTGGACGGGGCCAGCCATATGCTGTTCAACGCGGTTCGCCATGACTGCCGTTCCCGACACCGAGGCCTCCGCCGTAACCGCCAGCAATGCGCGGCGCGTGGCGTTGATCGTTGCCATCGCCTTTTTCATGCAGCTGCTGGATTCGACGATCATCTCGACCTCGCTGCCGCAGATGGGACAATCCTTCGGCGTGCCGGCGGTGGCGATGAGCATCGGCATCACCGCCTATATGCTGACCATGGCAGTGTTCGTGCCGCTGTCGGGCTGGCTTGCCGACCGCTTCGGCGCGCGCAACATCTTCCTGCTGGCGATCGTACTGTTCACGCTGGCCTCGCTGGCCTGCGGCTTCTCGCAAAGTCTGCCTCAGTTCGTTGCCGCTCGCGTCGTGCAAGGCCTTGGCAGCGCGCTGATGACGCCGGTCGGGCGAATTCTGGTGCTGCGCAATGCGTCGAAATCGGAGCTGCTCAACGCCACGGCGCTGATCACCTGGCCGGCGTTGTTTGCGCCCGTGGTCGGGCCGGTGCTTGGCGGCTTCATCACAACCTATCTCTCCTGGCACTGGAATTTCTTCATCAACGTCCCGCTTGGGCTCGTCGGGCTGGCGCTGGTCGCGCGCTTCATTCCGGGCGACCGCGCGGCCGATCCCAAGCCGCTGGATTGGCCGGGGTTTTTCCTCACGTCGCTGGGGCTCGCGCTGCTGCTCTACGGCCTTGAGCGCATCGCACATCCGGAAGACGGCGCCTTGCCCGCCGTGCTGCTGGTTGCCGCCGGCATCGTCATCGGCTGGCTGGCGGTGCGGCATCTCCGGCGCGCGCCGCATCCGCTGCTCGATCTCAGCGCGTTCAGGGTGCAGACCTTCGCCATCTCTACGCTTGCCGCCGGCACCATTTTTCGCGTGGCGATCAACGCCACGCCGTTCCTTTTGGCGCTGCTGTTTCAGGTCGGCTTTGGCCTTTCGCCGGTCGATGCCGGCTTGATGATCCTGGCCTATTTCCTCGGCAATCTCGGCATGAAGACGGTGACGACGCCGACGCTGCGGCGCTTTGGTTTTCGCACGGTCATGGTCGTCAACGGCCTGATCGCCTCGGCCTCGATCATGGCCTGCGCTGCGATCTCGCCGGAGACGCCGCAGGCGCTGGTGGTAGCGCTGATGCTGATCGCCGGCCTGACGCGCTCGATGCAGTTCACAGCGCTGAATACTCTGGCCTTCGCCGATATCGATGCGGCGCAGCGCAGCTCGGCGGCAACTTTGTCGTCCATGCTGCAGCAGATGTCGATGCTGTTCGGCGTAGCGGTGGCGGCTGCCATTCTGAACCTGTCGCAGATCGTCAGGCACCGGCCGGCGCTCGACCTCGTCGATTTTCGCATCGCCTTCCTGGTCATCGGCGCCATCGGGCTGGCGGCGGCGTTGCGGTTCCTCGTGCTGCCGCCCGGTGCAGGCGCCGAAGTTTCAGGCCACACGTCCAGGACCTGAATTCGCAATTTTCGCCGCTCAGGCGGCAATTAATTCCGCCTTGTGCTTTCGCCTCAGAACGGCACCTTCGCGCATACGCGCAATGGTGCAACCAAATGCCAAAAGCGCAGCCTTTTCCTAGGATTGCGCCAGTTCTAGCAATCGGTGCGTCCACTGGAAGATTATCACTGCCAACGGGTGTTCCGAGCGCGGATTCATTTGACGAAGCGGCGCCGAGCCGATTAGCTTTCTCGGAAGGGGTGGCAGAGCTGCCATCGGGGCGAATGCAGACATGAACACGATTGGCTGGCCAAATGTCAGGAGCCTGAATCAGGAAGGCATTGTCTTTGCCATCGCCGTGGTGCTGTTCGTCGCCGCTGCCATTGGGCTGCCTGGTTTCATCGCTGCCAACAATCTCGTTGCCATCGTCCGCTCGGTGTCGGTGCTGGGCATTTTGGCGCTCGGCATGGCGGTCGTCATAATCGGCAGGGGCATCGACCTGTCGGCGGTGGCGATCATGGCGATGTCGGTCGCCTGGTATCTACAATTGCTCAACGCCGGAACGCCTGATGGGCTCGCCTTCGCCTATGTGCTGGCAGGCGTGCTCGCCATCGGCCTGCTCAACGGTTTTCTCGTCGCTTATGCCGACGTGCCGGCGATCTTCGTGACGCTGGCGACCGGCTCCTTCGTCTTCGGCTATGTCCGCTCGCAACTGATCACACAGGATGCGGTGCCGGTGCCTCAGGGCCATTGGGTGGAGTTGCTCGGCGGCCTGCGTTTCCTCGACATTCCGATCGAAGTGTTCGTCTTCGCCGGGCTCGCCTTCCTGTTCTTCCTGTTCCTGCGCTACACCAAATGGGGCCGCTACATCTATTTCGCCGGCGACAATCCGGTCGCCGCGCGCAACATCGGCATTCCGGTGCGGCCAATGCTGGTGCTGCGTTATGTGGTTTCGGCCTTCGTCGCGCTGATCGCCGGCCTGCTGACGGCGTCGAGCCTGCACTCGATCAACACCCGCGTCGTCAACTCGACGCTGCTCTATGACATCGTGCTGGTGGCGGTGATCGGCGGCATCGGCCTGTCCGGCGGGCGGGGCGGAGTGCGCAATGTGCTGGTGGGCGCTGCACTTATCGGCATCCTGTCGAACGCGATGACCATCATCGACATTCCGCTGCTCTATCAAAACCTGATCAAGGCGGCGATCCTGCTCGGAGCCATCATCGTCGACGGCATCATCAATCCGCGCGACGAACAGACCGCGCAGCAGGGCGACATCTAAGGGGTACCCGACGGGTCATGCGGACCGGCCGGCAATAAGTGAAAAACAGAGGATGTGACATGAAACTGATCAGAACACTGATGGCGGCCGCCACGGCGCTTGCCGCTACCGCCTTCGTCGCGCCGACCTTCGCCGCCGACGATCCGGGCCCGGCCGCATACGCGCAGGCGCTCAAGGGCAAGCGCGTCATGCTGGTGCCGCTGGCGATGGGCTTCGACCTTGCGCAGGGCTGGTCGCACTATCTGAAGACGGAAGTCGAGGCCTGGGGCGGCACCTTCGAAACACGCGATCCGAACTGGGTCGTCGATGCCGGCGCACAGGCGATCACCGACGCGATCTCGTCCGACACAAGGCCGGACGTGCTGATCATCCATGCGCCGGATCTCAACTCCTATTCCAAGCTGATGAAGAAGGCGCAGGCTGCCGGAACCTACGTCATACTGGTCGACAATCCCGCCAACTTCCCGGCCGACGCCTTTGTCGGCAGTGACTGGGACCGGCTCGGCCAACTCGAGGCCGAAGCGGCGATCAAGGGCTGCGGCGAGAATTCGTCGAAGAAGATCGGCCTTGTGCAGGGTGATCAGGCCAACTCGTCCAGTCTCTACCAGTATGCCGGCATCATGAAGGTGCTGGAGAAGCACCCCGACTTCAAAGTCGTGGCCAAGCCCGACTCCAACTGGGATCCGACGACGTCGCGCAACGTGACGACGACAATGCTGCAGCAGAACCCGGACATCTGCTCTATCATCGACTTCTGGGATGGCGACGCCACCGGCGCATCCGCCGCCATCCGCGACGCCAAGCTCGACGGCAAGGTCTTTTTGGTCACCACCGGCGGCGGCGAGAAGGCGGCCGATTGCGACAAATTGCAGGACGGAACTTACGGCGCCGTGGTGATGACCGATCTGGCTCGCCAGTCCGGCGACATGAACGCTATCATCAAGTTCCTGCTGCAGAGCGGCCAGCCGGCCGGCACGTCGCACACCTACATCTACACACTGGAGAAGGCTACGACCAAGGCCGACCTCAAGCCCGACAGCTGCTGGGACCTGAAGGCGCTGCAGGCCGAAGCGGCGGCGAAGTAAGCCGCGCTTTTTCGACTGAAATAAACGAGGTGGCTGGACAATCCGGTCACCTCGTTCCCTCATGGAATAGCAGCCGCCGATGTCCTTTCGCGAACGCCTCCAGTCATGGCGCTACAATCTCGTGCCCGACCATCTGGTCGGCGAAATCCTGACAAAACGCTGGACCGACAACGCCATTCCGTTCCTGGCGCTGGTGGCGACGCTCAGCGTGTTCGGCTCGATCATTCCCGGCTTCTTCAAGCTGACCTCGCTACAGGAATCGACCCGCCAGCTCGGCGAGTTCTCGATGGTGGTCACCGGCATGACGGTGGTGATGCTGGGCGGCGGCATCGATCTGTCCGTCGGTTCGATCTTCGCGCTGTCCTGCTTCTCCGCCGTCTATGTCTTCTTCATCCTCGAACAGTCTATCTGGCTGGCGCTGGCGGCATCGCTTGCCACCGGGCTCATCTTCGGCGCCGTCAACGGCTACCTCGTCGGCTATCTCAGGCTGCGCGCCTTTCTGACTACGCTGGTCACCTTCATTTTTGGCCGGGCGCTGTTCGATATTCTCGTCACCACCTATGCCGCAGACGTGCAGCTTTCCCAGGCGACATCCGATGTGCTCGACTTCATCGGCGACAGCACCTTCTGGGGGCTTTCGGTCTCGGTGTGGCTGGCGATCATTCTTGCCATCGTCACCCATATCGCGCTGACGCGCTCACGGCCGGGCTGGCATGTGCTGGCGGTCGGCGGATCCAGGCGCTCGGCGCACAATGCCGGCATTCGCGTGCGCCGCATCGTGTTCATGACCTATGTCTTTTCCGGCTTCTGCGCCTCGATCGGCGGCTTCCTGATCGCTTGCCGCCTGAGTGGGGCAGGGCCGGGCACCGGCCTCAACCTTGAGATCATGGCGCTGACGGCGGCGGTGGTCGGCGGCGTCAGCCTGGGTGGTGGCCGCGGCTCGGTCATCAAGGGGCTGATGGGCGCCATCATCGTGCTGACCATGACCAACGGGCTGATCCGGCTGGGCTATGGCACCGGCACCAACCAGATGGTGCTGGGCATCATGCTGGCGGTGGCGGTGACGATCGACATCCGCTGGCTGAAGAACCGACATAAGGTGCTCAACGAAGTCTATGTCGCGCCGGTCTATCTCAAGATGGGCGAGACACAGTCTGCGGTGCCGGGCTCAGGCACGCCCTACGCGCTCGACAACCGGCTGTCGGCGGCCGACCATATCGGGCTCGGCGAGTTGGAAGGGCCGGAAGACGTCATCCTCGACCGCGACGATCACCTCTATTGCGGCACGCGCCATGGCGAGATCGTCCGCTTCTTCGCGCCGGATTACGTTAAGTCGGAGGTGTTTGCCCATATCGGTGGTTTTCCGCTAGGCCTGGCCTTCGACAAATCGGGCAATCTGATCAGCTGCGTCGGCGCCATGGGGCTCTATTCCGTCTCACCGGATCGGGAAGTGAAGCGCTTGTCGGCCGAGACGTCACGCTCCTGGACCTCGATCGTAGACGATGCGCGGCTGCGCGACCCCAATGATTGCGACATCGCGCCGGACGGGCGCATCTATTTCACTGACTCCACCAAGCGCTATGACGCGCACGATTGGGCGCTGGACTCGATCGAGAACCGCGCCACCGGCCGGCTGCTGGTCTATGACCCGAAGGACGGTTCGACGAAGACACTGCTCGACGGCTACCGCTACACCAATGGCGTGTGCATGGCGCATGATGGTAAGTCGCTGTTCTTCGCTGAGAG
Organism: Mesorhizobium sp. LSJC269B00; assembly: GCF_000502815.1. Classification (NCBI taxonomy): domain Bacteria; kingdom Pseudomonadati; phylum Pseudomonadota; class Alphaproteobacteria; order Hyphomicrobiales; family Phyllobacteriaceae; genus Mesorhizobium; species Mesorhizobium sp. LSJC269B00. Next base: position 261,469 of record NZ_AYVN01000004.1, read on the forward strand.
CTGGGCCTGCCGCGTCCACCGCTACTGGCTGGAAGGGCCAAAGGCGGGCGCCGCCGAATGCGTCATCCGCGACATGCCGGGCTATCCCGACAACATCAACCGCGCCTCCGACGGCAATTACTGGATGGCGTGGCTCGGCATGCGCACGCCCAGCTTCGACCTGTCGCTGCGCCATCCCGATATGCGCAAGCGCATGACGCGCCGGCTGCCGCAGGACGAGTGGCTGTTCCCCAACATCAACACCGGCGGCGTGGTGAAATTCAACGACAAGGGCGGCATTGTCGAGGCGATGGGCGACCTCACCGGCGGCGCGCATCCGATGGTCACCTCGATGCGCGAGCACAAGGGTTTCCTGTTCGTCGGCGGCATCCTCAACAACCGCATCGGCCGCTACAAGATTGCGGGCGCGGACCCGACCTGGACCAGCTCCGCTTCTTATTGGGGAACGCAGCCATGATCCTCGATCCTATCTTGGACATGTTTCGCGGCAAGGCCGTCACCATCCCGCCGCTCGACGGCGCCTTCCGGCCCAACACGCGGCTCGATGATGCGCCGGTTTTTGCCGGACTGATCGAACCCGACAATCTGCTGGTTGCCGATGGCCGGCTGCTCGCTTCCAGCGGCAACGCCATCTATTCGCTTGCCGCAGGAGTGGAGCCGAAGGTTGTCGAGACCTTTCCTTCCCCCATCACTGCGCTGGCTCTATCACTGTCGGGAGAACTGACGGTCGGACTTGAGAGCGGCAAGCTGCTGGTCGCCGGCAAGGAGGTTTCGCTGCCGTCTGGCGTCAGCTGCATCACCGCGCTTGCCTATGCCGAGGACGACACGTTGTGGCTGGCCAATGGCTCGGCTGAGCATGCGCCGTCGCTATGGGCCGCCGACCTGATGAAGAAGGGCGCGTCCGGATCGCTTTGGAGGCGGGACGCAGCCGGCGGCGGGTTCCGCAAAGTGGCCGGCGAGATCGCCTTTCCCTATGGGCTCCATCCCACGGGGCGGGATGTGCTGGTCAGCGAAAGCTGGCGTCACCAGCTCGTTCGCTTCGATGGTGCAACCGGTAGCCGCTCGACCGTGCTGACGCATCTGCCCGGCTATCCCGCGCGCCTTGCGCCGGCCGGCGATGGCGGCGCGTGGCTGGCCCTGTTCGCGCCGCGCAACCGGCTGATCGAATTCGTGCTGCAGGAAACGCATTACCGGCGCGACATGATCGACCAGGTGCCGCCGGCCTATTGGATCGCGCCGGCGCTGGCCTCCAACCGCAGCTTCCTCGAACCGCTGCAATGTGGCGGCATCCGCACCATGGGCATCCACAAGCCCTGGTCGCCGAGCCGCTCCTACGGGCTGGTGGTGAAGCTCGACCGGACCATGCAGCCGCAATTCAGCCTGCACAGCCGCGCCAACGGCACGCGCCACGGCATCTGCAGCGTGGCGGAGAAGGACGGACTTCTATTCATCGCCTCCAGGGGCGGCGATTATGTGCTCGACGCGGGAGGTTTCTGATGGAACCGATCGTGCGCCTGGAAAACGTCACCAAAAACTATCGCGGCGTGCCCGCGGTCAGACAAGTCAGCTTCGAACTGCGCAAGGGCGAAATCCACGCGCTGCTCGGCGAGAATGGCGCCGGAAAATCGACCCTGACCAAGATCATTGCCGGCGTCGTCGACGCCACTTCCGGCAAGATGTTCCACAAAGGCCGCGAGATCGCCTACGCCTCGCCGCATGCGGCGCTCGAGGCCGGCATCGCCATGGTGTTCCAGGAGACCAGCCTGGTGCCGTCGATGACAGTGGCGCAGAACCTCTATCTCGGCACCGAAAAGTTTCTCAACCGGCTGCGCGGCACCTACATTTCGGCGCAACAGTTTTTGCAATCGCTGAACTTCCCGGTCGACCCGAACGCCATGGTGGCAACGCTCGGCGCGGCCAAGCGTCAGATGGTCGAGATCGCGCGCGCCGTTCACCACAATGCCGAGATCATCATCTTCGACGAGCCGACGGCGACGCTGACGCCGGAGGAGAAGCGGCACTTTTTCGCACTGATCCGGCGGCTGAAGGCGAACGGCGTCTCGATCGTCTTCATCAGCCATGCATTGGAAGAGGCGCTGATGATCGCCGACCGCATCACAATCCTGCGCGATGGCGAACTGGTGATCACCGACGACACATCGGCCTTCGACCGCGACAAGATCGTCGCCGCCATGGTCGGGCGTACGCTGTCGGGACAGATCTACCGCCAGCGCGACGAGGCCAGGCTGCGCAAGGCCGGCAAGAAGGTGCTGTCGGTGCAGGACATTTCGATGAGCAATGTCGTGCGCAACACCTCCTTCTCGATCTTTCAGGCACAGATCACCGGTGTGTTCGGGCTGATCGGCTCCGGCCGCACCGAGACCTTCAAGATCGTCTCCGGCATCTACAAGCGCGATTTCCTGCGCGGCGGCGCCATCGAGCTGGACGACCGGCCGGTGCGCTATATCGTGCCGAGCGAAGCGGTCGCCGACGGCATCGTCTATGTTACCGAGGACCGCAAGAGCGAGGGCATTTTCGAGACGATGGGCGTTGCCGAGAACCTGTTCGGCGGGCTCCTGGCGGCGGGCCGCGAAAAGGCCTGGGTGATCAACCAGCAGGAGATGCGCACGCTTTCCGCTGAATGGACGAAGACGCTGAACATCAAGGCGATCAACGACAATGCCCGCGTGGTCGAGCTTTCCGGCGGCAACCAGCAGAAGGTGGTGATCGGCAAGGGGCTGGTGCAGCAGCCGCGTATCGTGATCTTCGACGAGCCGACGCGCGGCGTCGATGTCGGCGCCATCGCCGAGATCCACCAGATCATCAACCGGCTGGCCGACGAGGGGTTGGCCGTGGTGGTGATCTCGTCCTACCTGCCGGAAATCATGAACCTGTCGGATCGGATTCTGGTGTGCCGACAGGGGCGCATCGTGGAGGAGTTCTCGCCGGCGGAGGCGACGGAGGAGAAGATCATGTATGCGGCAGTGCACTAGGTTGCCGGTCGGTGTTTGACGGTGCGCATACGTCACCAATTGGCCAAGGCCTCAGCGCCTTCGTCATGCTCGGGTCTCCGCGACGGCGCTTCGCGCCTGCTTCGCCCCTGAATGACGAAGCTGAGATGCTTCGGCCAATCGCCATGGTTCTGTCAGCATCAAAAACTGAATCGGAATAGCCGGTTAGCCGCCCTTGCTCGAGACCTGATTCAACCACCTGATCCACCGATTCAACGAAAGGAAACGCCATGGCCGCCACAAAACTCCTCAGCGATGCCGAGGTCGAAAAAATCCCGGTTGCGAAGGCTGTGTTCGACGACATCCGCGCGACGCGCAAGTCGGACTTCGTCAACAATTTCTGGCGCGGGCTGGCCAACGATCCGGCCTTGCTGAAACGGACATGGGACCAGGTGAAAGTGGTGATGGCTACGGAAAGCGCCATCGATCCGCTGACCAAGGAGATGATCTACATCGCTGTGTCGACCGCCAATGGCTGCTCCTATTGCGTCCATTCGCACACGGCTGCGGCGCGGGCCAAAGGCTTGACCGATGCGCAGCATGGCGAGATGGTGTCGATCATCGGGCTGGCCGGGCAGACCAACCATCTGGTGACTGCGATGCAGATTCCGGTCGATCCTGAGTTTGAAGTGAAGTGAGGGGCGGCTTTCGCTTCTCCCCTGTGGGAGAATGGAAAGCGTGCGCTATGCCGGTCTGTAAACCTTCTCTGCTGTATTCCAAAAGATATCCGCTTCCGCCACCGGACCGTGCTTCGCCACGGCTGCACGATGCGCCTTGATCAGTTCGGCGTGGCTGGTCCAGAGCTTCTCTATCGGGAAGTTGGAGCCGAACATCAGGTGGTCAGCGCCCAGAATGTCGATCGCATTGTCGACGATGTAGGCAATCAACGCCGGATCGTTGCGGTGGGCGAAGGTGCCGAGGCCCGACAGCTTGGCGTAGAAGTTCGGCGCTGTTGATAGCGTACTCAGGCCGGCTTTCCAGGCCTCGGTGGTTTCCGGCTCCATGCCGGTCAGCATGCCGGCATGGGTGAGGATGAAGTTGATCTGCGGGTTCTCGCCGACCAGCGTCAGCCCGTCCTTCATCTGGGCAGGGAAAAGCTGCAGGTCGAAGGACAGGCCATAGTCTTTAAGCCGCGCGACATTGGCCCGCACCTTGGGGTCGATGACCTGATCGGCCGAGGCAGCGAAGCGGAAGGCCGGCGTCTCGTGCCAATGCAGCTGCATGCGCACGCCGCGCAGCAGCGGGTACTTTTTCAATCGATCGATCTGGGGCCGGACATCGTCGACAGTCATATCGGTATAGCCGACGATAGCGTGCGGCCAGCCGGTCTCGTCGGCAGTCTTCTGCAGGAAGGCGACTTCTTTTTCGAAATCCTCCTTGGCCCAGTTGGTCTGGACATAGACGGCCTTCTCGACACCTGCGCCTTGCTGATCGGCGAGAAATTCCTCGATCGGATAGTCGCGGCGGATCGGCTCGTAGGGGCCGAAAATGCGCGGCACCATCGGCCCGACCAGCCAGGGCTGATCCTGCTGGCGCCAGATGTGGAAATGCGCGTCGATGGCTTTCTGCATCACGATACCCTTTTCCAGATTGCGGACGCCGCCGTGGCCGGGCGGGCGAGCGACAGGATGAAATCGGTGAGACTCCCGAGCGACGAGCCGTCGATGAGATCGTCGAGATCGGGCAAGATGGCGCGCAACGCCGCCGTTGCCGGCTGGAAGCGCGGATCGCCGGCCAAAGGTGTGGCCAGCGACAGGCGAAAGGCGCGGGCGCTCAGGCGGCGTATCGCGGTCTCGAGATCGGCATGGTCGCCGCGCTCCAGCGCGTCCGACAGGATGATCACAGCAGCGCCGCGGGCGAAGGCTGAGAAACGGGGCACCGAGAGGAAGGCGAGCAGGGTCGGTCCCATGCGCGTGCCGCCGTCCCAGTCGTCTACGAGTGCCGCCGCTTGGGCGAGAGCCTGGTCGCGATCGCGGATACGCAGTGCGGACGTGATTCGGGTGAGCTGCGTGCCGAAGGTGAAGATTTCGGCACGGTCAGCACCTTGTACGGCGGCGTGAGCCAATTTGAGATAATCCGATGTATGCAGCTTCATCGAGCCGGAGACGTCGATCAGGATCAGCAGTTTGCGCGGCACCGTCTGGCGGCGGCGGAGCTGCGGCGAGGGGATATCGCCATCGGCGGTGACGATTTCCCTGAGCGAGCGGCGCAGATCGAGCTTGCCACGCGAATGGGTGCGCACGGTGCGGAATGAGCGGCGCGCGGGGAGGGCTGAAGCGAGCTTGCGGCGAAAGGCGGTCAGCCTGTCATCGTCACGCTGAAAATCGCGCGTGCTCAGTTGCTCCAGGCCCGACGACAGATCGCCGCCTTTCTCCTGGCGCGTGGTCTGTTTCTCCTCCTGGCGCGTGCCGTGATCGTCTTTGATGCGGGTTTCCTCGTCTTCCTCGCCTTCGATCGAGGGTTGGCCATCGCCATGGAAGTGATTGCGAAAATGCGCCTCGAATTCGCCGCGGCGATCGGGCGGGGGGGCAAGCGTTGCGAGCGCCGCCTCGCGGATGTCGGCCATCGAGCGGGGACCGAGCAGGGTGACCGCCTGCATGAAGCTGGAGACCTGCTCGGGGGCGACGGCAAAGGCGTGGCGGCGCAGCAGCCGGGCGAAGTGGAGGAAGGGCGCGGAGGCGAGAGGAAGGGTTCCCTGACGCATCATTCCTTCGCGCCCCCCTCTGTCCTGCCNGTGGAGGAAGGGCGCGGAGGCGAGAGGAAGGGTTCCCTGACGCATCATTCCTTCGCGCCCCCCTCTGTCCTGCCGGACATCTCCCCCACAAGGGGGGAGATCAGCAGCTTTGGCGCTTCGGTTCTTTCTGCGCCGCTGGAGATTGGCGAAAGCCAGGATGACGGCTGATCTCCCCCCTTGTGGGGGAGATGTCCGGCAGGACAGAGGGGGGCGCTGTCCCGCCAGCGTTGCACAGTGCCCAGGTGAGGCCACCTCGCTATGAACGAGCTGTTGACCTCACACGTCACCCCANAGTGGAGGAAGGGCGCGGAGGCGAGAGGAAGGGTTCCCTGACGCATCATTCCTTCGCGCCCCCCTCTGTCCTGCCAGCGTTGCACAGTGCCCAGGTGAGGCCACCTCGCTATGAACGAGCTGTTGACCTCACACGTCACCCCAGCGCCTCCTCGACAATCTGGCCAAGCTCCGGCGCGATTGCGGACAAATCCTCCTCGTCCTTGATAAGCACACCGATGGCTCGGCGGAAGGCTTGCGGCCATGGGCTGCCGCCTTTCTCCAGTATGGTGGCGGCGTTGGCCCATTCGACGGCCTCGGAGATGCCGGGCGGCTTGGCCAGTGGCCGCGCGCGGATCGACTGCACGGCATTCGCCACGGCGCGCGCGGTGGTCTCGGCGACATTGCCGGCGCGCAGCATGATGATGGCGGCTTCGCGCTCGGCGTCGGGATAGCCGATCCAGTGATAGACGCAACGCCGACGCAGCGCCTCCGCCAGTTCGCGGGTTCGGTTCGAGGTCAGGATGACGATCGGCTGCGCCTCGGCGCGGACCGTGCCGCGCTCAGGAATGCTGATCTGGAAGTCGGAGAGGAATTCCAGCAGTAGCGCTTCGAATTCGTGGTCGGAGCGGTCGATCTCGTCGACCAGCAGCACGCGCTGCTCCGGCGCCCGCAGCACCTGCAGCAATGGCCGCGCGATCAGAAAGCGGTCGTCATAGATGTCGATCTCGTGCTCGCCGGCATGGCGGATGGCGAGCAACTGGCGCTGGTAGTTCCATTCATAGAGCGCGTGTGCTGCGTCGATTCCTTCATAGCATTGCAGCCGCACCAGATCGCGGCCCAGCAGCTGCGCGATCGCCTTGGCCGCTTCGGTCTTGCCGACGCCGGGCGCGCCTTCGAGCAGCAACGGCTTGCCCAGCCGTATGGCCAGGAAGATGGCGGTGGCCAGGCTGTCGTCGGCGAGATAACGCGAAGCGGCGAGACGGGATGCCACCGCCTCCGGTGAGGTCGCGACAGTCTCTGCGTTCGGCTCCTGCATGTCGTCCTCAGTTCGCCGCTTGCGCCTTCAGCGCGCGCAATATGCGCTCCGGCGTGATCGGCAGCGTGTCGATGCGCACGCCGACGGCGTCGAAGACGGCATTGGTAACCGCGGGGATCTGCGGGTTCGCGCACATTTCGCCTGGCCCTTTGGCACCGTAAGGACCATCCGCCGACGGCCGCTCCAGCACGATGATCTCGGTTTGGGCGAGATCGCCCGGTCCCGGCATCAGATACTGGTTGAAGTCGGTGCCGCCATGGTCGCGGTTGGGATAATAGGGCTCGGTCGTTTCGTAGAGCGCGTGGCTGATGCCCATCCAGGAACCGCCGACCAGTTGCTGCTCGACCATTTTCGGGTTCAGCGCGCGGCCGATCTCAAAGACGTTCTTGACGGTCAGCACCGTAACCTCGCCCGTCTCGTCATCGACCTCGACCTCGGCCACCGTGCAGGCATGGGCGTAGCAGGTCGACGGCTTCATCGCGCCGGTCTCTTTCTCCGGATAGGAGCGCGGGATCAGGAACATGCCGCGGCCTGAGATCGAGCGGCCACGCTTGAAATGAGCCGACAGCGCGACATCGAAGATCGAGATCGACTTTTGCGGCGCGCCCTTGACCAGAATGTTGCCCTCGCCATCAGTTTCGAGATCGGAGGCGTTCACCTCCAGCTCTTCCGCCGCCACTTCCAGCATCACCTGGCGCGCTTCCTTGGCCGCCTGGATGACGGCGTTGCCGGCGCGGTGGGTGCCGCGCGAGGCGAAGGTGCCCATGCAGTGCGGACCGGTGTCGGTGTCGGCGGTGTCGATGGTAACCCGGTCCGTCGGCACGCCGATGGTCTCGGCGCAGATCTGCGCCATGATCTGCTTCAAGCCCTGACCGAGATCGACGCTGGAAAGCGTCACCATGAAATTGCCGGTCGGCGTCGAATGCACCAGCGCCTGCGTCGGGTCGCCGCCAAGGTTCATGCCCGTCGGATAGTTGATCGCGGCGACGCCGCGTCCGCGCTTTAGCCCCATCTCAAGCTCCCTTCTTGTAGGAGGACATCGCCATATACTTCTCCGCCACAGGCCAGTTGGCGGCGCGCGACGCCTCCTGCATACACTCGATCAGCGCCGCTCCTTCGGTCGGCTGGCGATGCGCCTTCATGTCGCCATCGCGATAGGCGTTGATGAAGCGGAATTCGAGCGGGTCCATGCCGATCAGCCGCGCCAGCTTGTCCATCTGCACCTCAAGCGCGAAGTCGCCGATGGTGACGCCGAAGCCGCGCATCGCGGAGGAGGGTGTGCGGTTGGTGTAGACGCAGTAGGTGTCGATCCAGACATTGGGGATGGTGTAGGGGCCGGGATAGTGCGCGGCACCCTTCTGCGCCCCATAAGGCGAGTGGCGCGAATAGGCGCCGGCATCGGTATAGCCGGTCACCTTGCGCGCAACGATGCGGCCATCGTTCATCACGCCGTCCTTGATGATTATCTTTTCGGCGGCGCGGGGTGAGGAGATCTGCATCTCCTCTTCGCGGCTGTAGATGAAGGAGACGGGACGTCCTGTCAGCTTGGCGCCAAGAATGGCGATCGGCTCGACGATGACGTCGACCTTGCCGCCAAAGCCGCCGCCGACAGTGCCGCCGACGAAATGCAGTTTGGAGCCGGGCATCTGCAGGATGATCGACGCGTTGTCGAGGGTGAAGAACATCGCCTGGGTGTTGGTGTAGCAGGTGAAGCGGTCATTGCCTTCGGGCACCACGACGCAGCCCGTGGTCTCGGTCGGCGCATGCTCGATCGGCGAGGACTGGTAGCTCTGTTCCAGGATGTGGTCGGCGCCAGCGAAGCCCGCCTCGACATCGCCGAAGCGCACCTTGCGGCATTCGCCGCTGTCATAGAGGTAATAATTCTGGCCGTGATATTCGTTGACCAAAGGCGCGCCGGGCTTCAGCGCTTCTTCCATGTCGAAGACGGCCGGCAGCACCTCATAATCGACCTTGACCTTGGCTGCCGCTTCCTGAGCCGCGCGCTCGGTCTCGGCCAGCACCGCCACCACGGCCTCGCCCTTCCAGCGCACCTTGCCGTCGGCCAGCACCGTTTCGTCTTCCGGTCCGACCTGGATCAGGATCAGGATGGTGTAGACATTGTGCGGCACATCCTTGGCGGTGAGGATTTTCACCACGCCGGGATGCTTCTCCGCTTCGGAAGTGTCGATCGAACGGATGCGGGCATGGTGGTGCGGACTGCGCACCATTTTCAGGTGAAGCATATTCGGGAAGTTGCGGTCGGCGAAATAGGCGGTCTTGCCCGTCACATGTCCCGGCGAATCCAGCCGAGGCCGCCCATGGCCGATCTCGTGCAGGCCGTCCTTGCGCTGATCGGCGAAATAGTTTTTGCGCAGTTCCATTCTTTTGGTCCTTAGGCCGCGTTCTGCGAATTGGCTCGGGCCGCGGTCAGCACCGCCTGGATGATCGGCTCGTAGCCGGTGCAGCGGCAGATATTGCCGGACAGCGCCTCGACCACATCCTCGCGGCTCGGATTGGGCGTGTGGTCAAGCAGCACCTTGGCGGCCATGATCATGCCCGGCGTGCAGAAGCCGCATTGTGTGGCGAAGGCGTCGAGGAAGGCACGCTGCAGCGGATGCAGGACGCCGGCCTCAGCGAGGCCCGATGTGGTGCGAATGTCGGCGCCGCCGCAGGTCTCGGCCAGCGTCAGGCAAGAGAGCCGGAGTTCGCCGTCGATGATGACCGAACAGGCGCCGCAGGTGCCCTGGTGGCAGCCGCCCTTGGGCGAGGTGTCGCCGATCTTGTCGCGCAGCGCGTGCAGCAGCGTCGTGCCGCTGTCGACAAATTCGGCCTTCTCCGAGCCGTTGAGCGTGAACTGAACCGGAACCTTTGCCATGTTTTCCTCCCAGCGCGCCTGCCCGGTTGATCGGACAGACGCGCGCCCCCCAAGCGGTGGTTAAGTAAGCAGCAGCCGGCCGAGATGGACCGGCAGAACCTCGGCGCGATACCAGGCGCTGGCGATCGGGTCGGTGATTGGCGAGGTGCCTTCACCGGCTGCAGCCAGCGCCGCTGCGACGCCGTCCTGCTCGAGCCTGCTGCCGATCAGTGCCTTTTCCGCAGCACGGGCGCGCATCGGCCGGTCTGCCATGCAGCCGAGCGCGATCCGCGCCGAGGAGACAGTGCCGTCGCCGGCCTGTTCGAGAACGGCGGCGATGCTGAGCACGGAGACGCCCTTCGGCTTGACCCGCGACACTTTCAGGAAGCGGAAATTCTCGGCCTTCGGCAACGCGAAGGCGACTGATGTGACGATGGCGCGGCTGTCGTCCCGCCTGGCCAGAAAATCCTCGATAGGCAATTCCCCATCATCGGTGCCGACCGTCGCATCCAACGCCAGCAGGGCGACAGCGAAATCACCGTAGGGCGCGGGTGCGAACAGATTGCCGCCGACAGTCGCCATATTGCGGATTGCCGGGCCGCCGACGGCGCGTGCGGCCTTGGACAGCGCCGCAAGCTCCGGATGGCGGGCGATAGCCGCCATCGTCACCGAAGCGCCTATGCGGACCTTGCCGCCGGCAACGGTGATCCCGGAGAGGGTCGGATCGGTCGAGCGGACGAGGCCGGTGACGGAGACATCGCCTTCATTGGCGGCGCGCACGACCAGCGTGCCGCCCCCGAGATAGCGGGTGCCGGGCGCCTTCAGCGCCGCGTTGGCATCCCTGACGGCCGAAAAGGTCTGGAGGGCAAGCGCCATGGCAGTCTCCCCTGACTCAGCTCTGGCCAGAAAAATGGCTCTTCAACGCATTGAAGCCACCCTGGAAGACATTGGCGGCCATGCCGGCGGCGATCTTGTCGGCCTCTTCGGGCGCCGCGTCGAAAGTTGCGGTCCATTCAGCATAGGTGCGGTCGCCGTCGGTCACGCGGCGCAATTGCAGCGTTGCCTTGTGATTGGTCAGCGGCTGCGGCGTCTCCAGGATGGAGTAGCTGACGCGGAAATTCGAATCGGAGAAGTCGAGCAGTTTCTCGCGGATACGCGCGCCGCTGGCGAGCTCGAAATTACGCACGCAGCCGATGGTTTCGGCGCTCTTGCCGTCTTCGATATGGCTCTTGACCATGCGCGGATGCCAGCCCGGCAGGCCGTTGAAGTCGCGTATGCGCGCCCAGACCTTTTCGACCGGCGCGTCGATGACGCTGGAGACGGTGACTTCAGCCATATGATCATTCCCCTACGAATTCGATACGCTGCAGGGTAGGGCGGCGGCCGGCGTTGCGCTTATCAATGGGTCTTGCGGCCCTATCAAGGAGTCTGAAAAAGAACGGCCCGTTCAGGCCATGGCACGCGCCGCTTCGCGGTAAAGCGTCGGCGGCACGCCGACATGGTCGCGGAAGAAGCGCGAGAAATTGCCCTGGGTGGTGAAGCCGAGATTGCAGGCGACCGAGATCAGCGGCTCCTGCGACCACTGCAGCTGCCGCACGGCTTCCTCCATGCGCAGCGTGTTCCAGTAGACATTGGGCGTCAGATTGGTCTGTTCCTTGAATAAAGCAAAGAAGTGCGGCCGCGACAGGCCGACGCTGCGGGCGACGTCGTCGAAGGAGATGCGTTCGCAGACATTGGCCTTCATCAGCTGGATTGCCTTGCGGACGCGGAAATCCTGCATTGTGTTGACCCGGATGCGCGCCTCCCGCGGCGCCGAGGCGTCGGCGGCGTCGAGCAGGCTATCGATGAAGCGCTCGATCTCGTAATTGGCGACGTCGTCGATGCTTTCATTATCGCTCAAATGGTCGAGCAGGTTGGCGGCGGCCTGGTGCAGCCAGGGTTCGAGCGTGATCGCAGCCTGTGCAAACAACGGCGCCGACGAAGGCAGGTCGCGGCGCCGGCGCGCCCAATCCGGATCGATGTAGAAAGCGAGGAACAGGCCGGGCCTGCCGTTCTGCGACAGAATGTGGCTGTGCGGCTGGTAGGAATTGATGCCGGCGGCGGTGCCGGGACCCAGCGGCACCGTCTCGCGGCCGACGGTCATCTCGCCGGCCGTGCCCTCCAGCCAGATGATGATGTGGGCCTCGACATGCGCATGGGTGACGAAGTCGCTGGCGACATTCAGGACAGAAACATGTCCGAACCGGCCCCAATAGAGCCTGATCGCGTCCGTCATGGGTTATACCTCCCGCAGACGACTGGCCTCCCTTCGCCTGCAACGGGATTGTGCGGCTGAGTTCGGGGTCGCGTCAAGGCGCGGGGCGAAAGCCGCTGTGTGCTGCCGGCGGCAGTGGTGGATTTTCAGACTGAGCGATAGGGTTTCCCGTCAAACCGAGGCCGTCATGCCGCCGTCGACATAAAGCGTATGGCCGTTGACGAAGGATGAGGCGTCGGAGGCGAGGAACACGGCGGCGCCGATCAGTTCGTCGACATACCCCCAGCGGCCGGCCGGCGTGCGCTTTTCCAGCCAGGCGGAGAATTCCTGGTTGTCGACCAGCGCCTGGTTCATCTCGGTGCGGAAATAGCCGGGGGCGATGGCATTGATCTGCAAGCCGTATTTCGCCCAGTCGGTGCACATGCCCCTGGTCAAATTGCGGATTGCGCCCTTGGTCGCCGTATAGGGCGCGATGTTGGGCCGGGCGAGTTCGCTCTGCACCGAGCCGATGTTTATGATCTTGCCTTTGCCGCGCGCGATCATATTGCGGGCGACCGCCTTGCCGGCATGGAAGGTGCCGGAGACATTGGTCTTGAACAGCCGCTCCCACTGCTCCTCGGGAAAGTCCTCGAGCGGAGCGCGGAACTGCACGCCGGCATTGTTGATCAGGATGTCGATGGCGCCGATCTCGGCCTCGATGCGGGCGACATCGGCATCGACCGCGCGAAAATCCGTCACGTCGAAGGTCGAGGGGTGCGCTTTGAAGCCGGCGTCGCGCAAGCCGGCGACAGCACCGGCAACCTTGCCGGCATCGCGGCCGTTGAGCACGACACTTGCGCCATGCTCGGCAAGGCCGCGCGCCAGCGCCAGGCCGATGCCCTGGCCGGAGCCGGTGATCAGCGCCAGCCGGCCGTTGAGCTCGAACAGGGATTTCGATGTCAAGGCAACGGTTTCCAGCCGAAAGGTTCAGTCCAAAAACATTCAGTCATTGCGCCTGAAGTTGCGGATCCGGTCGAACAGCACCGCGAGCAGGATGGCGCCGCCGATGAACACGCCTTGCCAGAAAGCATTGATGCCGAGCAGACCAAGGCTGTTGCGGATCACTTCGATGAGCGCGGCACCGACAATGGCGCCGAAGGCGGTGCCGACGCCGCCGGCGAGATTGGCGCCGCCAATGACCGTGGCGGCGATGACCTGCAGTTCCATGCCGGTTCCGAGATTGGTGGTGACGGCGCCCAGCCATCCGGTCTGGATGATGCCGGCAATGCCCGCCGCCAGCGCCGAGATCATATAGACGGCGACCTTGATCTGCTTGACGGGAACGCCGGTCAGCGTCGCCGCGTGCTCATTGCCGCCAATGGCGAAGATGTGGCGGCCAAACTTGGTCCAGCGCAGCGTGAATCCGGTGATCAGCGCCAGAAGGATCATGTAGAGGACCGGATTGGCGATGCCGAACACCCAGGCGCCGCCGCCCAGCGCCAGAAGCTTGTCGTGATCCGGGCCGAACTGGAAGACGACAGTGTTGTTGGAGGCGACCATGGCGAGGCTGCGGGCAATCGACAGCATGCCGAGCGTCACCACGAAGGGTGGAAAGCCGAGATAGGCGATCATGATGCCGTTGAAGGCGCCTATGGCGAGCGCAGTGGCGATCGAGGCGAGGATGCCGACTTCTATGGAGTAGCCGGCATGCATGGTGACGGCCAGCACCATCGACGACAGGCAGAGCACCGAACCGACCGACAGGTCGATGCCGCCGGTGATGATGACGAAGGTCATGCCGAGCGCGATGATGGCGACGAAGGTGATGTTGCGGGTGATGTTGTACAGGTTCTTCGACGTGGCGAAGGCGTCAGTGGCAAAAGACAGGAACAGGCAGGCCAGGATGACCGCGATCACCACCCAAAAGGTCTGGCTGGCAAACAGTCTTGCCGGCAAGGATTGCTGCTTTTGTTCGATCGGCTGGTCAATTGTCAGTGCCATCGTCGACCTTCATGTGCTGTGCGTGGTGAAATTCGCTGAGATCAAACCTGTTCGATGGCGCCGGTGATCAGCCCGGTGACTTCCTCGGGCGAACTTGACGCAATCGTCTTGTCGGCGACCTTGCGGCCGCGCCGCATGACGATGACGCGGTCGGCGACGGTGAACACGTCAGGCATGCGGTGGCTGATCAGCACCACTGCGATGCCTTGGTCGCGCAAATGGCGGATCAGGTTCAGCACTTCGGCGACCTGGCGCACCGAGATCGCGGCCGTCGGTTCGTCCATCAACACGATCTTGGCCTGCGACAGCATGGTGCGGGCAATCGCTACTGCCTGGCGCTGGCCGCCCGACATCTGCTTGACGAGGTCGCGCGGACGGGTCTCGGACTTCAACTCGGCGAAGAGCTGGCCGGCGCGCTTGTACATGGCGGCATAGTCGAGGATGCGTAAAGGGCCGAGGCCCCGGCGCAATTCACGGCCGAGATAGACATTGGCGGCGGCGGTCAGATTGTTGCACAGCGCCAGGTCCTGGTGGACGATCTCGATGCCGTGCTGGCGAGCTTCCGCCGGCTTGTGCAGGATCAACTCCTTGCCGTCCATGCGCATGACGCCATGGCTGGGGCGGAAATTGCCGGCGATCATCTTGACCAGTGTCGACTTGCCGGCGCCGTTGTCGCCCATCAGGCCGACCACCTGTCCGGGCTCGATCGACAGCGATACGTCGTTGACCGCCTGGATGGCGCCGAAATGCCTCGAGATATTGGTGAGTTCGAGAACCGCCACCAGTCTTTGCCTCCCCGTGTTTTGCGACCCGCTGCTGTTCCCGGCGTGAATGCCGGCGCTGCTTTGGCCCCGCTCTCCCCATCTCCTCCCGGAAACAGCGTCAGCGTTCTTTTACGCAAAAGCCGGCGCTCGTCAATCAATTGTCGGACGAATTGAAGCGTTGGTTATCCAAAAATCCGTTTTGTAGGACAAATAGCATTGACGTTGGCCGCAAGCCGATATTAGCTAAGCGTCGGAGGAGATTATGCCGATGCCGCTGGCGGTTAGCCGGGCGGAATCGGCGGAGGTTTATCGGTCGAGGTTGCGGCGCCACCCTTGTGTTGAGCCGGGCCAATGCCGCATCTGGAAATGCTTATCGATCTGTCTTGGCGACACGAGTGCTCGTGAAACGAACCTCGGTCATTAAGCATCCGGTCGATCTGTGTGGCGGGCACGCCGTGTCCGTCTGTTTCAAGGGAGGACTGACATGAGGAAAACACTTTTGCTCGCCGCCGTCGCCGCCATGGCGCTGGGCGCCGGGCCGGCTTTGGCCAAGAAACAGCTCGTCATCGTGGTGAAGGGTCTCGACAATCCATTCTTCGAAGCCATCCACCAGGGCTGCGAGAAATGGAACAAGGAAAATGCAAGCTCGGAATATGAATGCTTCTACACCGGCCCGGCATCGACCTCCGACGAGGCCGGCGAAGCGCAGATCGTTCAGGACATGCTGAGCAAGGCCGACACGGTGGCAATGGCGATTTCGCCATCCAACGCGCCGCTGATCGCTCAGACGATCAAGACCGCCAATCCGACGATCCCGATCATGACGCTCGACGCCGATCTCAGCAAGGAAGATGCCGCGCTGCGCAAGACCTATCTCGGCACCGACAACTATTTGATGGGTCACAAGATCGGCGAGTACATCAAGAAGGGCAAGCCGAACGGCGGCACGATCTGTACCATCGAAGGCAATCCCGCGGCCGACAACATCCTGCGCCGCGCGCAGGGCATGCGTGACGCGCTGTCGGGCAAGGAAGGCCTGGCGGCACTTGCCGGCGAAGGCGGCTGGACCGAAGTCGCCGGTTGCCCGGTGTTCACCAATGACGACGGCGCCAAGGGCGTGCAGGCGATGACCGACATCCTCGCCGCCAATCCCAAGCTCGACGCCTTCGGCATCATGGGCGGCTGGCCGCTGTTTGGCGCACCGCAGCCCTATCGCGACCTGTTCGGGCCGCTCAAGGACCGCATCGCCAGCAACGACTTCGTCATCGGCGCCGCCGATACGATCGGCGATGAAGTGGCGATCGCCCGTGACGGCCTTGTAACCGCTCTGGTCGGTCAGCGGCCGTTCGAAATGGGCTACAAGGCACCGTCGGTGATGATCGATCTGGTCGAAGGCAAGGCCGTCGCCGATCCGGTGTTCACCGGCCTCGACGAATGCACAAAGGACACGGTCGACACCTGCATCCAGAAGTAGGTTCTCGATTTCGGGGCGCCCTTTGACGGGCGCCCCGTCTCTTCCCGGACGGACGCAACGGTTGGGGCAGCAGGCTCCGGCTTTGACGCGTCTGTAGTTTGGATTTTCGGCAACGAGATCGGCGCGCCGTGCAGGTTCGGACCAGTCCGGACGCAGACGGCCGACGCATTGGAACGTGAATGCCGGACGAGAAATCAAAGAAGCGAACCGAGCGGGCCAAGGCACAAGCCAGCCGCGGTCCGGCTGTCATGCGCAGGGCCGGTGCCGCGCATTTTCCGGGAGCGAGCGTCCATGTCTCGCTGGCCGGCGAGATCGGCCTCAGAATCGTGCGCGGCGATTATCCGCCCGGCACCATTCTGCCCAACGAGGCCAAATGGGCCGAGATCTTCGATGTCAGTCGTTCGGCGGTGCGCGAAGCCATCAAGATGCTGATGGCCAAAAGCCTGCTGGCTTCACGGCCCAAGATCGGAAGTTGGGTCGAGCCCAGGGAACGCTGGAACCTGCTCGACCGCGATGTGCTGGCCTGGTACGCGACCGGGCCGGACCGGGAAGCCTTCCTGCGCACGGTGCAGGAGTTCCGTCACATCATCGAGCCGGAAGCGTCGGCCTTTGCCGCCACGCGGCGCAACGACGAGCAGATGGACGAGATCAGCCAGGCCTGTCGTGAGATGGGCGAGGCTCTGAACCTGCAGGAGCGTATCCGCGCCGATACGCGTTTTCACCTCGCCATACTGCGCGCCTCGGGCAACGATCTGCTGGTGCCGCTTGGCGTTCTGATCGAGTCGGCGCTCGATCATCTCTTTGTCTTCGTCACACGCGAGACCAGCGATCAGCGGCGGGCGCAGGCGCTGCATGAGGCGATCGAGAAGAACATCCGCCTGCAGCGTCCTGCGGCCGCGCGCAATGCGGTGCACAAACTGCTCGCCAACACCGACGATGTTATCGGCCGGTCGAGGCGCTGACACAGGCTTTTCGCCACCTCAAATCGTCTGCTTCTTGCCATCCTTGCTGGGCATCAGGTCGACGCCGTTGACCTTGCCGATATATGTCGCCAGCATCGGCACGAATTGCTCGGCCGGGCCAGTGGCATGGGCACCGGCGAAGGAGTTCTTGGTGGCGTTGCCGAGCGGGTTGGCGATGCCGGCCGCGCCCGCCATCGATTCCAGATAGGTCAGGTCCTTGAAGGCGTTGGCGATGGTGAATTTATGTGCGTCGCGGTCGCCCTCCAGCGTCCAGCGCATGAAGGTCTGGTAGAAGCCGCAATCCATGCGGCCGTTGCGGATGACGCTGTCGAAACGCGGTGGCGAGATGCCGACCTTTTCGGCCAGCGCCAGCGCCTCGGAATAGATCGCGGCATAGCCCAGCGAGATGAAGTTGTTGAGCAGCTTCATGCGGTGGCCGTCACCTGTATCGCCAATATGAACGATGCGGCCGGCCCAGGTTTCGATGACCGGCTTCACACGGGCAAACAGCGCGTCGGGCGCGCCGACCATGGCGTCGAGCGTGCCTTCCCAGGCTTCCTTCGGGGTGCGGCTGAGCGGTGCATCGACGAAGTCGACGCCGATCTCCTTCAGTTCCGCCGCCAGCGCCACCGTCGAGACCGGATCGGCGGTCGAGCAGTCGACGACGACCGAACCCTTCTTCAAGCCCTCCTTGAGGCCGCCGGGGCCGCGGATGATGGCTTCCACTTCGCGCGAGCCGGTGACGCAGATGAAGACGATGTCGGACGCCGCCGCCACGTCGCGCGAAGTCGCCGCCTCCTTGGCGCCCCGGCCAATCAGGTCCTCCGCCGGCTTGCGGTTCTTGCGGCCGAGGAAGGTCAGGCCATAGCCCTTGTCGACGATGTTCTTGGCAATGCCGTGCCCCATCAGGCCAAGGCCGATAAAGCCGATCTTTTCGCTCGCGGCGGTCGTGGTCATGTCTTGAAGTCCTGTTGCGATGATTGATAGTGGGCGCCGCCGTGTGGCGGGCGAGGGTGGTTGCGGAATGCCATATTGTCTGACAATACACGGAAATCCTAGGCATTGGAGACGAAAATGACGAAGCGGATCATGTTCACCGGCGGCAGCGGCAAGGCCGGTCGCCATGTCGTGCAATATCTGGTCGAACAGGGCTGCCAGGTGCTCAACATCGACACCAGGCCGCTCGACAATCCCAAGGTGCGCACGCTGATCACCGACATCACCGACAGCGGCCAGGTGTTCAACGCGCTGTCGAGCTATATGGGCCTGCATGAATTCGATCCGTCGCTGCGCCCGCAGCCGGTCGATGCCGTGGTGCATTTCGCCGCCATACCGCGCATCATGATGACGACCGACAATGAGGCGTTCCGCATCAATGCGATGGGCACCTACAACGTCATCGAGGCGGCGGTGAAGCTCGGCATCCCGAAGGTGGTGATCGCGTCCAGCGAGACCACCTACGGCGTGGTGTTCGCCAACGAGCCGCGCGATCCCAAATATTTCCCACTCGACGAAGAATACGACGTCGATCCGATGGACAGCTATGCTCTGTCCAAGGTCGTCAACGAGCACACGGCGCGCGCCTTTGCGCAGCGCAACGGCACCGATATCTATGCCTTGCGCATCGGCAACGTCATCGAACCGCACGAATATTCGCTGTTTCCGAAGTGGTTTGCCGATCCGGGCTTTCGCAAGCGCATCGCCTGGAGCTATGTCGACGCGCGCGATCTCGGCCAGATCACGCTGCGCGCCGTTGAAACGGACGGGCTCGGCTTCCAGGTGTTCAACGCCGCCAATGACGACACCTCGTCCGACCTGCCGACGGCCGAACTTTTGAAGCGGTTTTACCCCGACGTGCCGGTCAAGGCGGATCTCGGCGAATATGAAACGCTGCTCTCGAACCGCAAGGCCAGGGACATGCTCGGCTTCCGTCCCGAGCACAGCTGGCGCAAATACGTCAAATAGGACGGCCGGGGGCAAGGTTGCGACCTGATCTGTGCACAGCCGCAGGCTTTGCCGTCAACGTCCCGTCCTTTGCTTGACAGCTTTCGAAATCCGGACTTTGTGGACGCATGAGGGACGGAAAGCCGAATAAGGGAAAGAAGCCTGAAAAGGCGGCATCCGGCGAGCGCCCGGCGACCCTTCGCCGGGCTGACGCCACCCGGATGCCCGGCACCAGCGTGCATGCCTCGCTGGCCAGCGAAATCGGGCTTCGGATCGTGCGCGGCG
This sequence comes from Mesorhizobium sp. LSJC269B00, assembly GCF_000502815.1. Lineage (NCBI taxonomy): Bacteria > Pseudomonadati > Pseudomonadota > Alphaproteobacteria > Hyphomicrobiales > Phyllobacteriaceae > Mesorhizobium > Mesorhizobium sp. LSJC269B00. The sequence continues at coordinate 281,040 of NZ_AYVN01000004.1, forward strand.
ACTATCCGCCAGGCACCATCCTGCCCAATGAAGCCAAATGGTCCGAAACCTTCAACGTCAGTCGCTCTGCGGTGCGCGAAGCGATCAAGATGCTGATGGCCAAAAGCCTTTTGGCGTCGCGCCCCAAGATCGGCAGTTGGGTGGAGCCCAGGGAGCGCTGGAACCTGCTCGATCGCGATGTGCTCGCCTGGTACGCGACCGCGCCCGACCGTGAGGTGTTCCTGAAGACGGTGCAGGAATTCCGCCACATCATCGAGCCGGAAGCGACTGCCTTCGCAGCCATGCGACGCACCGAGGAGCAGATGGCCGAGATCAGCCAGGCCTGCCGCGAGATGGGCGAGGCGTCGAGCCTGCAGGAGCGCACGCGCGCCGACACACGTTTCCATCTGGCCATCCTGCGTGCCTCCGGCAATGACCTGCTGGTGCCGCTCGGCGTGCTGATCGAATCCGCCTTCGATCATCTGTTCACCTATACGACGCGCGAACTCGACGATCTGCAGCATGCACAGCAACTGCACGAGGCGATCGAGAAGGCCATCCGCCTGCAGCGGCCGGAGGCGGCCCGCAACGCGGTGCGCAAGCTGCTCGCCAATACAGACGGCGTCATCAACACCCGGTAGGATGTGCTGAAATTCAGGTGAGGCGGGCCTGCAAACGCCGGCTTTCTGCGCTTCCGGTGCTCACGTACTTAAGTACGCTCCGCTCCGGTTCTCGAACCCAATGTTTTCGGCGCGGCCTGACCTGAATCTCAACACATCCTGCGAGCGCTCAGCCGGCCTGCGAAGTGGCCAAATGCTGCCTGGTCAGCGCGATCAGCAGCGCCTGGTCGCGCGCGGCGTGCTCGGGGCGGTTGACCACCTCGTCGCCATTGACGATCGCACCCCAGAAGCCGCGCAGTTCCTCGACGAAGGCTTCGCCGTAGCCGGCGCGCAGATCCTTCGTCGACAGTGTGTGGCCGTCCGAGGTCTTCACAGTCAGCCGGGTCGGGTGATGGTTGAGCCAGGGCGAGGGGAATTCGAGCTCGAGGCTGGCAGCGTCGAAGAACAGCGTGATGCGTTCCTTGTAGTCGGCGAGCTTCGGCACGGTGAGATGCGTCATCGTCCACAGCGCCTGGCCGTCGAGCAGTTTTACTGCGCCCTGGCCGCCATCGCCATTGGCGAAGATCTGCGCGCCGACGACCTCGCCATCCGGCACGCTGAGCGCGTCGAGCAGGCCGTGTACGGCATTCACATCGTGAATCAAGGCGGAGCTGTAAGCGGCGGTAAATCCACGGAAAGCCAGATCGTTCAAAGGCTGGCCGATAGCGCGTTCGACCTGTTGTTTCTGCCTGGCTTGCGCGGCGGCAATCAGCTCCTCGGGAATGTCGTTGCCGCGCTTGTAGCGCTGGTGGGCGATGAACGGCCAGGCATCGGGATCGTTAACCTCGACCGAGACGGACCGCAACGTCTTTGCCGTGCCGGGCAGCGAGGCCAGCGCCAGCCGGTAGCTCGGATCGAAGCGCTTCATATAGCCGACCTGCATGACCTTGCCGGCCTTATCGCGCGCGGCGATGATCTCGGCGATTTCCGCCGGGGAATAGCAGAGCGGCTTTTCGCAGAAGACATGCAGGCCGCGCCCCAGTGCGGCCAGCACCTGCTCTTGATGCAGCGGGTCGGGCGAGCCGATCACGACGGCGTCGAGCTTATGGTCGAACAGTTGCTCCGGCGTTTCGAAATTGGCGATGCCGTGAACTTCGCTGACATATTCCCGCGAAATCCTTGACGGGTCGGCGACGCCGACCAGTTCGAACAGGTCGCCGAGCCGCAACAGATTCGGAATATGCTCGACCTGCGAGATCATGCCGGCGCCGATAACGCCAACCCGTATCCTGCTCATGCTGCTAAAACTCTCTGCAAAGTGTTCCAGGCTCAGGGTGCGGCGGCCGGCCGATTGCCGATCTGCGCCAACAGCCCGGCAATCTCAGCTTCCACCGCCTTCAGATCCTCGCCGCCCGACATGATGGAAATCACCTCGTCGCGCGAGATCTCGGACTTTGCGTATGTGCCGCGATTGCGGCCGCGGTTGAGCAGCGTGAAAGTGTCACCGACAGGGTAGGCGTGGTGGATGTTGTGGCTGATGAAGATCACCGCCAGCCCGCGCATGCGCGCCTCGATGATGAATTTCAGCACCATGGCCGCCTGATGCACGCCGAGCGCCGAGGTCGGCTCGTCAAGGATCAGCACCTTTGCGCCGAAGTGGACTGCGCGCGCGATTGCCACCGATTGGCGCTCGCCGCCCGACAGCGTGCCGACGGCCTGCGTCGGGTCGCGCACGTCGATGCCGATATCGGCCATCGCCTGGCGGGCAATTGTGTTGGCGCGCTCCTTGTCGAAGCGCGAGAAGGGCAGGCGGCTTCTGGTCGGCTCGCGGCCGAGGAAGAAATTGCGCGTGATCGACATCAGCGAGATCATGCCGAGGTCCTGGAAGACCGTCGCGACGCCGAGGTCCTGCGCGTCGCGCGGGCTGCGGAACGTGACGGGCTTGCCGTCGACGAAAATCTCGCCCTTGGTCGGCCGGTGCACGCCCGACAGAACCTTGATCAGCGTCGACTTGCCGGCGCCGTTGTCGCCCAGCAAGCAGTGCACCTCGCCGGGATAGACCTTGATGTCGATATCCTGCAGCGCGCGCACCGAGCCGAAATTGACCGACACACCACGCAATTCCATGGCTGGCTGGATGGCCGGGGACGGGTTTGGGTAGGTCATTTGCCGCCTCCGCGTCCGAGCGCCTTGAGGCGGATGTAGTTGTTGACCAGCACGGCCATCAAAATGACGATGCCGAGGAAGACCTTGAACCAGTCGGTGTCGATGCCGGTGTAGAAGATGCCCATCTGCACCAGGCCGAAGATCAGCGCGCCGAACAGCACGCCATAGACGGTGCCGTAGCCGCCGGTGAGCAGCACGCCGCCGATGACCGCGGCGATGATCGCCTCGAATTCCTTGAGCAGGCCGCGCGTGGTGTCGGCGGAGCCGGCCTCCATCACCTGGATGGTGGCAAGCAAGGTCGCGGCACAGGCGGTGTAGATGAACAGCGCGATCTTAACCCGGTCGACCGGCACGCCGACATTGCGGGCGGCATTGAGGTCGCCGCCGGTGGCGAAGATCCAGTTGCCGTATTTGGTCTGGGTCAAGACATAGCCGGCAAGCGCTGTCAGTCCGAGCCACCAGACGATCGACATCGGAATGCCGACGACGAAGGGAATGCCGTCGGTGCGGGTGGCGATCCAACCTTGCGTGCCCATCCATTGGAAGAAGCCGGTCAGGAGATGGCCGTTGAACAGGCCCGCGGTTGCCGGGTCCGGCGCGCCGTCGAGGATGTAGGGGATCTGCGTGCGGCCGGTGACGGCGCGGGTGATGCCGATCGACAGGCCGCGCAGGATGTAGAGCGACGCCAGCGTCACGATGAAGGAGGGCAGGCGGGTCTTCACCACGATCAGGCCGTTGACGTAGCCGGTGAGGATGGCGACAGCGAAGGCGCAGGCGATGCCGCCCCACAGCGGCAAGCCCCAGTATTTGACGGTCAGGCCGATGACGACGCCGGCGAAGCCGACCATCGAGCCGACGGAGAGATCGAACTCGCCGGCGATGATGAGAAGGGCTGCGGCCGTGGCGATGATGCCGAGTTCGGCTGCCAGCGTCAGGAAGGTCATCGACCCCTGTAGCGAATAGAGGTTCGACGCACCCGGCAGCAGGGCGAAGATGATGACGGTGGCGATGAGGCCGCCGGCGGCACCGGCTTCGGGCCGGCGCAGCCATTGCGTCAGCCGGCCGGTGCTGGCCAGCCGCTCGTCAGTGCCGGCAGCCCGTTTCGACGTCATGCCGAAACGGTCCTTGCCCAGTACCCCGGGGGCCGGCGCTTCTGGAGGTATCGCCTTGTCTTCCACAACAGCCATTAGGCTCCCCAATCGCTCACTTCGCAATCTCGACCAGAGACGGGGAGCGCATGGCGGCTCCCCGATCCGTTTTGGTCTTGCCTTAGCGGATGCCGTCCTTGGCGAGCGCCAGGATCGCCTTGGCCTTGTCGGGCGAGTCGATGAACAGCGGCCCGGTGTAGGCGTTGTTCTGCGGCCAGAAGCCATGTGTGGCATGCTCGACCAGATAGATCACCGGCAGGTATCCCATCAGATATTGCTGGGCGTCCATGCCGAAGCCCATTTCGCCGGCGACGACGGAATCCAGGACTTCGGGGCTGATGTCGAAGGTGTAGAGCTTGATCTTGCCGAACAGTTCCTTCTGCCGGAAGAACGGGATCAGCGGATTGGCGGCGGTGGCGCCGAGCGCAAACACCGCCTGGGTGTCGGGATGCGCCGACAGATAGGCCTCGGTGCGGCGCTGGATGTCGGCCGGATCGGGCGACACGGTAAGCACCTCGGTGCCGCCGCCTGACGGCTTCAGCCCGTCATTCAACCCCTGGCAGCGCTGGTCGAGGCTGACATTGCCGACCTCGTGGTTGATGCAGACGACCTTGAGCGTGCCTTCCTTGGCCAGCCGCTCGCCCGCCTTCTTGCCGGAATCATATTCGGAGACTGTGCCGACGTAGAGAGAGGTGCCGAGTTCGGCGCCTTCCTTCTCGCCGGAATCCAGGACGACCATCGGAATGTTGGCGGCAAGGCCGGCCTTGACCGATTTACCAAGCGCATTGGCGTCGGCAATGGAGACGGCGATGCCGTCGGGATTGGTGGCGATGGCCGCGTCGAGCAGGCGGGCCTGTTCGACCACGTCGAACACTTGCGGCGCATAATATTCGACCTTGGCGCCGGTGAGCGCCGCCGCATCGTCGACGCCGCGCTTGACCACCGACCAGTAGGGATCGGAGGCCGAGCCATGCACCACGAAGGTGATGCGGACATCCTTCGGGTCCTTCAGGCCCGCGGCCTGCACGACGCCCGCCAGCATACTCATCGAGACAAGCGCGCCGAGCGCCAGTTTCAGAACAGTCTTCATGTCATTCTCCCATTGTCGTTGCAGTTCCAAATCCCTCTTTGCGCTGTTGGCCGACGGATCGGCTTACGGCGCTGACCGGGTGGCCGCTTTGCGGGCCTTTGCCGGTGTCGATGCCCCGAGCCGTGCACGCAGTTCCTCGCGCAACGGCTTCATGCCGATGATGTCGATGTCCTGCGCGCCGAGCCAGTCGCGAAAAGCCTGGTCGCGGAAGAGTTCATATTCCTCGGTGCGGATATAGGCGGAGCGCGGCTCGATCAGTTCGAGCTCGCCCGGCGCGTTGAAGTGCAGGCAAAAGAAGGTCAGGCCTTCACGGACCCCTTCGACCAATGCCTTGTAGGCTGGCTCTATCGGCTTGGAGCGTGGACGGCCCCAGGTCGTCTGAATGGCGGCGTCGAAGATGACAAAGCCTTTGGCGCGGGCTCCAGTGACGCCGCGCTGGAACGCCGCTTCGGTGACGCCGACCAGATTGTCGTTGGGCGAATAGGCCGACAGCGTTTTGGTCAACAGCACCGGCAGCCGATATTCCAGGCCGAGCTTGATGTAGACGTCGCAAAACTCCGGCGACAGCGCTGCCCCCATATGGGCGTCAAGATGAGTGACGTCGATGCCGGCGCGGTAGGCGGTGTCGATCTGCGCGCGAAGCTCGGTTTCCACCGCTTGCGGTGCTGCCTTGCGGCGGGTGGTCGCTACATCGGGCCAGAAATAGCCGAACTCGTCCGTCAGGCCGGCCGCGCGCGACGGCGACGTCAGCGGCCGCCATTTGTAGTGCTGCTTTTCGCTGTTCAGCGTCAGGTGGACGCCGAGATCGAGCCGGGGATCGGCGGCTGCCGCTTCGGCCATCTCAGGGAACCATGGGCACGGCACCATCACGGCGCCGGAGCTGCAGGCGCCGTGTGCGGTCAGTTCGAGGAAGGCGCTGTTGGCGCCATGGCACATGCCGACATCGTCTTCATGCAGGACGAGCTGTCGCGTCATGGACGGCCACCGTCTTGCCGGCCACCATCTTGCCGGCCACCATCTTGCCGGCACGCCGGTTTCGAGGGTCTTCCAAAGTGTGTCCCGTGCTGCATGGAACCGACCGTTTGCCCAACTGGACGCGATGGAACGCCCAATGCCGGCTTTCCGACAGGGCCACTTCGACGAATTCGGATGGGTACGATTTTTCCGCGGGCCTGCATTCTGGAATGTCGATTTCATTCGATATGCCCACATTCGGCGTCAAACCCGGCCATCAAGCAACCGGGATGGCTTGGTCAGATCGCAGCGGAGTGGTTCTTTCAAACAGCGGCCGCAGGCGTACTGCTTTCATACCATCAGCGATGTGGAGACTTGCCATGTACACTGCCGGCGAAGAAGAGATCGAAGCCATTGCCAGGGTGATCCGCTCGGGTGCGCTGTTTCGCTATGGCGAGAACAGCGAGTGCAACCGCTTCGAGGCCCGCTATGCCAGGCATCTCGGCGTCGAGCATTTTGCGCTGGCCGCCAGCGGCACCTATGGGCTCGCCGCCGGCCTGATCGGCCTCGGCATCGGCCCGGGCGATGAGGTGCTGGTGCCGGCGCACACCTATATGGCGACCGCAACGGCAGTGCTGTCGGTCGGCGCCATTCCGGTCATTGTCGACATCGACGAGAGCCTGACCATTGACCCGGCCGCTCTGCGCGACGCCATCGGCCCGCGCACCAAGGCGGTCATCCCGGTGCATATGTGGGGTGCGGCCTGCAACATGAACGCGATCATGGATATCGCTAAAAAACGCGGTCTGCTCGTGCTGGAAGATGTCTGCCAGGGCATTGGCGGCGGCTATGAGGGCAAGAAGCTCGGCTCCATCGGCCATGCCGGCGCCTACTCCTTCAACTACTTCAAGAACATCACGTCGGGCGAGGGCGGCGGCATCGCCACCAGCGATCCGAAAGTGGCCGAGCGCGCGCGCTGCGCCATCGACCCCTGCCACTTCTACTGGCAGGGCCGCAGCGACAGCATCAAGCCGTTCGCCGGCATCGGGGCGCGCGCCTCGGAACTGATGGGTGCAATGCTCAATGTCCAGCTCGACCGTCTGGACGGCATCATCGAGGCGATGCGGGCGGAGAAGAAGAAGGTGCTGGCCGGCACGCGCCATCTCGGCAATCTCGGCCTGACGCCGTCGCCGATGAACAGCCCCGACGACGATTGCGCGGCACAGGTAATGTATCTGCTGCCCAGCGAACAGGCGGCGCAGACTTTTTCGAAGACCATTCCGAGCGTCATTGCCGGCAAGACCGGCCGCCACAATTTCACCCAGTGGGACCAGGTGCTGATGCATGAGGGCGCGCATCATCCGGCGCTCAATCCGTACACGCTGCCGGAAAACAAAGGCCTGCGGCTGACCTATGCCGACGACCTCGGCAAGGGTTCTCTCGACATCCTCAACCGCACGGTGATGATCGCGATGAATCCGGCGCATGGCGACGCCGACATCGACGACATGATCCATAACATCGATGCGGCGGCCCGTGTGGCGCTGGAGAATGCCTCGCTGGACGATGTCGAGGTGCGCAAGGCAGCACCGGTGGACCTGCAGAAATTCGACAGCGTGAATTGAAGAGCCGCGTTGGACCGGCTTATTGCCGGTCCAGCCGCATGAAGGCGGCGCGCAGCGCCAGCACTGCGCGCAGGATCTGGCGTTCGTCCATCGCGGCATAGCCGAGCAGCAGGCCGTGTTCCGGCTCGCTCGAATGGTAGTTGATCGAGATGCCCTGCACGTCGAGGCCCTCCTTGACGGCAGCGGCGACGACGTCGCTGTCCTTGTAGGGTCGGATAAAACTGGCCAGCAGCTGCATGCCGGAATCGTTCTCGGTCACGGTCAGCCATTCGGCCAGATGCTCCTGGCACAGTTTTACGAAATTGGCCTGCCGGCGCGCATAGAGCCGGCGCATACGCTTCAGATGCGTGGCGAAATAGCCTTGCGTGATGAAGTCGTTGACCGTCGCCTGCAGGATCAGCGGCGCGAACTGGCCGGTGATCGAGACGGCGCGGTCGAAGGGGACCGACAGTTCGCGCGGCACGATGAGATAGCCGATGCGGAGCGCCGGGATCAGCGTCTTGCCGAAGGAGCCGATATAGACGACCCGGTCGGCGTGATCGAGGCCGCGCAGCGCCGGTACCGGCCGGCCACGGTACCGGTACTCGCCGTCATAATCATCCTCGACGATCCAGGCGCCGTGGCGCTCGGCGATGTCGAGCAGCTGCAGCCGTTCCTCGATGCGCATGATGGTGCCGAACGGCCACTGGCAGGATGGCGTCACATAGATCAGGCGCGGCGGCGGCAGCTCTGGGTCTGCGAGATGCCATCCAAGGCGATCGACCTTCAAGGGCGCAAGCTGCGCGCCGCTGGCGAGAAAGGCGCTCTTGGCGCCGAGATAGCCGGGCTCCTCCATCCAGACATGGTCGCCTTCGTCCATCAGCACGCGCGAAGCGAGGTCGAGTGCTGCCTGCGCGCCGGTGACGATGATGACCTGGTCGGCGGTGCAATTGATGCCGCGCGACAGGCTTATGGTCGAGGCGATGGCCTGGCGCAGGCCGGGATGGCCGGCAAAGGAGATATAGCCGAGCAAATTCTCATCGCGGCTGCGCGCATTGCGCACCAGAAGGCTCGACCAGATGGTGAAGGGAAAGGATGCCGATTCCGGCACGCCCGGATGGAAGTTGATGACGCCGGCATTGCGTGGCGGCTGCGGGCCGTTGACGATGGTCTGACCGCGCCGCGAGAGTTTTTGCGGGGCGGCGAGGCCGGCGCGCAGCGCGGCCGGCGGGCGTTTCTGCTGGATCGGCGCCACCCAGGTGCCGGACCCGGCGCGCGCCTCTATAAACCCTTCGGCGAGCAGCTGGTCGTAGGCGGCGATCACCGTGTTGCGGCCGACCTTGAGATCCTCGGCCAGCGAGCGTGTCGAAGGAAGCAGCGTGTTCTGCTGGATCTGGCCGTCGAGGATGAAGCGCCGCAAGGCGCCGTAGATCTGCCGGTGCATCGGTTCGTCCGAGCCGCGGTCGACCGACATGATGTCGAGGGAAAGGCGCATATGGTCGGCCAAGCTAGTCTCCGACCAACCTGGCGGCGCGGGCGATCTTCTCTTCGTTAAGCAGGCAGACAGTCTCCAGCACCAGCCGTCTGGTTTCGGGACGGACCTCGCGGCTGTTCTTCAGCGCGCGGTGAACGGTTGCCGCGCCGAGTTCCGCCTTCTCGGCGATCTCACGGATGGTGCAAAGCCGTTCCATGCCGAGTGCCGCCTCGAATGCCATGTCGCTCCTCCATCTGCATCAAGGCATGCCTCGTCCCCAGCCTCAAGCTGGAAACGCCGGGCCGGCAACTCGGGGGCAAAAATTTCGATGCCAAGAACTGTGCGATCCGCGCCGCCAAGGGAGGGCGGCGGCGCGGATCGCCGGGCGCTTTCGCGTCGCTACCCCTACCGAGGCGCGCGCCCAACCGGCCCAACCACCAGCCCCCCGGCGGTGGTTAGGCCATGTCTCGTATTGCCACGTCGAACCCGGCCGTGCAGGCCGTTTTGAGAAGCGAAGCGTAACCTTTCGTGGCATAGGTCAAGGGGTGTGCCTTGGCCGGATCCTGCTCGGCCTCGACGACGATCCAGCCTTCGAAGCCATGGCTGGCCAGAGGCTGCAGCAGCGACAGGAAATCGACGGAGCCATCGCCGGGCACGGTGAAGATTCCTTCCATCACTGCCGCCATGAAACTCATGTCCTCGCGCCGTGCCTTCTCCAGCACGGCCGCGCGGACGTCCTTGCAATGGAAATGCACGATGCGGTCGAGATGCCGGTTCAGGAGGGAGGCCGGGTCGCCGCCTGAGAACAGACAATGGCCGGTATCGAACAGCAGGCCGACGCTCTTGCCGGTTGCGGCCATCAGCCTGTCGACCTCGTCATCGCTCTCGACGATCGTGCCCATATGGTGATGGAAAGCCATGCCGACGCCGAAGGCAGCCATGCGGTCGGCGAGTTCGGTCAGCTTCTCGCCATAGGCGGTCCATTCGCCGTCAGCGAGGCGCGGACGCTGTGAGATCGGCGCGAAAATGCCGTCATGACGGCCGCGCGAGGTGTCGGCATAGACGACGACCTTGGCGCCGAGGTCGCGCAGCAGGGTCAGATGCGAGGTGAGGGCGGCGAATTCCTCGTCGACCGTGCGGTCCAGAATGCGGCCGTCATACCAGCCGGAGACGAGTTCCAGTCCGTAAGAAGACAGGATCGGTCCAAGCTCGTCGCTTCGCCTGGGGAATTTGCCGCCGAGTTCGGTGCCGCGATAGCCGGCCTGCCTGGTTTCCGACAGGCATGTCGCGAGCGGCGTATCGCCGCCGAGTGCGGGAACATCGTCATTGCTCCAGGTGATGGGATTGATGCCGATCTTGACCGTCATGCCGCTACTTCAAAGGGCTCGGGGAAACACAAAGCCGAGGCCGGCAAACTGAGGGGAAAGAGGACCTGTCACTAGGTCCAGTTGAGGTGAATTTGGCAGAGCCAATCGGGAGCGCTAAAGCGCGTCCCGTTTGAACGGACTAAGTCGACGCGCTTAGGTCTTTGCATGTCGTTGTCTCAAAACCGGCGCCACTTTTGAGCGACATGCATTAATCCTGCTGCGGCCTTCCGAAGGCCGCGCGCAGTTCGTCCTTGGCGTCCTCGAGCACTTTCCGGCGCGCCTGCGGCAGGTTCTTGCCGGCGCGGTTGATGTAGAAATTCAGCATCGACATGGCCGACTGAAACGGCTCGGCCTTGCGGCGGTCGCTGTGCTCGGCCGAGCGCTTGAGCGAGGCCGCGATCTTCCTGGCGTCGTCGGCTTCGAAGATGTGGTCCTCGAGGTCCATCGCATCGCTGTGCTCGGTCACCTCGGCCGACCATTTCTTTTTCGCGGTCATGACAAACTCCTTCCTGTCGCAAAAACTCGAGCAGGCCGCCGCCGGTTCCCGAGAAAGCCGCCGGGCCGCTGGAGCCACGGATCATGGCCCTGTGGCGCTGCCCGTCGCGGTGAATGCGCCGATAGTGGCGACACAACGGTCGACTTCCCAGGACCGTAGACAGGAAACGCCTTGACCCCGATCGTCGCCAATCAGGCGGATAGCCCCGGCATCGACAGCAGCTACGCCTGGATGCGGCTTGCCATCTCCATGCTGCTGGCGACGATCGGTGCGGTCGGCATGTGGGCCGTCGTCGTCGTGCTGCCGGCCGTGCAGGCCGAGTTCGGCGTTGACCGCGCCGCGGCATCGATGCCCTACACCGCAACCATGGTCGGCTTCGCCGCCGGCAATGTGCTGGTTGGCCGCGCGGTCGATCGCATGGGGTATTGGATCCCGGCACTGCTATCCTCGGTGGCTCTCGCCGCCGGCCTGCTGCTCGCCGCGCTGTCGACCTCTATCCTGCAATTCACCCTTGCCCAGGGCGTGCTGATTGGTGTCGGCACATCGGTGATCTTCGGGCCGCTGATCGCCGACATCTCGCACTGGTTCAACCGTCGGCGCGGCGTCGCCGTCACAGCTGCGGCGGCTGGCAACTATCTCGCCGGAGCGCTCTGGCCAACCATCATGCCGACACTGATCAAGGCGGAAGGCTGGCGCTTCACCTATGCCGGCATCGGTGTCTTCTGCCTGGTCACCATGGTGCCACTGGTGCTGTTGTTGCGGCGCGCTGCTCCGGCGGCGGCTGCCGCCGGTTCGCCCGGAAGCCGGCCAGTGCAGTCGATTTCGCTGTCGCCGGCGGCGTTACAGGTGCTGCTGATCGTTGCCGGTCTCGGCTGCTGCGTGGCGATGTCGATGCCGCAGGTGCACATCGTCGCCTATTGCATGGATCTTGGCTACGGCATTGCGCATGGCGCCGACATGCTGTCGATCATGATGGCGGCGGGCGTCGTCAGCCGGCTCGCCTCCGGCTTTGTCGCCGACCGCATCGGCGGCGTGAAAACCCTGCTTATCGGTTCCGTGCTGCAATGCCTGTCGCTTTTGTTTTACATCCCGTTCGACGGGCTTGCCTCGCTCTATGTCGTGTCGCTGGTGTTCGGCCTGTCGCAAGGCGGCATCGTGCCTTGCTATGCCATCATCGTGCGCGAATACCTGCCCGCCAGGGAGGCCGGCCAGCGTATCGGCATCGTCATGATGGCGACCATCTTCGGCATGGCGATCGGTGGCTGGATGTCGGGCTGGATCTACGACCTGACCGGCTCTTACGCCGCCGCGTTCCTCAACGGGATCGCGTGGAACTTGCTGAACATAGTGGCCATCGGGCTGCTGCTGTGGAAAGCAAAACGCAGTGCTGCCCTGATGGCTTAGGAAGGCAGGATTGCCCTGTTGCTTGACAAGGGCGATTGGCTGCGCGACGCCAGCAGGCGAGTGGGTGCGGCAGCAGCCGGTTGGCATGGTGGCAGTGGAAAAGCTGAACATGGTTTCGCAAGGGCGCAGCGGCCGGGGCCCGGCACGTGGAGGATGTCCATGACCAAGCCGCGCTCGCGTCGCGGGGGCGGCCGCCCGACCCTATCAGATGTGGCGCGCAAGGCCGGCGTCGGCGCCATTACCGTGTCGCGGGCGCTGCGCGAACCGGAACGCGTCAGCCAGGATCTGCGGCGCCAGATCCAGGCCGCCGTCGACGAACTCGGTTATGTCCCGGATCCCAATGCACGGGCACTGGCCTCGGCGCGCGCCGATGTGTTCGGCGTGCTGGTGCCGTCGCTGACCAACAACGTCTTCGCAGAAGTGGTGCGCGGCATCTATGACAGCCTGTCGGACGGCCCGTTCCGCGTCCAGCTCGGCAACACCCATTATTCCGGCCTCGAGGAGGAGCGCCTGCTGCAGGTGTTCGCACCGCAGCGCCCGGCGGCGCTGATCGTGGCCGGCATCGACCAGACGCCGACCTCGCGAAAGCTGCTGGAGAGCGCGGGCTGCCCGGTGGTGCAGGTGATGGAGACCGGGCCCGATCCGGTCGACATGCTGGTCGGCTTCTCGCATTTCGACGGCGGCCGCACCGCGACCGAGCATCTGATCGAGGCGGGCTGCCGGCGGATCGGCTTCATCGGCGCACGCATGGACCCGCGCTCGCAGCGGCGGCTTGCCGGCTATCGCGCGGCAATGGAGAAGGCCGGCCTGTTCGACCCGCGGCTCGTCACCACCACTCCGCTACTGTCCAGCGTGACGCTCGGCCGCGAGCTGCTTCGCGATGCGCTGGCCAAGATGCCGGCGCTCGACGGCGTCTTCTGCAACAATGACGACATCGCGCTCGGCGTTTTGTTCGAATGCCATAGCGCCGCGCTCAACGTGCCGAAAACAATCGGCATTGTCGGCTTCAACGACCTCGAAATGATGCAGGCGGCGTTCCCGCCGCTCACCAGTATCCGCACCCCTCGCTATGAAATCGGCCGTCGGTCTGTTGCCATGGCGCTGGCGGCGATCGCCGGGCAAAGGCCTGAGCAGCGGGTCGTCGATCTCGGTTTCGAACTCAAGCCCCGCGAGAGCACCGCACGCTGAACACGCTTTGGCGACCTCGGCAAATGGTGCTTTACACAACGTCATGGTAGCGCTACCATTTTCGTCGGGCAGACGTTTTGATGAGAGGCAGTGCCTGTTTATTATACATAAGCAACAGCTCATGCTTGTTTATTATGTATAATATGCTAGTTTCGTTTCTCGCCTGTGAAGCGGCGAGGGGGAGGGGATCGGGCCGGCTTCGGGCCCTTGAGACGTGGCGCCGGCCAGGCTGGAGGGCCTTCGGCAGGCGTGGAAAACACACCACGACAAACCGCATCAAATAAACAAGCAGCAGCAAATAAAACTACAACTGGGAGGAATATCGATGATCAAGTCACTTGTTGGTGGCATCGTTGCCGCCACTGCATTCGTCATGCTGAGTTCGTCGGCCATGGCCGACCCGGAAGTTGTCAAGGGACCGTCGGCTGAGCCGGATTGCTTTGCGCCCTGGGCGGCCGATACGCAGTTCTTCAAGTTCCCCAAGAAAGACGGCCCATACCGCATCGCGCTCGCCAATGGCTATATCGCCAACACCTGGCGCATCCAGATGGTGCAGACCGCCAAGGCCTATGCGGCCCAGCCGGAGGTCGCCGCGAAACTGAAGGAATTCAAGGTCGTCTCGACCGGCGAGGACGTGCCGGCTCAGATTTCGGCGATCAACAACTTCATCGATTCCGGCTATGACGCGATCGTCGTCAACGCCCAGAACCCGACCGCTTTCGGGCCGGTCATCAAGCGCGCCAAGGAAGCGGGCGTCATCCTCGTCGCCTTCGACAATATTCTCGATACCAAGGACGCCATCAACGTCAATGTCGACCAGAAGGGCCTTGGCGAATTGTGGGGCAAATGGCTGGTCGGCCATGTGCCGAATGGCGGCAAGGTGCTCGAAGTGCGCGGCGTTGCCGGGACTTCCGTCGACACCGACCGTCACAACGGAATCCATGAAGCGCTCGATGCCTCCGGCAAGAAATGGGACGTCACCGAGGTGGTCGGCAAATGGGACGACGGCGTGGCACAGAAGGCCACGGCCGACGCCATTGCCACCAACGGTCCGTTCGACGGAATCACCGGGCAAGGCGGCGACACCGGCATCGTGCAGGCGATGATCGATGCCAAGCATGCTTTCGTGCCGTTCGGCGGGGAGACCGAGAACGGTTTCCGCAAGTTCTGCGCGGCACATGCCGGCGACGGGCTGAAATGCTCATCGGCCGGCACCGGTCCGGCGCAGGTCGCGGTCGCCATCAAGACGGCGATTGCCGCGCTCGAAGGCAACGTCGTGCCGCAAGCAGTGAAACTGCCACTGGCGATCGTCGAGGATCCGAACTTCAAGGCCGGTCAGGATTTCTTCCCCGACCAGTCCGACAATTTCTTCGTCGGCAATTCCTTCCCGACCTGCGGCATCAATTTCACCGCGCAGGAAATTATGGGCCAGACCAAAGCTGACCAATAGGGCTGACCAATAGGCGGCATATCCGGCGCCGCGGGATCTCCGCGGCGCCGGCCACTCGATATCCCTTGAAGTCAAACTGCCTCGGGAGGGCCGATGGACGGTGCGGTTCCGCTCTTCCGGATGGAAGGCATATCCAAGCGCTATGGTGGTGTGCGGGCGCTGGAAAAGGCCGAGCTTTCGGTCTCGTCCGGTAGCATCCACGCCATTCTCGGCGAAAACGGCGCCGGCAAATCGACGCTGATCAAGGTCATGGCGGGCGTCGTCGCGCCCGACGAAGGCCGCATGATGCTGAACGGCAGCGAGGTGACGTTCGCTTCGCCTGCTGCTGCAAACAAGTCCGGCATCGTCTGCATCTTCCAGGAGCTGTCGCTGGTTCCCGAACTCAGCGTTGCCGACAACATCGTCATCTCCGATCCGCCGAAGCGTTTCGGCATGATCGACCGCAAGGCGCAGCGCCGCATTGCCGAGGATGCGCTGGCACGCGCAGGTGCGGCCGACATCCATCCATTGGCGCTGGTCAAGGATCTTCCGCTTTCAAGAAGACAGATGGTCGAGATCGCCAAGGCATTGGCCAGGAAGCCGCGCATCCTGATCCTCGACGAGGCGACCTCGGCGCTGACCGCGACGGACGTCGCCAGGATATTCAGCGTGCTCAAGCGATTGCGCTCGGAAGGGCTGGCGCTGCTTTACATTTCGCACCGCATGAACGAGATCGCCGAGCTTGCCGACCACTGCACGGTGTTTCGCAACGGCCGCAATGTCGCCAGCTACAAGGCAGGCACAAAGAGCGACAACGAAGTCGTCGAACTGATGATCGGGCGCGAATACAGCCATATTTTCCCGCCGAAACCCGCGCGCACCGCAGCCGCCGCCGTTCCTGTGCTGGAGGCGCGCAAGCTGTCCTGGACGGACCGGCTGGACAATGTCTCGCTGACGGTCGGGGCAGGCGAGGTCGTCGGCCTTGGCGGCCTGGACGGCCAGGGCCAGCGCGAATTGCTGCTTGCCTTTTTCGGTGTGCTGCGCGGCCTCGGCGGCCAGATCCTTATCGACGGCAAGCCTGTTTCGATCGCCAGCCCCCAAGCGGCGCGCGACGACCGCATCGGCATGGCGCTGATCCCGGAGGACCGCAAGACCGAAGGCCTGATGCTGCCGATGACGGTGCGCGAGAACCTCTCCTTTGCCGCCCTAGACCGGCTGTCCAAGGCCGGCATCATCGACCGCGCCGCCGAACAGCGGCTGATCGACGACATGGTCGGGCTGCTGGCGATCAAGACGGCCGGCCTCGACATTCCGGTCGGTGCGCTGTCGGGGGGCAACCAGCAGAAGGTGGTCATCGCCAAATGGCTGATGCGCCAGCCGCGTATCATCCTGCTCAACGATCCGACGCGCGGCATCGACGTCGGCACCAAGCAGGAACTCTATCAACTGATGCGCAAGCTGGCGGATGCGGGGGCGGCGATCCTGTTCTATTCGACCGACTATGACGAACTGATCGGCTGCTGCGACCGCGTGCTGGTGCTCTATGACGGCGCGGTCAAGCGCGAGCTGGTCGGGGCCGAGATCACCGAGCGGGCGCTCATTGCAAGCGCGCTCAACATCCACGGCGATGACGCCGGCGCGAGAGACGATGCCGGCGCAAGACAGGGAGCGGACGCGTGAAAGAGTGGCGCTACCGGCTGGCCGAGCAGCGCGGAACACTGATGGCACTCGGCATATTCATTGTCATGTTCGTCATCTACACCTCGAACCATCCGGCGGGCTTCACCGCCAATGTCGTGCAGACGGCGTCCAACAAGGGCGTGCTGCTCGCCTTCGTCGCCATGGCGCAGACACTGGTCGTGATCACCGCCGGCATCGACCTCTCCGTCGGCATGATCTTCACGCTGACCAATTGCCTCGCCTCCTGGCTGGTCATCGGCACCGGCCTCGAGACCGCTTTCGGCGTCATCGCCGTGCTCGGCACCGGGCTCCTTTGCGGAGCGATCAACGGCGCCATCGTCATCTACGGCCGCCTGCAGCCGATCGTCGCCACGATCGCCACGGGTGCGGTCTATTTCGGCATCGCGCTGCTGCTGAGGCCGTTTCCCGGCGGTTCGGTCAACGAAGGTCTCGCCGACGCGCTGACCGGACGCCTGTTGGGCGTGGTGCCGGCGAGCCTGGTCGTGCTGCTCGCCGTCGTGCTCGTGGTCTGGGTACCGTTCAGCCGCTCGGTGCTCGGGCGCGCGGCCTATGCGGCCGGGTCCTCGGAGACGGCGGCCTACATGTCCGGTGTGCCGATAAGGCGCGGCAAGTTCGCTGCCTACGCGCTCGCAGGCCTGTTGGCCGCGATCGGCGGACTGTTCCTGACCTTCTTCACCTATACGGGCGATGCAGCCTATGCCAGCGGCAACGCCTATACGCTGTTTTCAATCGCCGCGGTGGTGCTGGGCGGCGTCTCGCTGTTCGGCGGCAAAGGCGGCGCCATCGGCGCCATCTTCGGCGCGCTGGCCTTCCGCACCATCGGCGACCTGTTGTTCGTGTTCGATTTCGACCCGCTATGGCAGCCACTGTTCCAGGGCGTTATCCTGCTGGTTGCGGTCAGCCTCGGCGCCTTCGCACTGTTTCGGGTCCGCAACCGGCTGGAGTGGTTCCTGTGAGCGAAACGACGTTGGGCGGCATCGCCGGCCGCATGCCGAAATTCATCCGCCGCGCCGATCCGGCGGTGCTGACGGCCTTCGCCTGCATCGTGCTGTTGCTGTTCCTAGGCAGCCTCTATTCCAGGAGCTTTCTGTCGCCTGAATATCTCTTGCAGCAGCTCAAGGTGGCCTCGTTCCTCGGCGTCATCGCCACAGGCATGATGCTGGTCATCCTGCTAGGCCAGATCGACCTGTCGGTGCCGTGGGCGGTGGCGGCGGGCGCGATGATGGCGTGTGCGGCTGCGGCCTATGGCCCGATCGGTGTGGCGCTGGCCATCCCGTTCGGCATCTTTTGCGGGGTGCTGATCGGCATCGTCAACGGCTTTGGCGTCGCTTATCTGCGCATACCCTCGATGATCATCACGCTCGCCACCAACGCTGTCGCGCAAGGGCTCATGGTCGTTTATACCGGCGGCTACTCGCCACAGGATTCGGCCACCGGCGCCATGCGCTATCTTGCGACAGGTTTTACCATTCCTGGCGTGCCTAACGCCGTCATCATCTGGGCGCTGATTGGTGCCGCGATGGTGTTCGTGCTGTCCCGCACCAGCTTCGGCCGCACCGTCTACGGCATCGGCAACCGCGAGCGTGCCGCCTATCTCTCCGGCATCGATACAAGGCGCGTGGTGATGATCGCCTTCGCTATCTCAGGCGGGCTGTCCGCCTTTGGCGGGGTGCTTCTCGCCGGCTATGCCTCCAAGGCGGCGCAATCGATGGGCGATGCCTATCTCTTGCCGTCGATCGCCGCCGTGGTTCTGGGCGGCACCTCGATCCTGGGTGGCCGCGGCTCCTATCTCGGCACCGTCGCCGGTGTCATCCTGATTACGCTCCTGCAGTCCATCCTCTCGGTCATGCAGATGCCGGAGGCGGGGCGGCAGATCGTCTATGGCCTGGTCATCGTTGCCATGCTCCTGCTCTACGGCCGCGCGCCGGCAAGCCGCTGACCGTGGACGAAAAGACGGCACAGGCGCCAATGGGCGCCACCGGCTCAGTGCCTCGGGCCATTGTGGTGATGGGCGTCGCCGGCTGCGGAAAGTCGGCTGTCGGCAAAGCATTGGCAGCAGAGGAAGGGGCCGTCTTTGTCGAAGGCGACAGGCTGCACCCGCCCGAAAACGTCGCCCGCATGGCGAGCGGTGAGCCGCTCACAGATCAACTGCGTGAGGGCTGGCTCGATGCCATCGGCGAGCGGATCGCCGACCTGACCGGCAGCGGCCAAAGCGTGGTTGCCGCCTGCTCGGCGCTGAAGCGCAGCTACCGCGATCGTCTGCGCGGCTTCCGCCGGGATATCGTTTTCATCTATCTGGAGATCGATCCCGCTACCGCCAAGCAGCGTGTCGCCAGCCGCAAGGGGCATTTCATGCCGGCAAGCCTGGTCGAAAGCCAGTTCGCCATCCTTGAACCGCCTGGCGCCGACGAGCGGGCGCTGACGGCCGACGCCACACTTCCAGTGGCTGAGATCGTCACCGCCGTTGCCAGCCTGCTGGCCGGCGCAAAATCATGAACCACCCTCGTCGGGCAAGGCGGTTTCCGGCCGTTCGGTGAACCGGTCGGCGCCGGACCAGACCATCATTTGCTCGGGATAGAGTTTCAGCGCCTCCAGCAAGCGGTCGCGCTTGAGCAATATGTACTCGGCCTGCAGCGCCATGTTCTTGGCGCCGGCTCTGGCCGCGCGCTCGCCGGCCTCTGCCGGGGCCGGCACCAGTTCGGGACTTAGGACGGCGCGGTATTGGCGGAACGGATCGGTCTCGAAGGTCGACATGGAAAACAGCGCCGCCTTGCCTCTGGCAGCGAAATTCGTCGGCGCCGAGGCGAGGTGAGTCCAGCCGCTCTCGCCAAGGCCGACTTCGGTGAATGTCGAGCCGGCATGCACGGTGTTGGTCACCAATACGACGCCGTTGCTGCCAAGGATCTTCTGGATCCGGCCGGTGACCTGGTAGGCGTCGCTGCGGTCGAACACGATCCGGCTTTTCAGGAAACGGTTCTCGACCCGAACCATCGGCGGGTTCAGGAAGCGCAAGCCGAAGGTCGAATCGGATATGCCGTGAGCCCTGACACTGAGCTGGTGTGTCTCGATTCCGGCTTCATGGAGAGCGCGTTTGCCGATTATGGTCTGGGCCGTGAACTGATCGCACCAGATGATAGCGCCGTGGCCGCGCTTTAGCGCCGCTTCCAGACCTTCCAGGCCTTCCAGCCGGATATCAGGCGACCACCGGCGGCCGATGAGATGCGCGGCAAGCAGCAGACGCCGACGGTGGTTGGCGCAGAGCAAGGCCCTGAACTGCTTTTGCGCATCGATGCCATTGCCGAGCACGGCGCGCGTCGCGGCGGCGTAGCGCACGAAATCCTTGCGGATATGGCGCTTGAGGCGCAGTCCCGATACGCGGCTGCAGATCGCGGCCCACCAATTGACCGGCAGCAATGCCGCGACCCCGAGATAGAAGGCGGCCAGCAGCAGCTCGCGGAAATCCCTGTTGTTGAAGGTGCGCAACTTGCCGGGGCGAACCAGCTTGCGGCTGAAGAAGCGGACATGCTCGGCGCGTTCGGGCACCAGGATGTCGGCGATGATTTCCGTATGATAAATGACGGCGGAAGATGGTGTCCGGTCGGCTTTCCGGGATTTTCCCAACCACGGCAGCCTCATCCGATCGGTGTCCACCTGTTCTTGCGTGCGTCCGGAAATCGCTTTACTGCGTCTGCCACGGGCGCGCAATCGGCGCCGGCAAGGCCATGGTGAACGCCATTCAGGGTTCGAACTTGAAACAGGCCCTATCGGTAGCACTTCCCCAACTGGCGCCCTTGCGGCCGGCTGCGGTGGCGCTGATGGCGCCGGACCGGCCGTCCCTGAGCTTTGCCGGCCTCGCCAGTCTTGTCGACAAGCTCTGCGGCGATCTCGCCAGGCGTGGCGTTGCCCGCGGCACGGCCGTCGGCATCGTCTTGCCCAACAGCCCGGAAATGGCGGCCTGTTTCCTGGCGGTCTCGGCGTTGGCGACGGCGGCGCCGCTCAATCCGGCTTACGGCGAAGACGAATTCCGCTTCTATCTCGGCGATCTCGATGTGAAGCTGCTGCTGTGCGGACAAGGCATGGGCGATGCCGCGCGCAACGCCGCAAAGGGGCTCGGCATTGCGGTGCTCGACGTCGTCGTGACTGACGGCGCCAAGGCCGGCGAGTTTCTGCTGGCGGGCGACGCCGAGGTGGAGGCTGCCAGCGAGGCTCGCCTCGACGATATGCAGTTCAACGGACCCGACGATTTCGCGCTTGTCCTGCACACATCGGGAACCACGGCGCGACCGAAGATCGTCGGCTTGCGGCAGCGCAATCTGCAGGCATCGATGGCCAACATCGCCAGCACCCTGGCGCTGTCGGCAAACGATATCTGTCTCAACGTGATGCCGCTGTTCCACATTCACGGGCTGATGGCGGCGCTCAGCGCACAGCTGGCAGTCGGCGGCGCTGTTGTCTGCACGCCGGGCTTCAACCCGCTCAAATTCTACGGCTGGCTGGGCGATTTCCGGCCGAGCTGGTACAGCGCGGTGCCGACCATGCATCAGGCGATCCTGGCGCGCGCCGCCCGCAATGGCGAAACCATCGCGGCTGCGCGGCTGCGCTTCATCCGCTCGTCTTCGGCAGCGCTTCCCGACACCGTGTTCCGCGACCTCGAGCGCGTCTTCGGCTGTCCGGTGGTCGAGGCCTATGGCATGACCGAGGCGGCGCACCAGATGACATCCAATGGCTTGCCGCCGGCGCGCCGCAAGCCAGGCTCGGTCGGCCTGCCTGCGGGTCCGCAGGTGACGATCCTGGACGACAAGGGGACGATCCTTCCGGCGGGTGAAAAGGGCGAGATCGCGGTGCGCGGCGCCAACATCCATGATGGCTATCTCGACAATCCGGTGGCCAATGAAGCTGCCTTCAGCGATGGCTGGTTCCGCACCGGCGACCAGGGTCTGATCGACGAGGATGGCGATCTGAAGATCACCGGGCGGCTGAAGGAGATCATCAACCGCGGCGGCGAAAAGATCTCGCCGCTCGAGGTCGACAATGTGCTGCTCGATCATCCGCTGGTGGCGCAGGCGGTGACCTTCGCCGTGCCGCATGCCATGCTCGGCGAGGAGGTGGGTGCGGCTATCGTGCTGGCCGAGGGCGCCATCGCCGACGCCGATGAGATACGCGATTTCGCGCGCAGCCGCATTGTCGAGTTCAAGGTGCCGCGCCACATCTTGTTTCTTCAGGAGATACCCAAGGGTCCCACAGGCAAGATCCAGCGCGTCGGCCTGGCCGGCAAGCTCGGCCTGGTCTGAGGACTCTCATTTGAGCATGATCTTGTCCGAAAACCGGTTCCCACTTTTCGGGACCATGCTCTAATTTAGATCTGCGATGTCAGCTCGACCGGAAAATCATCATTGTCGGCGTCGCGCATGGCGGCGAGGCTGCGATTGTCCAGCACTTCGGCGATCGCCTGGCGCACTTCCAGCATCATGTGCCGGACTTGGCAGGTCGCCTCGTCGCAATCCTCGCAGCGCTGGTATTGCGTGCGGCTGGCGCAGGGTATGGGAGCGAGCGGGCCGTCCAGCACGCGCACGATGTGGCCGATCTTGATTTCGGAAGCCGGCCGGGAGAGGCGATAACCGCCTTCCTTGCCCTTGCGGCTGAGGACGAAACCGGCATTGCGCAGCTCGCCCAGAATGGCATCCAGGAATTTCTTCGGGATGTTGTTGGCGATCGCGATGTCGTTGACGAATGCAAGCTGGCCGACCGGTAGGCCGGAAAGATGCACGAGGGCCTTGAGGCCGTATTTGCCTTTTTTGGTAAGCATGCCCGCTTCAGTTCATGAAAACCCCAACCACCCGCATCTGGCGGTTGTTTGTGTGCAAATCATGACGTTTCGCCTGAACAACCCGGTTTCGCGTAGAACAAGCCGCCCGGTTGAGATGTTAGGCACAAAGGCGTTCATTCTTTGTAACGTTTTTCGCCGATCGCGACAGATTCCGCCTGAAAGCCGTTGTCGGCGAGCGAAAACGAAAAGCCGGCAAAGCGCCGGCTTTCTTGTGAGGTGAGGTCGAACGCTGCTGATATCAGCGGCTGCCATAGGTCTGGTCGAGCAGACCGCCGGCGGCGAAGTGCTCCTTCTGTATCTTGTCCCAGCCGCCAAAGACGTCTTCCACCGTCAGCAGGCGGACATCGGGGAAGTCGGCCTTGTATTTTGCCGCGACTTCAGCGTTGCGGGCGCGCAGGCCATTTTCAGCCGCGATGGTCTGGCCCTCGGGCGTGTAGAGGAAGTCGAGATAGGTCTTGGCGAGGTCACGGCTGCCGTGCTCGTCGGCGACCTTGTCGACGATCGCCACCGGGAATTCGGCGAGCAGGCTGACCGTTGGCGTGACCTGTTCGAACTTGTCGTTGCCATACTCCTTGCGGATGCCGCGCGTTTCCGACTCGAAGGTGATCAGCACGTCGCCGATCTCGCGCTGTACGAAGGTGGTGGTGGCGGCGCGCCCGCCGGTGTCGAAGATCGGCACCTTGTTGAACAGCTTGGTGACGAACTCCTTCACCTTGGTGTCGTCGCCCTTGAAGGCTTCCTTGGCGTAGGCGGTTGCGGCCAGATAGGTGTAGCGCGCATTGCCCGAGGTCTTGGGGTTGGGGAAGATCACCTGCACGTCGTCGCGCACGAGGTCGTTCCAGTCCTTGATGTGCTTGGGGTTGCCCGCGCGGACGAGAAAGGATGGGAGCGAATAGAAGGGCGAGGCGTTGTCGGGGAAATCCTTCTGCCAGTCGGCGGAGACGAGGCCCTTCTTGACCAGGAAGTCGATGTCGATGACCTGGTTGAAGGTGACGACATCGGCGCCGAGGCCTTCGGCAATGGCGCGCGCCTGCGCCGAGGTGCCGGCATGCGACTGGTCGACGGTGACGCCCGGATGGCCGGCGACGAAAGCCTTGTTCACCTGGGCGAACAATTCGCGGCCGACATCATAGGAAGCGTTGAGCAATTTGTCGGCCGACCAGGCCTGCGAAGAGGCGAGGACCAGGCCGGCGACGGTGGCGACGCTGAGCAAAAAACGCTTCATGAAAACAAGCTCCGATGTGCAATGCGTTGCCAGAACATAGCCGGGCCGGAGGGTGTACTGCGAGGCACACGGGGCAGACGTATGGCGTTGCAGCGAAAAAGAAATCGCTGAAGCAGGTTATCGGCGAAAATTCATTCCAGCCGAAATGCCGGTGCGTTGGGGTTTTCTGTGGGTTTGCAATTCGAAGCCGAGTGGCATATACAGATGGCATATACAAGTGGAACAGACAGGGGAGGCTGCCATGCCGCAGCACCGTCACTCAATACCACCGCCCAGGGAGGCGAAGTTGTTTCGCAACAACCGCAGTCAGGCGGTTCGCATTCCTGTCGAGTTCGAGCTGCCTGGGGAGAAGGTCCTGATCAGCCGCGATGGCGACCGGCTGATCATCGAGCCGGTCCGTAAACCGGGACTTGTCGCGCTGCTTGCCCAATGGGCGAAAGAGCCGCCGCTTGGTCCTGAAGACGACTTTCCCGAGATCCATGATGCGCCCGTGGGGCCTGAGGATATCTTTTGATGCGGTTCATGCTGGACACCAACATTCTCAGCGACATGATCCGAAACCCTGCCGGCAAGGCTGCCAGTACGGCGGTTCGCGCGGGAGACGGTGCCCTGTGCACCAGCATCGTTGTCGCCTCGGAGCTGCGTTATGGCTGCGCCCGCAAGAGATCGGCCAAGCTGCTCGCCAAGGTGGAGGAATTGCTCGCCGAGGTTCCTGTGTTGCCGCTCGATGTGCCGATGGATAACGAATACGGAGCACTTCGTGCCGAGCTGGAGGCCAGAGGCCAGCCAATAGGCCACAATGATCTTTTCATTGCTGCCCATGCCTGTGTGTTGGGGACGACACTGGTGACGGCCAACACCGCTGAGTTCCGTCGGATCAAGGGCCTGACGGTCGAGAACTGGCTGGAGTAGCGCCGGATCGATGTCTATGCCGCCGGGAAAAGCTTCCAGCGCCTCGGCCTGAACGCCACCCGGCTCTTCTGCGCCGCAGGATGGTCCACAGGCAGTTCGATCTCGACGCGCTGGCGCTCGCCGCCGATTTCCAGTTCGACGCGTCTTGTGCCGGCGACGCGGCGGCTGGCGGCGACCGTGCCGGCGATGCAGCCGCTGCAGCCGTCGAGCAGTTCGATATCGTGCGGGCGGAAGTACAGCGTCGCATCGCCCTCGGGTGCGTGCGGCGCCGACACGCCGATCGGACGGTCGGCGAGCCAGATCTCGCCATTCTCAACCTTGACCGGCAGCATGCTCGATTCGCCGATGAAGGAGTAGACGAAGGGCGAGTTCGGCGTGTCGTAGATCTCGTCGGCGGAGCCGACCTGCTCGATGCGGCCCTGGCTCATCACCACGACGCGGTCGGCAAGCTCGAGCGCCTCTTCCTGGTCGTGGGTGACGAAGACGGTGGTGTGGCCGGTACGGTCATGGATCTCGCGCAGCCAGCGGCGCAGTTCCCGGCGCACCTGCGCATCGAGCGCGCCGAACGGCTCGTCGAGCAACAGCACCTTGGGCTCGATGGCCATGGCCCGGGCGAGCGCCACGCGCTGGCGCTGGCCACCCGAAAGTTGCGCCGGATAGCGCTTTTCCAGGCCGGAAAGCTGAACGAGATCGAGCAGTTCGGAGGCGCGTCGGCGGATTTCGGCCGCCGGTGGTCGCGACGGTCCATGCCGCACCTTGAGGCCGAAGCCGATATTGTCGGCGACCGTCATGTGCCGGAAGAGCGCATAGTGCTGGAAGACGAAGCCGACATTGCGCTCCTGGATCGAGCGGTGCGAGGCGTCCTCGTCGCCGAAGAAGATCTTTCCGCGCGTCGGCCGCTCCAGGCCGGCGATAAGCCTCAGCAGCGTCGTCTTGCCGGAGCCGGATGGCCCAAGCAGCGCGATCAGCTCACCCGACTTGATGTCAAGCGATACGTCATGGAGGGCCGGAAACCGGTCAAACTCCTTGCGTACGTTGGCAACGCGAACTTCCATGTAGATCCCTCAGTAATTTGGCGCATGTCGTTGTCCCAAAACCGGTTCCCAGTCTTGGGCGACATGCATTTAGTCAGTGCCCGCGCGTCGCGGCGATCTCGGCGCCGTAGCGCATCTCGAGAAGTGTTTTCAAGACCAGCGTGACCAGCGCCAGGCCGGCAAGCAGCGAAGCGACGGCAAAAGCGCCGACGGCGTTGTACTCGTTGTAGAGGATTTCGACATGCAACGGCATGGTGTTGGTCAGCCCGCGTATGTGGCCCGACACGACCGAGACCGCGCCGAATTCGCCCATCGAGCGGGCGTTGCACAGAAGCACGCCGTAGAGCAATCCCCATTTGACGTTGGGCAGCGTCACGTACCAGAAGGTCTGCCAGCCATTGGCGCCCAGAGAGAGCGCGGCTTCCTCGTCGCCGTTGCCCTGTTCCTGCATCAGCGGGATCAGTTCGCGGGCAACGAAGGGGAAGGTGACGAAGATGGTCGCGAGCACGATGCCGGGCACGGCGAACAGGATCTGGATGCCGTGCGCCTTCAGCCATTCACCGAACAGTCCCTGAGCGCCAAACAAAAGCACATAGACCAGGCCGGAAATGACCGGCGAGACCGAGAAGGGCAGGTCGATCAGCGTGGTCAGAAAAGTCTTGCCCTTGAACTCGAACTTGGCGATCGCCCAGGCAGCCGAAATGCCGAAGACGACGTTGAGCGGCACGGCGATCACCGCCACCAGCAGCGTCAACCGGATCGCCGAGCGCGTATCGGGATTGGAGAGCGATTCCGTGTAGGCGCCAATGCCTTTCGCCAGCGCCTCGTGGAAGACGATGATCAGCGGCAGCAGCAGGAAGATGGCGAGGAAGGCGAAGGCCACCGCCATCAGCAGCAGCCGCACCGGCCGGCTTTCGGTCACCGCCGCCGACCGGCTCTCGTGATGCGGTTCGTAGGATTTGATCTCGGGGTCAGCCATAGCGCTTGCGACTCCATGACTGCGCCAGGTTGATGACCAGCAGCATCACGAACGACAGCAAAAGCATGATCGCCGCGATCGCGGTGGCCGCCGGATAATTGTACTCCTCGAGCCGGATGACGATCAGAAGCGGTGCGATCTCCGACTTGTAGGGAAGGTTGCCGGCGATGAAGATGACCGAGCCGTATTCGCCGACGCCGCGCGCGAAAGCGAGTGAGAAGCCGGTGATGATGGCCGGCGCCAGGCCGGGAAACAGGATGCGGGTGATGATCTGGAAGCGGTTGGCGCCGAGCGTCGCAGCGGCCTCCTCCACTTCCTTGTCGATCTCCTCCATGATCGGCTGCACCGTGCGCACGACAAACGGCAGGCCGATGAAGACAAGCGCCACGACAATGCCGAGCGGCGTGTACGCGACCTTGATGCCGAGCGGCGCCAGGAGATGGCCGATCCAGCCATTGGGCGCATAAAGAGTGGTCAGCGCAATGCCCGCGACCGCGGTCGGCAGCGCGAAGGGCAGGTCGACCATGGCGTCGACGACGCGGCGGCCGGGGAAGCGGTAGCGCACCAGCACCCAGGCGACGAGCGTGCCGAAGACGACGTTGACGGCGGCTGCGATGAAGGCTGTGCCGAAGCTGATTTCGAGTGCGTTGATGGTCCGGCGGTCGGTGGCGATCGCCCAGAAATCGGTCCAGCCGAGGGCTGCCGAGCGCCAGATCAGGCCCGACAGGGGGATGAGGATGATGAGCGTGAGGTAGGCAAGCGAGAAGCCGAGCGTCAATCCGAAACCCGGAATGACACTCGGCTGTCTGAATCGCCACCCCGCCTTGGCGGGTGCTATGGTCATGTCGTCCTGATCTAAATCCTACTGGGCCGGCTTGTAGATCTGGTCGAATATACCACCATCGCCGAAATGATAAGGCTGTGCCTTCTTCCAGCCGCCAAAAAGCGGATCGTCGATGGAGATCAGCTTGATTTCGGGCGTCTTCGGAATGTCAGCCGCATCCACCAGCTCGGGCTTGGCCGGACGATAGTGGTTCTTGGCGATGATCGTCTGGGCTTCCTTGGAATAGAGCCAGCCGAGATAGGCTTCGGCGACCTTGCGGGTGCCCTTGGCATCGACATTGGCGTCGACGATCGCCACCGGCGGCTCGGCCAGGATCGAGGTCGGGGGATAGACGATCTCGAAATTGTCGGCTCCGAATTCATTGAGCGCCAGATAGGCGTCGTTTTCCCAGCCGATCAGCACGTCGCCGATGCCCTTTTGCGCGAAGGTGACCGTCGAGCCGCGCGCACCGGTGTCGAGCACCGGAGCATTGGCGTAGAGCTTGCCGACGAATTCCTTGTTCTTGGCCTCGTCGCCGCCATCATTGGCGTTGGCATAGGCCCAGGCGGCAAGGTAGTTCCAGCGGGCGCCACCCGACGTCTTCGGGTTCGGCGTGATCACCTGGACACCGTCCTTGACCAGATCGCTCCAGTCGTGGATGCCCTTCGGGTTGCCCTTGCGGACCAGGAAGATGATGGTCGAGGTGTAAGGCGCCGAATTGTTCTCGAACTTCTTGCGCCAGTCCGGGTTGATCTTCTTCGACTTGGTGACGATGGCGTTGATGTCGCCTTCGAGCGCCAGCGTCACCACATCGGCATCGAGGCCGTCGATCACGGCGCGGGCCTGGGCGCCGGAGCCGCCATGCGATTGCTGGATGGTGACCGTCTCGCCGGTCTCGGCCTTCCAGTGTGCGACGAAGGCTTCGTCATAGGCCTTGTAGAGTTCGCGTGTCGGGTCGTAGGACACGTTCAGAATGGTCGTATCGGCAAACGCGAAACCGAGCGTGCCGAACTGGATCGATGTGGCGACCAGTGCGCCGAGCAGTTTCTTGAAATGAGGTTTGGTCATTTCCGCCTCCGTTGATGACGGCTGAACTCTATCGAATTGATAGAAATTAGATGCATTCAACGTTGCATTTTTTGTCCCCCCGAAGGAAATTTTCGCCGATATTGGGTTTCGGAAGGAAATATTTTCCTCATATTGGTCTAACCCGAATCCGGCCGGTTTGACGCTATCTAGGAACTGACAGCGCAGAAGCAAGGCCGAGCGAGGGAAGGCTCGGTGTAGCACCGGGCGGTTCAGCCCGCAGTGATGGGAAAATCGAAGCGCAGCTTTGGATACGGCTCATCCCGAAGCGTGTAGTGCCACCACTCGCGCGCATAATTCTTGAAGCCGCCGGCGCGCATGGCGTCGAGCAGCCTTTTGCGGTTTGCCGCCGCTTCTGCCGCCAATGGGCGATGGGCGGTTTCGCTTGCCGGGTCGAAACAGTCGAAGCTGGTGCCGAAACCGAGCGTGCCGGCGCCGGCCGCGCCGCAAGCGGCGGATGACTTGTTCTTGCCGTCGCTGCGGGCGATGGCGACATCGACGGTCGAGCCGCGCGAATGGGTGGACAATTCGCCCATATAGCCCTTGGCGATGAGGTCGCCGCGCTGCACCTGAGGGTACCATTGCGGATCGGGCGGGCCGCCCTCTCTGGTCCATTTGCCCATGTCGGCAACGGCGCGGGCCGGGCGGTAGCAGTCGAAGACGACCAGCGTCAGGCCATCGGCGGCGAGCGCTTTCTGCACACCGGACAGCGCTTGCGCAGCTTGCTTCGTGAGTATGCAGACCGGCGCGTCATAGCCGTCGGCCTTGCGATGCAGGAAGTTTTCCAGGCCGGCATAGCGGATGTCCTGGCGGATCGAGGGATCGACATCGGCCAGGCGGACGAAGCCGGCGGGCAGGGGATCGGCGGCGGCGGGGGAGCAAGTCGAAACGAACATGGATAGGGCTAAGGCCAATCCTCGATGCAAGCGCTTCGGCACACCCCCCTCTGGCCTGCCGGCCATCTCCCCCGCAAGGGGGGAGATCAGGTGTCGCTGCGGCTTTCGCCAATTTTCAACGTTGCTGAATGAGCGCGGCGCCGAAGCTGCCAATCTCCCTCCTTGCGGGGGAGATGGCCGGCAGGCCAGAGGGGGGTGCCTCGCGCCGGGTCTCGGGCGAAGAAGCCCAATCCCCTGAATCGCTTGGCGCCATCTATTCAACGAACACCTTCACGCTTGCCGCGCGTCCCACGGCGTCGATGACGGTGAGCGTCGAATAGCCGGCGCCGTCGGGCAGCCAGGTCGCAGTGCGGCGGCGGTCGATGCCGACGAGCGGCTTGCCATTGGCCAGCCAGCGGAACGGCGCGCGGCCGCCTTGCAGTTTCAGCACCAGCGGCGAGGCCTCGGCGGAATTGGTGGCGAGATCGACGCGGGCGCCGTTGGGCGGGAAAATGATCGTTGGCGCCGGTTCCGTCGGGCCTGCCTGCACCAGTCCGTCGGCGCCGGCGCCGAAGCGCCCCAATGTCACCGGCAGGTCTTCGCGCCTGGCCTTGAGGACACCGGCCGGCTGGCTGGGCAACGGGACGGCGGTGAGGCCGGAGCGGACGAAGCCCTCGAACAGGATGGGGGCGGCTGAGACATAGCCGGACAGGCCGGGCACCGCACCGGCATCGGCGCGGCCGACCCACACACCCAGCACGTAGCGGCCGTCGAAGCCGACCGACCAGGCATCGCGATAGCCGTAGGACGTGCCGGTCTTGTAGGCGATGCCGCGCTGCAAGGCGCCCTCGGGCGGCTTTACGCCCGACAATATGTCGGTGATCTGCCAGTTCGCCTGGGCGTCGAGGATGGTGGCGGTGGCGCGCTCGTCGTTGGCCGGCTCGGTGCCGTCATGGAGCGTGTTTGCCTTGCCGCCATTGGCGAGGCCGGTATAGAGCTGGACGAGATCGCGCAGCGTTACGCCGACGCCTCCGAGGCCGATGGCGAGGCCCGGCGCCTCGTTGACCGGTAGCACCGGGCTGACGCCGGCCTGGCGGAAGCGCGCCATCAGCCGTGCCGGGCCGACAGAGTCGAGCACGCGGATTGCCGGCACGTTGAGCGACAGCTGCAGCGCCTGGCGGATCGAGACATCCCCCTGATAGCCCATGTCGAAATTCTTTGGCCGGTAGCCGCCGAAATCGACCGGTCTGTCCTCGATCAGCATTTCCTGCGCCACCAGCCCCTGCTCGAAGGCGAGGCCATAGATGAACGGCTTAAGCGTAGAGCCGGGCGACCGCACGATCCTGGTCATGTCGATCCAGCCGGAACGGCTGGCGTCGAAGAAATCGGCAGAGCCGACTTCGCCGAGGATGTCACCGGTGCGGGCATCGGCCATCACCATGGCGACGGAGAGGCGCGGACCAAGCTTGATCGCGGCATCGCGCGCCACCTGCTCCAGCCCTTGCTGGACGCTTTTGCGGATCGTCAGCTGCAATGGCTTGCCGGGTACGGCCTTGGGAAGCATGGCATAGGCGGCATGCGGCGCCAGCGCCGGCAGTTTGCGGCGCAAGCCCGAGACATCATCGAGCGCTGCGCGCGCGGCCTCGCGCTCGCCAAGCAGGTCAGCCGACACCATGCGGGTCAGCACGCGGTCGCGGGCGGCATGAGCGATGGTGAGATTGCGGTCGGGCCGGCGCTTTTCCGGCAATTGCGGCAGCGCAACCAGCAGGGCGGCTTCCGAGACCGTCAGCCGCTTCGGCTCCTTGCCGAAATAGGCGAGCGAGGCGGCGCGCACGCCTTCGAGATTGCCGCCATAGGGCGCCAAGGTCAGGTAGCGTTCGAGGATCTCCTGCTTGGACAGCCGCCGCTCGATCTGGATGGCACGCAGCATCTGCTTGATCTTCGAGCCGAGGCTGCGGTTTTCGCGTGGCTCGATCAGCCGGGCAAGCTGCATCGACAGGGTCGAGCCGCCGGAGACGATATGGCCGCTGGTGGCGAACTGGCCGGCGGCGCGCGCCAGCGCCAGCACATCGACGCCATCATGGTCCCAGAAGCGCTTGTCTTCATAGGTGACCAGCATGTCGACGAACTGCTTGTCGACCTGGTCGAGATGAGTGTCGAGCCGCCAGTAACCGTCCGACGTGGCGAAGGCGCGCAACAGCTGACCGTCGCGGTCCTGGACCTCGGTGGAGACGGTGAGCCTTCCGGGCAGCGGCGGCGGAAAAGCGCGGTCGAGTTCCCAGAGAGAAGCGGCAGCGATCGCCGCAAAGCCGACGAGGGAGGCGGCGGCGATGCCTGTTCGACGGAGAAATTTTCTGGAGAGCATGGTGGTGCCCTTCATCCGCCTGCCGGCTCCTTCTCTCCGCATAGCGGGGAGAAGGAGATGGTCGCGGACATCGGCGTGTTCATCTTCGTCAAGGCGCCTTACGGCGCCTTGATCTCCATCATGCCGGTGGCGGTGCGGGCCGAATATTGCGGCCGGTACATGTCCTCCACCGTGGCTGCCGGATGGGCATAGGTGCCCGGCGTTACCGCACGCACGACGTAGGCCAGCATGATGTTGCGGTCGCCATCGCCGTCATTGGGATTGAATGCCGCGACGAAACGGTCGTCGCGGAATTCGAGATGGGCTGCATCCGTTTGCGCCAGCCAGGTGAAGTTCGACAATTGGGCGCTGGAGACAAGGCCCGGATTGTCGATCTCGAAGCCGGCCGGCAACAGGTCGGTGATCAGCAGGCGCGAAGGCCAGCGGTTCTGCTCGTAAACCTTGAGCACGACCACGTAGCGTTCGTTCTGCGTCGCCTCGGTGACGTTGGCTTCGGTGCCATCGAGCTTGTAGTAGGTGCGGTCGATGGTGAAGCCGTCGCCGCCGGCCGGCAAGGGCTCTACCGGCGAGGCGACCGTGGTGACGACCGCCTGCAGCGGCGTGGCGCCGGTGTTGGCGATGGTCAGCGGGCTGTCGGCAATGTCGGTGCCGCTGAGGTGGTTGGAATACCCACCGGCATGCGGCGCGCCTTTGACCGAGAGCGTGATCGAGTCGTTGCCCGACTTCAGCGCGCGGGCCGCCAGAAGCATCCAGGACTCGTCCTGCGTGCTGGTCCAGCGGGCATCGGCACGTTCCCTTGCCACCAGCCGGATCAGCTCCGGCACGATGGTCGGCACCGGCTTCGATTCGGCGGCGAGCGCCAGGATCGCGGCGCCATCACGCAGCCGCGAGCCATAGTCGGACCGGTAGTAGTCGTATTCGGTGGTCGACTTGGCCAGCTGCAGCGCCGTCTGGAAGGTTGCTTCCGAACGCTGCGCGTCGCCGTAGAGCGCCAGGCTCGCCGCCAACTGGGCGACGGCCATCGGGCTCGAGAAGGCTTCGAGCTTGGTGTCGGCGTAGTAGCGCAGATCGCCGACCGAGGCCTTCTTGTTGCGGGCCAGAACATAGAGCGCGTAGGCGATTTCGCTGCCGCGATCCTGGACGTCCTGGTCGTAACCGACCGAGTTTTGCAGATTGCTCAGCGCCTGGCTCATCGCCAGGGCCGGCACGTCGTAGTTCTGCTCGCGCGCCCGGGTCAGGAAGTCGGTGACGTAAGAGTCAAGCCACAGATCGCCGGAGCCCGGACCCCACAGGCCGAAGCTGCCGGCCGAAG
Source organism: Mesorhizobium sp. LSJC269B00 (assembly GCF_000502815.1). Taxonomy (NCBI): domain Bacteria; kingdom Pseudomonadati; phylum Pseudomonadota; class Alphaproteobacteria; order Hyphomicrobiales; family Phyllobacteriaceae; genus Mesorhizobium; species Mesorhizobium sp. LSJC269B00. The sequence goes on from NZ_AYVN01000004.1 coordinate 314,077, forward strand.
CCTGGTAGCTCAGCACCTTGTAGATGGCGGCCTGCACGCGGCCGTGCAGTTCGGGATCGCTTTGCATGCCGACTCCGGACGCCAGATCGTTGACGTAGAGAAGCGGCATGGCGCGGCTGGTGGTCTGCTCGGCGCAACCATAGGGGTAGCGGTCGAGCGTCATCAGCAGCGACGGCACGTCGAAGGCGGCAGCCTGCGAAACNCGGCGCAACCATAGGGGTAGCGGTCGAGCGTCATCAGCAGCGACGGCACGTCGAAGGCGGCAGCCTGCGAAACGCCGACGCTGATCGAGGCGCCGTCGAGCAGGCTTGCCGCGAGCAGCTCCTTGTCGACGCGCAGCGAGCCGCCATTGCCCTTGAGGTCGACGACCAGACGGGTGGTGACCGGCAATTGCGCCGGACGCACCGGGACATACAGCGTCTGCTCGACGGAGGTGCCGTCGCCATGGGCGAGCTTGATGGTGATCGAGGCATTACCCGCCGTCTGTGCAACCAGCGGCACAGTCAGCGTCTGGCGCTTGCCCTTGGCGAGAGTCAGCTTTTCGGGCAACGGCTTGTCGCCGGTCGAGAGGTCGCCGGTCGTGGCGATCGACAGGGCATAGTCGCCCTCCGGACCGTCGGTGTCGGCGACGTCGAGCCGCATGATGGCTGCATCTCCAGGCGCCAGGAAGCGGGGCAGGCCGGCGGTGATCACCACCGGATCGCGCACGATGACGTCGGTCGTGGCATGGCCGACTGCATCCTTGGTCCAGGCGACGGCCATGACGCGCACGGTGCCGTTGAACTGCGGGATGTCGAAGTCGATCCTTGCCTTGCCGTCGGCGTCGAGCTGGACCGGGCCGGAGAAGAAGGCGACCAGCTTTTCGGTCGGCGGACTGCCTTGCGGCTGCATCGAGGCGCCGTCGCCGCCGGTCCTGAGCTTGCCGGTGGTGCCGAGCGAGCCGTCGATGAGACGGCCATAGATGTCGCGGACTTCGAGCCCGAGCATGCGCTGGCCGAAATACCAGCCCTCCGGATCCGGCGCCTTGTAGTTGGTGAGGTTCAAAATGCCGACATCGACGGCAGCGACCGTGACATAGGCATTGCTGCCCGGCGCTACGCCGGCGACCGAAACCGGGATCGACAGCTGCTGGCGCGGCATCGTCTTGTCCGGCGGCGTCAGGGTGACGGCGAGCTTTTTCGAGCCTGGGTCGACCGTCAGCCATTTTACGCCGATGGCGCGCGCCGGCATGCGGGTTTCCTGCGCATCGCCGGGCCGGAACAGGGTTGCGGTGATGTAGGCGCCCGCGCCCCAGTCGTCACCGACCGGGATGTCGACCGTGCTGCCGCCGGCCGGCACGGTTGCCGTGATGGTCTTGAGCAGCTTGTCGGCGCCGATGGTGACCAGCAGTTCGCCGGCAAAATGCGGCGACACCTTCAGCTTGGCCACGTCGCCGGCGGCATAGCTGTCCTTGTCGAGAGCGATCTCGAGCCCATCAGGCGTTTCGGTGGAGGTCGAGGAGACATACCAGCCGGCGTCGAACTCATAGCTGGTCGCCGGGCCCTCGGGATCGGCAGTCTCGATCTCGAGCCGGTACTGGCCCCAGTCGACCGGCATCGTCACGGTCGCCTCGGCATCGGCGCTGAGATCGACCTGGCCGTTGGCGATCGACTTGGTGAAGGTGACCGGTTCGTAGTTCCACGAGTTGTTGTTGCGATACCACTGGTAATTGCGTTCGACCTTGACCAGCGACCACTGCGCGCCCTTCAGCGTCTCGCGCTTGCCGTCGGGGTCGACCGCGATGAGGCTGAACTTGGCGGTGCCGCCCTGCGGCACCTCATTGTCGGCGAAATCCGGACGAATGCCGATCATGTGGCCTTGCGGGCGGATGCCGATGTTGAGCGAGCGTTCGATGGCGCGGCCGCCGGTTTCACGCATGCGAACCGTGACCTTGGCGTCGACCAGCTTGGTGGTCGCGGGCAATTGGTCGACCGTGACCGGGAAGGTCGCCTTGCCGTCGTCGCCGACCACCGGCAGACCGGTGAACGGGGTGACCGAAGGCTCGGCCGACTGCTCGTCGGCAAGGCCGAACGAATAGCCGGCGAAACGGTCCCAGTCGCGCGCCGTCGACAGCGTCAGCTCGCCTTCGAGCGCGAGGCCGGCGGCCGGCGCGCCATAGAGGAAGCGGCCGTCAATGTCGATGTTGGCGGTTTCGCCCTGGGCGATCTCCTGCTTGTCGGACTTCATGTCGAACTCGATGCGATCCGGCACGAAGTCTTCGACCAGGAACATCTGGCTGGAAACGGCCGCCTGCTTGGGATCGGTATAGATCGACACCGTCCAGGTGCCGCGCATGGCGTTGGCTTCCAGCGGCAGGTCGACGGCATAGCCGCCGGCCGAGACGCCATCGGCAACGATGCGGCGGTTCTCGACGCCGTCGGGACGGGTGAAGATGAAGGTCAGCGGCAGGTTTTCCACCGCTTTGGAGGCGCCGTCGCGGGCAAGGGCTGCGACATGCACATCCTCGCCGGCGCGGTAGATGCCGCGTTCGGTCCAGGCATAGACATCGAGCGCGCCCGGTGCGGCGCGTCCGGCGACGCCGCGATCGGACAGATCGAAGCCGGCGCGGCCCATGTCGAGGAAGACGAAATCGTTGTCGCCCTGCTTGGCCATCAGAACGGCCGGCACCATGCCGCCGTCGCCGCGCGTCAGGCCGGGGTTGAAGACAGCATGGCCTTCGGCGTCCGACGTGGCTGTGCCGAGGATTTCATTGTTCCTGGCCAGCAGCGTCAGTTCGGCGCCGGCGATCGGCTTGGCGGTTCCGAGCGAGCGGGCAAAGACATTGAGGCCATCCTGGCCGGTATAGGTCGACAGGCCGATGTCGGAGACGACGAACCACTGCGTGGCAAGCGAATTGTAATTGTCCTCGTCATTTTCATTTACCGCTTGCGCGGTCAGCACGTAGACGCCGGGCTTGCGCTGCGGCAAGGCTTCGTCGACCGGGAACGAAGTCGTGACGTCCTTGTTGAGGTCGTTGGCGATATCCAGCTGCCCCTGCCAGACCGGCTCACCCATCTGGTCGGAAATGCTGGAGATATCATAGCCGTCGAGCTGCTTCAGGAACTGATAGCCGGACAGAAGCTGCGCCAGCGAACGATCGCCGATACGGTAGAGCTTCATCTGCGCGGTGTTCATGTTGACGGTGACGATGGGGATGCCACGGCGGGCGCCGGCGGGCAGCACGAAGCTGTCGCCGGTGAAGCGGGCGGACGGCGCGCGGTCCTGCACATAGATCGACAGCACGACCGGAGCGGCGGTGACCTCGCCAATGGCGGCCGGCAGACCGGCGCGGAAGGTCACTTCGTAATGTTGGCCGTGCTCCAGGCCTTCGACGCAGATCTGCTTGTCCTTGGCCTCGACGCCCTTGGGCGGCTGGTTGTCGACGGTGACGAACTGGGCGTAGTCGACGCCGGTCTTGACCAGCTCCTCGGAAAACTGCGCGCAAATGCGCGGCGCGCTGGTGTCGGCGTCGATCGAGTGATCGATGACGCGGAAGCCCTTGCGGGCCTTGAGATCCTCATATTCGGCCTTGACCGCCGGCGAACTGACCAGCGCGAGGCTGGCTTCATAAGCCTGCAGGGCCGGACGGTAGAGATCGCGGCGGTCGAGGCCGTTGCCGAGCAGCGCCAGCACTTCGGCGCGGGTCTTGGTGGTGCGCAGCAACTTGTAGGCGTTGATGGCGGCGGAGGTGCCTTTGACCGGCAGATTGTAGGATTCGGAGGTGCCGCTGGCCGGCTGTATGGCAAGCGTTTCACGCGCCAGACCGAGCCAAAGCTGACCGTCGTCAGGCAGGACCGAGACCGCGGCCTCGTATTTGTTCATGGCCTGCCCATGGTCGCCGGTCAGTGCAGCCTGTTCGGCGGCGGCGCGGAGTGATTCCAGCCCGTCGGTCGGCTTGTCATAGGCCGGATCGGTCAGCTTGTTGCGGTATTGCTGGGCCTGGTCGGCCATCCAGTTGGGGAAGAAGGCGAGTTCCGGCGGGGCGCCGATATCGGGGTCGCCATCGACATTGACGACCTTGCCCGCGACCGCGCCGCTGAANGGCGAGTTCCGGCGGGGCGCCGATATCGGGGTCGCCATCGACATTGACGACCTTGCCCGCGACCGCGCCGCTGAAGGGTTTCAACTGGTTATAGTCGGACTTTAGGAAGCACCATTTGGCCTTGTTGTTGTAAGTAAAGGCGCGGCAGGCGGGGTCGCCGAGGCATGTCGTCTTGCACTGATCGAGGCTGACATTCTGGTCCGATCTGAGATCGAAGCCGAAATAGTCGGAATTATTTGAGGTCACCACCCGGCGGGCTTCGGCCGCTTGCGTTACAGACCCCCAGGCGAAAATGAGAAGAATCAAGATCGACAGACCACGAGCCGCCGCGCGCATCGCCATAACACCCTCCAGACACTGCTACGTCCGCGGCATGTTCAAGCTTCAGTCAAGCTTGTCAACACGAGGACGGGCAGGTTTCCGCCCGCCAACGGTTCCCAAACCGGCCAATGACCGGTATGCCGATAGTTCATCCACGGGAAAGGGATCACGCTTTCTTGCGAAAACGCAGAAGGTGTGAATTCCAAGCCCTGCCTATTTCAGACAATTGGATTGTGGCCCCTTTACGAGCGCTTCAAAACTTCATTCCAATTTTAGTTTTGTAACCTAGGTTGTCCTGATGCCGGCGTATGAAGCGCAGATGTCGAAGGTAAGTGCGCCACGGCGCACGCTTTCGCGTGCGCTGATTGTGGCGTTGGCGTGCTCGACCGTGCTCGTTGCCGAATCGGGGTCGGCGGCCGCCTTCGAGCTCTTCGGCATCAAATTGTGGGGCTCTTCGAATGACGAGGACGCCGATATCGTCGACCCGCTGCGCTATGCGGTGACCATCGAAGCGCCCGATGCCGACAAGGACCTGATCAAGAAGCTCGAAAACGCCTCGTCGCTGAAATCCGACGAGGACCGCCCGGTTTCCGGCTCGCTCGGCCTTTTGGCAAAGGCGCGTAGCGACCGCGAACAGCTGGTCGCCGCGCTTTATGCCGACGCCCGTTATGAAGGCGTCGTCACCATCACCATCCAGGGCAAGGTGCTCGACGATTTGCCGCCCGATGCCGAATTTACGGGTCCGCAGCCGATCCCGGTGGTGATCAGCATCTCGANGGCTGGAGGGCGATGCCGCCGGGCTGGCGAGCGCCGATTTCGGCCTGATAGCCGGCGGCGATGCCGGCTCGGGCGCCGTGCTCAAGGCCGAGGCGCTGATCGTGCGGGCGCTAAAGCAGGAGGGCCGGCCGCTGGCCCGGATCACCGACAGGCAGGTCGTGGCCGAGCACACCACCTCGACGCTAGACGTGACGCTGACGGTGGCCGCCGGGCCGGTTGCCGGTTATGGCGACACCACCGTCGATGGCACCGAGAAGGTCGATCGCGAGTTCACCGAATATATGACCGGGCTGAAACGCGGCCGGCAATATTCGCCTGACGAGATCGACGATGCCCGCGACCGGCTGCTGAGGCTCGAAGTGTTCAACAGCGTGACGCTGAAGGAAGCCGACAGTCTCGACGCCGACGGCAACATTCCGATCGGCGTTCAGGTCAGCGAGCGCAAACCACGCTATTTCGGCGTCGGCGGCACTTTCTCCAACACCGAAGGGCTAGGCCTGGAAGGCTATTGGGGCCACCGAAATCTGTTCGGCCGGGCCGAAAAACTGCGCATCGAGGGCAAGATCAGCGGCATCGGCAGCAACGATCTCAGCGAGCTCAACTACAATGCCGGCATCATGTTCGAGAAGCCGGGCGTGGTCGGACCGGCCTCGAAATTCATCGCCAGCGTCAAGACCGTCCTCGAACATCCCGATGCCTACGATTATTTCTCGGTCAAGGGCAGCACCGGCCTGTCCTATGAGATCGACAAGAAGCAGACGGCTTCGGCTGAAATCGCGCTCGACTATTCCAGGATCACGGACGCCTTCGGCAAGCACAAATACCTGATCGCCAGCATTCCGCTGCAGTATGTCTATGACAACAGGGACAACCGGCTCAATCCGACCAGCGGCTTCAGGGTTCTGGCCTATGCCGAACCGAGCTACGACATTCTGAGCNCATTCTGAGCGGCGCCGCCTTCCTCAAGCTCAGGGGCGAGGGGTCGGCCTATCAGTCGCTCGACACGGCCTCGAAATTCGTGCTTGCCGAACGCGTCGCGCTGGGTTCGATCGTCGGCACCGGCCTTCAGAACGTTCCAGCCGACAGGCGCTTCTATTCCGGCGGTGGCGGCTCGGTGCGGGGCTATGCCTATCAGGGCATCGGACCGAAGGACATCGACAATCAGCCGATCGGCGGGCTGTCCTTCTTCGAAACATCGGTCGAAATGCGCATTGCGCTGACCGACACGATCGGCATCGTGCCGTTCGTCGACGCCGGCACTGTCTCGACCACAGCGACGCCGGACTTTTCCGACGTGAAGGTCGGCGCGGGCGTTGGCCTGCGCTACATCACGCCGTTCGGGCCGCTGCGCATCGACGCCGCCGTGCCGCTCAACCGCGACCGTGGCGACCCGCGTTTCGGCATCTATGCCGGCATCGGACAGGCGTTCTGACGATGAAGATTTTGAAACGCATCCTTCGCCTGTTTTTCTACACGCTGCTGATCGTGGCGGCGGCGGGCATCGGCGCGCTGGTCGTGCTGACCAAGACCGAGCGCGGCCGCGAAAATCTCGCCGGCATCATCTCTGACATGGCCTCGTCAGGGGACAGCAAAGTCACGGTCAGCGGCATTAACGGTATCTGGTCCGGCGCGCTGACGGTCGACCATGTCGTGCTGGAAGACCGCGAGGGCGCCTGGCTGGTGGCCCGCAAGGTGGCCGTCGACTGGTCGCCGCTGGCGCTGTTGTCGAAGAATTTCAGCGCCGACCGCATAGCGGCCGAACGGATAGAACTGGCACGGCTGCCTGTGGCGAGCACCGAGCCGAGCAAGAGCGGGTCGACCGGCCTGCCGGTTTCGCTTGATATCAGAGCGATCGATTTGCCGGAGATCGCGCTCGGCCAGCAACTTGCCGGCAGCGGCATTGCCGAACTTGCGGCCAAGGGATCGGCCAAGGTCGATGCGTCGCCGCTGGCGATCCAGACGGTGCTCAACGTTACCCGCCATGACGGCAAGCAAGGCAATGTCGACGCCAACATCCACTTCGCGCCGGATGAAAACAAGCTTGACCTCGATCTCAAGGCTTCCGAGCCGGCCGGCGGCATCATCGCCAACCTGCTCAAGCTACCCGGCGCGCCGCCGGTCAACATCGTCGTCTCGGGCACCGGGCCGCTGGCCAACTGGAGCGGCGTCGGCACCTTCATGGTCGATGGGCAGATCGTTACCCAGCTCACCGGCCGGCACCAGCTGACCGACAAGGGCAACCGGATCGAGGCCAAGGGCGACGGTTCGTTCGAAGGGTTCCTGCCGCAACAGTTCAAGTCGCTGTTTGCCGGCAAGACCAGTTTCGACCTCGCCGGCACCGCGACCGCAGCCGGCGGCGTCGACATCGAGCGCGCTGCAATCGAGAGCGACGCAGTTCATGGTACCGCTGCCGGCATGGTCGACCCCAACGGCGCCAGCGACCTTTCGGTCGAACTCGTGGCCAAAGCCAAGCCGGTCACGGTCAATGTCGGTACCCAGGCGCAGCCGATCATGGTGGCCATCAACAATGTGACCGCGCGCGCCTTCGGTGACGGCAAGGCGCCGATGATTGACGCCAGCGCTTCACTGGTCTCGGTGGTGGCGGGCGGCTCTCAGGTGAACAATCTGGATGCGAAGATCCATTCCGACGGTTTCGACATCGAGAGCCGCAGCGGCCCGGTCAGTGTAAGTCTGGCGGCGGCCGGGCTGAAGACCGACGTCGCGACGCTGGCCCCGCTGGTCACCGGCAAGCTGACGGCCTCTCTTTCCGGCTCGATCAGCAAGGATGAGATCTCGCTCGATGAGGGTACGCTGCGCAGCGATGCGCTCAATGCCGGGCTGACGGCCAAGGTGGCGCTGGCCGACCTCGCCATGACGCTCAAGATGAATGCCGATGCGGTGTCGACGGCGCTGCCGCCGCAGATCAGTTCACTGCTTGGCGAACGGGTCAAATTCTCGGCGACCGCGACGCGCGATCCGCAGGGCTCTTTCGCCGCCAACTCGATCGAACTCACTTCCGGTTCGCTGAGCGCCAGCGGCACCGCCAGCGCGCAAGGCAGCGATATCCAGGCCGACATCAAGGGCAAGCTCGGCGACGTCTCGGTGCTGTCTTCGCTGGTCGGCGTGCCGATCGCCGGCGGGGTCGATTTCGCGCTGACGGCAAGCGGCGCGCGCAACGCACCGGATTTCTCGGTTTCGGCCGACAGTGCCAGCCTGACGGCCTCCGGCCGCACCGTCAAGGACATCAAGCTGACCGCATCGGGCAAGGCCGACATTGTGAGCCCGGCCGCAGATGTCTCGCTGACCGGCGCGGTCGACGAACAGCCGCTCGCCATCAAGGCGGCGCTGGTGACGAGCGACGGCAAGCGCTCCATCAAGGGGCTCAGCGTAGCGCTGGGCGACAACAAGGTGTCGGGCGACCTCACGCTCGATGAAAAATTCCTGCCGCTGGGGACGCTGACGATCTCCGCCCCCGACATCGCGCCGCTGGCGTCGCTGGCCGGGCAGACGGCGGCCGGCGATATCGGCGGCACCGTGGTGTTCGCCAAAGACGGCGAGGCTCCCACTGTCACCATCAATGCAGCCAGCGTGTCGATCGCGCGCGGTGATGTGGCAGCCAAGGCAGTCACCGTCAGCGCACTGATCGCCAACTATCTCAACAGCCCTGCGATCTCCGGCACGATCAAGGCCGAGAGCGTGACCTCGGGAACGACCGTCGTCAGTGGCATCGGCGTCGACCTCAAGCGTGACGGCGACTGGACGAATTTCACCGGCGGCGCAACCATATCAGGCATTCCGGCGACAGCTGCCGGGCGGGCGAAGATTGCCGGGGGCGCGACCAGCGTCGAGATCGCGTCCGGCGAGGCGACGGTGCGCGGCATCAAGGTGGCGATCGCCGAGCCGTCGAGCCTGACCATTGCCGATGGCATAACCAACATTCAAAGGCTGGTAGTCGATCTCGGCGGCGGCTCGGTGACGCTGTCGGGCACGGTGGGCCAGACGCTCGATCTGGCGGCGACCTTCTCGGCGCTGCCGGCTGCGCTTGCCAATGGCTTTTCGCCCGGCCTCGATGCCGCGGGCACGCTCGACGGCACGGCGCAAATCACCGGGCCATCGGCAAATCCCGACATCCACTTCGATGTAAAGCTGGCCGGCGCCGAGACCAGCCAGACCCGTCAGGCCGGGCTCGGGCCGCTCGATATCGATGCAGCCGGCAGCTATTCCGCGGCCGGCGGCGCCGTGCTCGACCAGGCGACGCTTTCGGGTGAGAAAATCTCCGGCAATGCGGCCGGCACCATCAACCCGAACGGCGCCAGCGACTTCGCGCTCGACCTGACCTCTTCCGGCCCGAGCCTGCCGCTGGCGTTCGGCAGCATGGAAGGCCCGATCAAGCTCGAACTGCAGGCGCTTTCCGTGAAGGCGGCGGGGCAGGCTGCGCAAGCCAAGCTCGATATCTCGGCGGTGTTGCCGTCGGTGGCAACGAATTTCACCAAGGTCGAAGGCATCGCGCTGGCGCTGCATTCCGACGCGTTCGATGTGAGAAGCCGCACCGGTCCGATCTCGGGCACGGTGACGGCGGATAAGATAGGTCTGGACAATCCGACCATCGCACCGCTGATCGCCGGCAAAATCACCGCCAAGGTTGCGGGCAGCCTGGCGGCCGATGCGATCACCATCGACAGCGGCTCGGTGCAGGGCGATGCGCTGGGCAGCGCCTTCAATGGCCGTGTCGGCTTTGCCGATGGAGCAATAGACCTCAACCTCAACGCCGACGTGCTGTCGGCGGCGTTGCCGGCGGCGGCGCGCAGCGTGCTGGCAGAGCGCACGCAGCTCAGCGCCACGCTGAAGCGGGATGCCAATGGCAATGTCAGCGCCAATCCGGTCAGACTGGCGTCGAGCGCACTGACCGCGGACGGTCAGGCCAGCCTCGCCGACAACAAGCTTAGCGCAAATATCAAGGGTGCACTGGCCGACATCTCGCTGTTGTCGAAAGATGCCAAAGGCGCGATCAGCTTTGCACTCAACGCGCAGGGGCCCAGCCTGGCCCCGGATCTGTCGCTGACGGTCAGCAGCGACCGGCTTCTCGTGGCGGAACGCGAAATCACCGGGTTGAAGCTGACCGCCACCGGCAAGGCCGATGCCGCCAATCCGGCGGCCAATGTGCAACTGACCGGCAATGTTGCTGGGCAGGCGCTGCAAGGCAGCGCGGTGCTGGCGACGGCGGACGGCAAGAGCGCCATCAACGGCCTGCTGCTGTCGCTCGGCAAGAACAAGATTTCCGGCGACCTTGCGCTCGACGAGGCTTTCGTGCCGGTCGGCACCATCGCGCTCGACCTGCCGGATATCGGGCCCCTGGCGGCGCTGGCGCTGGAAAAGGCCGAAGGCGACGTGCGCGGCACCATCGCCTTCTCAAAGACCGCGGATGGCCCGAACGTCGCCGTCAAGGCTGCGACCGCTTCGATTACGCGCGGCGACCTGCAGGCGAAGACGGTGTCGATCGATGCGCTGGTCGCCAACTATCTCGCCGCGCCGGTCATCTCGGGCAAAATTCGCGCCGACAGCGTCATTTCCGGCGGCACCGCCATCAGCGGCATCGATGTCGATTTGAAGCGCGACGGCGACTGGACCGGGTTTTCCGGCGGCGCCACCGTCAAGGGCATTCCGGCGAAGGCTGCGGGCAGGATAAAGGTGGCTGGCGGCACCACCACCATCGAACTCGCTTCCGGCCAGGCCACGGTGCAGGGCATCAAGGCGGCCATCGCCCAGGCCTCGACCGTCAGCATCGCCAACGGCACAACGACGCTGGACAAGCTGGTGCTCAATCTCGGTGGCGGCACGGCGACGGTGACCGGCAAGGTCGGGCAGGCACTCGACATCAGTGCCGCGCTGTCGAAGGTGCCGGCTTCGCTGGCCAACAGTTTTTCGCCGGGCCTCCAGGCCGCCGGTTCGATTTCAGGGACTGTGAAGGTGACGGGCGCGTTGGGCAATCCGGCTGTCGCCTTCGATATCGATGCCGGCGGGGTGCAGACCTCGCAGACGCGCAGCGCCGGTCTTGGCGGCATGAATATCTCTTCGTCGGGAACATTTGCCGGCAAGAAGCTCACCTTCAACGCCGACATCAGCGACGGCGCCGGGCTTGGCCTCAAGGGCGGCGGTACGGTGACGACGGCCGGCACACCAGCGCTGGTGCTCGACTTCAACGGCAAGGTGCCATTTTCCTTCCTGGCCGCCAAGCTTGCGGCGCAAGGCCTGTCGCTCAGCGGCACCGCCAACGTCAATATCCAGATGCGCGGCCCGGCGGCGTCGCCGGTGATCGGCGGCACGGTCAGCACGTCGGGCGCCCGCCTGGTCGACGCGCGCTCCGGCCTTGCCGTCAACGACATTGCCGCCGACATTTCGATCGGCAACGGCGTTGCCCGGATCAACCGGCTGACCGGCACGCTGTCGACACGCGGCAGCCTGTCGGCCTCCGGCACCCTCGGCATCAATCCGGCGCAAGGTTTCCCAGCCGATTTGTCTATCAAGCTGGTTGACGGCCGCTATACCGACGGCAGGGTGGTGACAGCCAATCTCGGCGGCGACCTGACCATCAAGGGGCCGCTCACCTCGGCGCCGGTGATTTCGGGCACCGTCAATCTGGCCAAGACCGTCATCACCGTTCCCGATAAGCTGCCGGGCTCGCTGGCAGCGCTCGGTGTCAAGCACAAGAACGCGCCCGCCTCCGTGCGGGCGCAGGACAAGGCCTTGCGACCGGCGGCGGCCAGCGGTGGTGGCGGCAGTGGGCTTGTCCTCGACGTCACGGTCAATGCGCCGAACCAGATCTTCATCCAGGGCAGGGGCGTCGATGCCGAGTTCGGCGGTTCGCTGAGGCTGACCGGCCCGGCGGCTTCGCCGCAGGCGGTCGGCACCTTCACCTTGCAGCGTGGGCGGCTGTCGATTCTCGGCAAACGGCTGACCTTTACCGAAGGCACGGTCGGCTTTTCGGGCTCGCTGGTGCCCTACCTCAACTTGACCGCGACATCGACCACGACCAGCGCCACCGTCACCATCGTCGTCTCGGGCGAAGCGACCAATCCGAAATTCGACTTCTCATCGGTGCCGGCGCTGCCCGAGGACGAGGTGCTGGCGCAGCTGATTTTCGGCCGCTCTATGTCGAACCTGTCGCCGCTGCAGATCGCGCAGCTGGCCGAGGCCGCCGGCCAACTGGCCGGCGTCGGCGGCTCGACCTCGCTGCTCGAAAACCTGCGCAGTGCAATCGGCGTCGACGACCTGGATGTGACCACCGATGACCAGGGCGGCACCGCCGTGTCGGCGGGCAAGTACCTCAATGACCGCACCTATGTGACGATCCAGAAAGGCGACAGGCCAGGGTCGGGCAAGGCGACGATCGACCTCAATGTCGGACGCGGCGTCAAGCTGCGCGGCGAGGCCAATGATGGCGGCGAGGCCAAGGGCGGCATATTCTACGAAAAGGAATATTGAGTTCCTGGCCCTTACCGCCGCCGGAACTGGCGCTGTCTCAACCCGCCCAAATGTATCAATACTCGCCTAAGCAGATTCCGGCGGAATCTGGGCGCGCTAGCACTTTTGCGCCAAGTCTGTCGTTATCACGCGAACCGCTCCCTTTTCAAAGTTGCACATTCCCTAACAGGTTCCGTAGCATGCCGTCTTTGACATCACGGCAGGGATGCGGAATGTTAAAAGGCGGAAAGCCAACAATGGGAGTTAAGGTATGACAAATTACAAGAGTAATGGCGATCGCGTTCCCGATCACATCCTGGCCATGGCCGAAGAAGCCAAGGCAGGCAAAGTCGATCGCCGCGAGTTCCTCGCCATGGCGAGCGTGTTCGGCGCGTCGACTGCGATGGCCTACGGCATGCTCGGCGTAGCCGTGCCGACCCAAGCCAGGGCCGAAGAGGTGCAGGGCAAGAAGGGTGGCATCCTTAAAGTCGCGCAATGGGTCAAGGATCCCAAGGATCCGCGCAAGGCCGACTGGTCGGAAATCGCCAATGCCGAGCGCCAGGCGCTTGAGCCGCTGGTCAAGTACACCAGCGAATACACGTTCCGGCCGTACCTTCTGGAGAGCTGGGAGGTCAACGACGACGCCACCGAGTACACGCTGCATGTGCGCAAGGGTGTGACCTGGTCGAATGGCGATGCCTTCACCGCCGATGACGTCATCTTCAATCTCAAGCGCTGGGCCGACAAGAAGGCCGAGGGCAATTCGATGCCTGGCCGTCTCGGCACGCTGGTCAAGGACGACAAACTCGACGAAAGCGCCGTGACCAAGGTTGACGACCACACCGTCAAGCTGAAGCTCGGCAAGGCCGACATCGCGCTCATTCCGAACATGTGCGATTATCCCGGTCTCATCGTCCACAAGAGCTTCGACGAGAAGGGCGGCGACTTCAAAGCCTGCCCGATCGGTACCGGTCCGTTCGAGCTCGTCTCCTACGATGTCGGCCAGAAGGTGGTCTACAAGCGCCGCGAGGATAACAAGTGGTGGGACGGCGAGGTGTTCCTCGACGGCATCGAATTCGTCGACTACGGCACCGATCCGGCAGCCATGGTCAGTGCCTTCGAGGCCGGCGAAGTCCATACCAATTTCGAGACCTCGGCCGACTATGTGTCGATCCTCGACGGACTGGACCTGGTCAAGTCCGAAATCGTCACCGCGTCGACCATCGTGTGCCGCACCAACATCAACAACAAGCCTTACGGCGATCAGAAGGTGCGTAACGCGCTGCAACTGGCGGTCGACAACAATGTCGTTCTGCAGCTTGGCTACGGAAATGCCGGCACGGTGGCTGAAAACCACCATGTCTGCCAAATCCACCCGGAATATTACGAGCTGCCCAAAGTCGCTCGCGATCCGGCCAAGGCCAAGGCGCTGATGGCGGAAGCCGGCCAGGCCGACTTCGAGCATGAGCTGATAACGGTCGACGAAGACTGGCACAAGAATACCGGCGACGCCATCGCCGCGCAGATGCGCGACGCCGGCCTCAAGGTAAAGCGCACGGTGCTGCCGGGCTCGACGTTCTGGAACGACTGGACCAAGTATCCGCTGTCGATGACCAACTGGAACATGCGCCCGCTCGGCGTCCAGGTTCTGGCGATCGGCTACCGCACCGGCGAGGCGTGGAACGAGTCGGCCTATTCCAACCCCGAATGGGATGCCAAGCTCAATGCAGCATTGGCCGTTGCCGATGCGGCCAAGCGCAAGGAGATGATGAAGGACATCGAGCAGATCCTGCAGGATTCCGGCATCATGATCCAGCCATACTGGCGCAAGCTCTACAGCCACTCGGTCAAGGCGGTGCAGAATTACAAGATGCATCCGACCTTCGAGCGCGACTACGGCAAGGTCTGGCTCGACCAGGCGTGATCGGAACGTCAGGGAAGGGGCACTTCGCTCCTTCCCGTCACGCCTCGCATGGCCCAGAACCGGAAGCCGCCGCAGCAAAAGTTGCGGACTCTCCTGAAAGACCGTTCAATAAAACTGGGTTGATTGCATCCGAGTGCCGATTTGACGGCCAACTCTGCCGGCAACGGCAAAGCTGGTTTTTCGAACTGGCTCCAACCCCAACCAGACCGGCAGGGGACCGCCATGCTTTCTTTCGTAATCCGGCGTCTCGGCACCATGGCATTGACGATGCTGTGCCTGACGATGATCGTCTTCTTCCTGATCAACCTCGAGCCGAATTTGAAGAAGCTGGCGATCAGCCAGACCGAAATGCACACATCGGCCGAACAGCTCGAAAGCTGGCTGGTCAACCATGGCTACCGGCAGAACTTCTTCGTGCGCTACGGCCAATGGCTGGGCGTCGTCCCGAAGCAACCGGTGACCGATCCGGCGACCGGCAAGCCGACGCAGCGTTTCTCCTTCTGCAACGAACCGCTGGAGCCGAAATTCTCCGGCATCCTGGAAGGTGATTTCGGCTGCTCGACCAAGTTCAAAACCACCGTTGCGTCAAAGCTATTCCCCGCACTCGCCGCCACCGGTATCCTGATGCTCTGCGTGCTGTTGGTGATGGTGCCGATTTCGCTGCTGATCGGCATCCTGGCCGGCATGCGCGAGGGCTCGCGAACGGACCGAACACTGTCCGTCGCATCGATCGCGTCGACGGCGACGCCCGAATATGTGTCGGGCGTCATCTTCACCGTCATCTTCGCCTCCTGGCTCGGCTGGCTCAACGGTTCGGCCGCCTCGGCAAGCCAGGGCATCACCTTCTACAATTTCACCCTGCCGGTGATGACGCTGGCGATCTACGGTATCGGCTACATCGCCCGCATGACGCGCGCCTCGATGGTCGAGGTGATGACGCAGCAATATATCCGCACCGCCCGGCTGAAGGGGCTTTCCTTCGGCAGCGTCGTCGTCAAGCACGCGCTGCGCAATGCGCTGATCGCGCCCTTCACCGTCATCATGCTGCAATTTCCTTGGCTGCTTACCGGCGTCGTCATCGTCGAGGTGATGTTCCGCTACCAGGGCTTTGGCTACACGCTGGTCGAGGCCGCCGGCAACAACGACATCGATCTGCTGCTTGGCTGTTCACTGGTGTCGGTGTTCATCGTGCTGATCACGCAGCTCATCTCGGATGTCGGCTACGCGTTCCTCAATCCGCGTATCAGAGTTCAATAGGGGGCTGGGGCAGATGCAGGTCGAATATATCGGTGCCTTCAATGTCGTGCTCGGCGTTATTGGGCGTTTCTGGCCGGTCTGGTTAGGGCTTGCCCTGGTGATGGGGGTGAGCTTCACCTACAAGAAAAGGCTCGGCCTCTACGGCCAGTTGTTCGATAGCGGCGTCGGCATAGTCGGTGTCGGCATCTGCCTGTTCTGGCTGTTCACGGCAATCTTCGCGTCGACCGTCGCGCCCTTCGATCCGCTCGCCCAGGTCCCGATCATGAAGGATGCGCTGCCGGGCGCGCTCGAGCCGGTATCGAAACTCATCTACTATTTCGGCGGCGACAAGCTCGCCCGCGACGTCTTTTCGCGCATGGTCTATGGCAGCCAGATCGTGCTGATCATCGCACCGGCGGCGACCGGTTTCGCGCTGATGGTCGGCATCACGCTCGGTCTGCCCGCCGGTTACTATGGCGGCCGGATCGACACCGTGCTGTCGTTCCTGGCCAATCTGGTGCTGGCCTTCCCGGTGATCCTGCTGTTTTACCTGCTGGTGACGCCGGGCATCATGGATACGCCGATCCCCTACGCCATGGCCGGGCTGTTCTTCCTGTTCCCGATCATCTTCTTTTCGGTGCTGTTCTGGACCCGCTACAAGAACCGGCCGGACCGCCTCTATATATTGCTCGGGCTGACGCTGGTCATCGGCGGCTGGGTCTATGCCGGCCTGGTGTTCGACGCCGATCCGTTCAAGATCATCCACATCGATCCCAACCAGCTCAACATCTTCGTGGCGGTGGTGTTCGCCTCCAGCCCCGGCGTGTTCCGCATCGTGCGCGGCCTGGTGATGGACATCAAGACGCGCGACTATGTGGCGGCGGCGCAGACGCGCGGTGAATCGCCCTGGTACATCATGCTGTGGGAGATCCTGCCCAATGCGCGCGGACCGCTGATCGTCGATGCCTGCCTGCGCATCGGCTACACCACGATCCTGCTCGGCACGCTCGGCTATTTCGGGCTGGGCCTGGCGCCGGAGAGCCCGGATTGGGGCACCGCGATCAAGGACGCCAGCCGCCTGCTGCGCTCGTTCATCCACCCGGCGCTGCCGCCGACAATCGCGCTGATGTCGTTCGTGCTGGGCTTGAACCTGCTTGCCGACTCGCTGCGCGAACAATCGATGAAAGACTGATCTGCGGGTTTCGGCCCCGCGAGCATAAAAATAGGATTGGAGCGACCCATGAATGAGGCAGTTCGAAATCCCGGCAACCCGACCCTTGGGCCAAGCGCTGCGCCGATCATCGAGATCGAGAACCTGTCGATCTCCTTCTTCACCCGCAAGGGCGAGATCCCTGCCGTCATGGACTTTTCCTGCACGGTGATGCCGGGCGAAGCCATGGGCATCGTCGGCGAGTCCGGCTGCGGCAAGTCGACCGTGTCGCTCGGCATCATGCGCGACCTCTCCAACATCGGAAAGATCGTCGGCGGCAAGATCAAGTTCCAGGGCAAGGACATGGGCGAGCTGTCCGACGAGGAGTTGCGCTCCATCCGCGGCAACAAGATCGCCATGATCTACCAGGAGCCGATGGCGAGCCTCAATCCGGCGATGAAGGTCGGCCAGCAATTGATGGAAGTGCCGCTGATCCACGACAAGGTGTCGAAGGAAGAGGCTTACAAAAGGGCGCTCGAAATGGTGCGCTCGGTGAGATTGCCCGATCCCGAACGGATGATGCGTTCCTATCCGCACCAGCTGTCCGGTGGCCAGCAGCAGCGCATCGTCATTGCCATGGCGCTGCTGTCGAAACCGGCGCTGCTTCTGCTCGACGAGCCGACGACGGCGCTCGACGTGACGGTGGAGGCCGGCATCGTCGAACTGGTCAAGGGGCTGGGCGAGAAGTTCGGCACGTCGATGATCTTCGTGTCGCACAATCTCGGCCTCATCCTCGAGACCTGCGACCGCATCACGGTGATGTATTCGGGCGAAGCGGTCGAGACCGGCAAGATCAAGGACGTGTTCGACCGGATGCGTCACCCCTATACGCAAGGGCTGTTCCGCTCGATTCCGCTGCCGGGCGCCGACAAGAATTCGCGGCCGCTGATCTCTATCCCCGGCCAGTTGCCGCTGCCGCATGAGCGGCCCAAGGGCTGCAATTTCGGGCCGCGCTGCCACCATTTCGTCGAGGGCGTCTGCAACGCCGCCGAAATCCCGATGATCGAGGTCGCCGGCCACGAAGGGCATTTCTCGCGCTGCGTGCGCTTCAACGAGATCGACTGGGACGCGCTGCCTCCCGGCGCCAAGAAGGTCAATGAGAAGGTCGTGCCCGGCGCCCCGGTGCTCAAGATCGAGGATTTGAGAAAATACTACAAGGTCGGCGGCAGCGAAGTGTTCGGCTCCAGCGAAGGCCGCGTCGTCAAGGCCAATGAGACGATCTCGTTCATGGCGCGCGAATCCGAGACCGTCGCCATCGTCGGCGAGTCCGGCTGTGGAAAGTCGACACTGGCCAAGGTCCTGCTGGGGCTGGAGACGGCAAGTGCCGGCACAGTGACGCTGGGCAACAAGGAGATCCAGTCGACCGGCATCGAAAAGCGCAGCGTCGAAACGGTGTCGTCGATCCAGATGGTGTTCCAGAACCCGTTCGATACACTCAATCCCAGCCACTCCGTCGGTTCGCAGATCATCCGCACGCTGGAAAAATTCAAAGTCGGCAACAATGTCGCCGAGCGGCGCAAGCGCATGCTGGAGCTGCTCGACCTGGTGAAGCTGCCGCGGGCCTTCGAGACGCGCAAGCCGCGTCAGCTCTCAGGCGGCCAGAAGCAGCGCATCGGCGTGGCGCGTGCCTTTGCCGGCGATGCCAAGGTGGTGGTGGCCGACGAGCCGGTGTCGGCACTCGACGTCTCGGTGCAGGCGGCGGTGACCGAGTTGCTGATGGACATCCAGCGCAAGAACAAGACGACGATGCTGTTCATCAGCCACGATCTGTCCGTCGTGCGCTACATCGCCGACCGCGTCGTCGTCATGTATCTCGGCTACATCGTCGAGCAGGGCACGACCGACCAGATCNCCCTACACGACGCTCTTCCGATCTGTCGGCGATCCCGATCGCCGACACCAGCGTGGTCAAACGGCACATCGTGCTCGAAGGCGATATCCCGTCGGCGATGAACCCGCCGAGCGGCTGCCCGTTCCAGACGCGCTGCGGCTACAAGAGGCTGGTGCCGGACAATCTGTGCGAGACCAAGGTGCCGCCGGTGAAGCATCTCGGCGATGGCCATATGAGCCTGTGCTGGCTGTCGGACGATGTGCTGGCGACGATGGAGCCGGTGATCAAGTTCGACAGGGAACACGCAGCGCATGAGGGCGTGCCGGAAGACGCACCGGATGGGATCGGCCCCGGCTTCGCCGGCGAACCGCCGAAGCGCCCGCATGGCAAGAAGCCGAGCTGACCAGCCATAGAGGCAATGCCGCTCGTTGGCGCATTGCCGCAGCGTCGCCATAGCTCAAGGAACGACAGCTACGTTCGCTTGAATATTGCTGTCCATTGCTTTATGTGATGCGTGATGTTTGATGCGCGATAGGGAGCATGTTGTGAGAACCACACTTGCAATCGATGACGATGTCCTACTTGCGGCCAAGGCCATGGCGCGACAGCAGGATCGCAGCGTTGGCGACGTCATTTCCGATCTGGCTCGCCGCTCACTGCGCAGGCCCCCGACCGGCGGTGAACGCAACGGCATCCCCTTGCTTGCATCGCGGCCCGACGGCCCGATGGTCGATCTCGAAATGGTCAATGCGCTTCGCGACGAATTGCCGTGACCTTCCTGCTCGACGTCAATGTGTTGATTGCGTTGATCGATCCGGCTCACGTCGCGCATGAAGATGCCCATCGGTGGTTCCAATCCACCGGGCATTTATCATGGGCAACATGTCCCATTACCGAGAATGGCGTCATCAGGATTGTAAGCAACCCGAAATACCCCAATTCTCCGGGTTCGCCCGCCGTGGTGGCGCAGATTGTCGGCAAGCTGCATGCCCTTTCAGGACATCAGTTCTGGCCTGACGAGATCAGCCTTGTCGGTTCCAACGACATCGATGCAGCCAGGATCCTCACCCCGGCACAGGTAACGGATAGCTATCTGTTGGGACTCGCCAAGGCGCGTGACGGCCAATTGGCGACGTTTGACCGAAAGCTGTCGACGGCAGCGGTAAAGGGAGGGAGGTCGATCCTCCACCTGATCCCAAGCGAATGAATGGCTGAGTTCCGCTTCGATCGCAAACTGCGTGGCTGCAAGACCGCTTGGCAACGTCAGCTGCCGCATTGCTGCAGCTGTTCGGCATAGTCGCGGGCCATCTTTTCGGTCGCCCTGGCATAGCCCTGCACGCCGGCATCGCCACGGTTGCCGCGGCCGTAGGCGGTCCAGCCGAGATAGTAGGCGAGATAGAGATTGTAGGTGTCGTTGCGGGCGACGCCGAACGTGTCTGATGTCTTGGAATGATACCAGCCGACGAAATCGACGGCATCGGCAAACTTGGTCCGCCGCGCCGCCCAGCTGCCGGTTTCGCTCTGATATTGCGACCAGGTGCCGTCGAGCGCCTGCGAGAAACCGGTGGCCGACGAGACATGTTTCCACGGAATGAAGCCGAGCAGTTTGGTACGCGGCGGCCTGGCATTGCTCTTGAAACCGGATTCCTTGCGCACCGTCGCCATCAGCACGGGGACAGGGACGCCGTATTTCTGCGAGGCGCGCTCGGCGGCCGACTGCCAGTTGTCGAACCAGCCGTCGTTCTGGTCGAAGACGGCGCAGACATCGTTGATATGGTTGGGCGGCGTCGCGCAGGCCGGCAAAGCCAGCAGCACGCCAACCGCTACAATTTTACTCAAATTCGAACTACGCATGGAAGACGGATAGGCTGAAATCATAAAGGGAATCTTGCGGCGTTTCTTAACGGCTTGCCGGCCCGGCTCCGCTGAGTGGGACCTGTATCATTATTCCGACCTTTTGCGTCGCCTCTGTCTCCATACGAATTCAAAAATGCCGCCTTGGCTAAAATCACGCCCGCGAAGGGCGGATTTCTGACAGCGATATCCGGATGCCGGCGCTCTGATGCCAGGCATGAATGAACCAAGACGAAAGCGCGGCGCGGAGCGAACCAGCAACCGGGGGCCCGCCGCCATCCCGCAACTTCCACTGCGGCGGGTGACCAATCCCTATCCGCCGATGGCGATGCTCTCAGTCGACCAGGTCGAAACGATCCACCAGGCGTCGATGCATATTCTGGAAAATTTCGGCATCGAGGTGATGTCTCAGCGGGCGCTGGCGCTGTTCGAGAAGGCGGGCGCAAAAGTCGACCATGCGACCGCGAATGTCCGCATCGACCGGGGCCTTGTCGCCGAGGCGCTGAAGACCACGCAGTCCAGCTATCGGCTGACGCCGCGCAACCCCGCCAACACCATTCATCTCGGCGGCAACACGATCAATTTCACCCTCGTCGCCGGGCCGCCCAATGTGCACGACATGGAGCGCGGCCGGCGCGCCGGAAACTTGCACGACTATGCCGATCTGACCCGGCTGGCGCAGCATTTCAACTGCATCCACATGCTCGGCAACCAGGTCTGCGCGCCGGTGGAACTGCCGGCCAACACCAGGCACATGGATACCTATTTCACCAATCTGACGCTGACCGACAAATCGTTCCATGTCTCGGCGATCGGACGAGGCCGGGCGCTGGACGGCATCGAGATGATGGCAATCGCGCGCGGGCTGACGCTGGACGAGATGCGCGATGATCCCGGCATTGCCACCATCATCTCGGTCAACTCGCCGCGGCGTTTCGACGAGATGATGGCCGAAGGGCTGATGACCATGGCTGAGTTCGGCCAGTCGGTGGCGGTGACGCCGTTCACGCTGATGGGCGCGATGAGCCCGGTGACGCTCGCCGGCGCCCTGGCGCAGCAGAATGCCGAGGCGCTGTTCGGCGTGGTGCTGACGCAACTGGTGCGCCCCGGCGCGCCAGTGATGTACGGCGCCTTCACCTCCAACGTCGACATGAAGTCGGGCGCGCCGGCCTTCGGAACGCCGGAGAACACCAAGGCCAACATCGCCTCGGGGCAATTGGCGCGGCGCTACAATCTGCCCTACCGCACGACACCGGGGTCGGCATCGAATGCGGCGGACGCGCAAGGCGCCTACGAGACGCTGATGGCGCTGTGGGGCGCTGTGCTCGGCCACGGCAACCTCGTCTATCATGCCGCCGGCTGGCAGGAGGGCGGGCTGACGGCATCGTTCGAAAAGCTCATCATCGATGTCGAGATGATCCAGCACATGATGGAGTTCCTGCGCCCGATCGTCGTCGACGAGGCGGAGCTTGCGGTCGAGGCGCTGGGCGCGGTGCCGACCGGCGGCCATTTCTTCGGCGAACCGCACACGCTGGAACGCTATGCCACCGCCTTCTACCAGCCGATACTGTCCAACTGGCAGAATTACGAGGCATGGCAGGAGGCCGGCGGCCTCGACACGACGGCGCGCGCGACCCGGCTGTGGAAGAAGGCGCTGGAAGACTATGTCGAGCCGGTGATGGATATCGCCGTGCGCGAGGCGCTGGAGGCGTATGTGGCCAGGCGCAAGGAAGCGATCGGGCAGGGCGAGCCGTGACTTTTTCAGCGTCGGCGCGCGGCGCCCCCTCTGTCCTGCCGGACATCTCCCCCTCAAGGGGGGAGATTGGCTGTCACGTCTTCCTTCGCCAATCACCAACGCTGAAAAGAAAGCGGCGATGCAGACGCTGCTGATCTCCCCCCTTGAGGGGGAGATGGCCGGCAGGCCAGAGGGGGGTCGCTTGGCGCTTCCTTTTCCGATTCATCCTACGTTCCCAACTCATTGATAACAGAGCAAAACTCATGAAATCGCATGCAAAGGTCGTGGTCATTGGCGGTGGCGTCGTCGGGTGCTCCGTGCTGTTCCATCTGGCGCGTCATGGCTGGACCGATGTCGTGCTTTTGGAGCGCGACGAGTTGACCTCCGGCTCGACCTGGCATGCGGCCGGCGGCATGCACACGATCAATGGCGACCCCAACGTCGCCAAGCTGCAGAAATACACGATCTCGCTCTACAAGGAGATCGAGGAGCTGTCGGGGCAGGCGACCGGCGTGCATCTGACCGGCGGCGTGCTGCTGGCGGCGACCGAGGCGCGGCTCGACTGGCTGCGCGGCGTCGTTGCCAAAGGGCGTTACCTCGGCATCGATCTCGAGGAAATATCGGCCAACGAAGCGGCTGAACTGATGCCGCTGATTGATCCCAAGCAGTTCGTCGGCGCCGTTCGCAACAAGGAAGACGGCCATCTCGATCCCTCCGGTGTGACGCATGCCTACGCCAAGGCCGCGCGCAAGCTTGGCGCCGAGGTCGAGCGCTTCACCAAGGTGGAAGACATTGTGCGCCGGCCCGACGGGATGTGGCGGGTCATCACCAACAAGGGCGAGGTCGTGGCCGAGCATGTCGTCAATGCCGGCGGCCTGTGGGCGCGCGAGGTCGGCCGCATGGTCGGGCTGGAACTGCCGGTGCTGGCCATGGAGCACATGTACCTGATCACCGAGGATATGCCGGAAGTCGCGGCGTGGAACGCCAAGACCGGCACCGAGATCATCCACGCCGTCGATTTCGACGGTGAGCTCTATCTGCGCCAGGAGCGCGGCGGCATGCTGATGGGCACCTATGAGAAGGCCAACAAGGTGTGGTCCGAGTTCCAGACGCCTTGGGATTTCGGCCATGAACTGCTGGAGCCGGACATCGACCGCATCGCGCCGTCGCTCGAGGTCGGCTTCCGGCATTTCCCGGCCTTCGAGAGGACCGGCATCAAGCAGATCATCAACGGGCCCTTCACCTTCGCGCCGGACGGCAATCCGCTGGTTGGGCCGGTGCGTGGCCTTCCCGGCTTCTGGGTCGCCTGCGGCGTCATGGCGGGCTTTTCACAAGGCGGCGGCGTCGGCCTGGCGCTGTCCAACTGGATGATCGAGGGCGATCCCGGCGCCGACATCTGGGCGATGGATGTCGCGCGCTACGGCGACTGGGCGACGATGGCCTACACCAATGCCAAGGTGCGCGAGAACTATTCGCGCCGCTTCTCGATCCGTTTCCCCAATGAGGAGCTGCCCGCCGGGCGGCAGCTGAAGACGACGCCGATCTATGATCTGCTGTCGGCCAAGGGCGCGCAATGGGGCGTGTCCTATGGGCTGGAAGTGCCGCTCTGGTTTGCGCCCGAGGGTGTCAAGGACGAGTTCTCGTGGCGGCGGTCCAGCGATTTTTCCCATGTCGCCAATGAGGTCGCGACTGTTCGTGAGAGCGTCGGCCTGGCGGAGATTTCGAACTTCGCCAAATACAAGGTGACGGGAGGAGGGGCGGCCGCTTGGCTCGACCGGGTCTTTGCCTGCAAGTTGCCCAAGCCAGGCCGCATGACGCTGGCGCCGATGCTGAAGGATGACGGCAAGCTCATCGGCGATTTCACGCTGGCCAATATCGGTGCCACCAATTCCAACGGGACCGAGTGGTTCATCGCCGGCTCCGGTATCGCCGAGCAGTATCATATGCGCTGGTTCGAGGCGCATTTACCTGCGGATAGCTCAGTGCGCATGGAGGCGCTGGGGCAGAAACTGACCGGTCTGGCGATCGCCGGACCCAAGGCGAGGGAGGTGCTGGCGAAGGTCAGCCGCGCGGATGTCGCCAACACCGCATTCCCCTTCATGGCGGTCGCGAAAATGGACATCGGCACGGCGCCGTGCCTGGTCGGCCGCGTCAGCTACACCGGCGATCTCGGCTACGAGATCTGGGTGGCGCCGGAATATCAGCGCGCTGCCTTCCAGGCGTTGATGGCGGCAGGCGAGGAATTCGGCCTCGGCCTGTTCGGCTCGCGCGCGCTCAATGCGCTGCGGCTGGAGAAAAACTACGGCTCATGGGCGCGCGAATACCGGCCGATCTACGGGCCGCTGGAGGCCGGACTCGACCGTTTCGTCGCCTATGGCAAGGATGCCGATTTCATCGGCAAGGCTGGCGCTCTTGCCGAGCGCAAGCAGGGCGGCAAGCTCAGGCTGCGCACATTTATCCTCGATGCCGACGATGCCGATGTCATCGGCGACGAGCCGATCTGGTACGATGGCGCGGTGCGCGGCTGGGTGACGTCGGGCGGCTATGCGCATCACTCGAAGAAATCCGTCGCCATCGGCTATGTGCCGAAGGAGATCGCAGACAAGAGCGACGGCTTCGAAATCGAACTTTTGGGCAAGCGCCACGCGGCGCGCGTTCAGGCAGCGCCGCTCTTTGACGCGAACTTCGAGCGAATGCGCGCCTGAAGCGCTTCGGCTTCGCCGAGGCGCTTCAGATTCCTTTGTGCATGTCGTTATCCCAAAACCGCTGCGCACCTTTGGGCGACATGCATTGCGCGTCAGACGTTGCGGCGGTTGTCGAGCGCGAAGGCGCCGGCGCCGGCAAACACCAGATAGAGGAAGATGAAGCAGAAGGAGATTGCCGCGTCGCCGCTGTTGTTGACCGGGAAGAAGTCGCGCGGGTAGTGCGCCATGAAATAGGCGATGGCCATCTCGCCGGCCAGAAGGAACGCGACCGGGCGGGTCAACAGACCGAGCGCCAGCAGGATGCCACCTGCGAATTCCAGGATGCCTGCCGTCGCCGTCAGGCCGCTAAGAGCGTGAGGCTCGGCGCTGACCGGAAAATTGAACAGTTTCTGCGAGCCATGCTCGAGGAACTGCAGGGCTGTGATGATGCGCAGGACGCCGAGTGCCTGCGGCTGAAATCTGGCGAGACCGTCAAAAAGCTTCATCTAAACTCCATTTTTCCAACCCTGTGGCCCGGCCATAAATCATCACCCGGCGCTGGACCATTCACTTCCCATGGCCTGTCATCAACAATCGGTGATTGCAATTATTTCCAGTCTGACTTCGAAATCTGCTCTCGTTATGGTTGCATACATCTCGTTAAGGTTGTATATCTGCGAGTAGACACTCCAAACCAGACGGGTTCCTTCGCCATGAAAAAAGTCGCCATCAGCCTGTTCGCAATCCTCGCAAGCACCAGTTTCGCCGTGGCCGCTGATGCTGGCTGCGATGGCTTCAAATGGCCGGTAACACGCGAGCAGGAACTGTTTCCGGCAGCGCCCGCCGCGCAGTCTGGTGCCTCTCTTGCTTTCGGCGAAGCCGCGGATATGGCGCTGGAGCCGGTCGATGCGGTCAGCTTCATGGTCTCACCGCAACGCGCGCCGGCAGCCGGCACGTTCGGCGCGACGGCAAACGTGGCCGTGCCAACGGAAGGAGAGCTCCAGATCAGCCTGTCCGATGAGGCCTGGGTCGACGTCATTCAGGATGGCCAGGCCGTGAAATCAGCCGGTTTCAGCGGCGTGAAGACCTGCCTCGGCGTCCGCAAGAGCCTGCGCTTCAAGCTGACGCCTGGCGCAGCCACGATCCAGCTCAGCGGCGCCAGGAAAGAGAACCTCAAGGTCGCGGTGCTGGCGCCGGAGTGACCGCGCCCGGAGGCGCGTCTCGTCGCACCGGCGGCGCGATGAGAGCAGTTCCGTGCAGGCGAGTACCGGAGGGGATCAGCGGCCCGGCGCGATCAGCGCGAAATAAGCGCCTTGCGGATCGGTGAACTGGGCAATCCATTGGCCGGTCGGCACCGGCATCGGACCCATGACAATCTTGCCGCCATTGTCGGTGACGCGTTTGGCGGCTGCGTCGATGGCATCGACATTGAAGTAGAACAGCCAGACCGGCACCGGCAGCTGTTGCGGCTTGTTCATGATGCCGCCGCCGGATTCAGGGCCGGCCGAGAAGGTCTGATAGATGCCCATCTCGCCGACGTCCATGCTACCGGCATCAGTCCAGCCGAACTGGCTTGAGTAGAAATCGAAGGCCTTCTGGCGGTCGGACGCATAAAGCTCGTGCCAGCCGACATGGCCCGGCGTCGTTGCCGGAAGGACGGGCTGGTCGGGACCATTGGGCTGCAGGAACATGAAGGCGGCGCCTTGCGGTTCGGCGACGACGGAGAAGCGGCCGACGCCGGGAATGTCGTCGGTTCGCGGTGAACAGCCCCGCCGGCGGCTTTCAGTGCCTCGGTCGAGGCATCGGTATCGCTGGTGTGGATATAGCCGAACCAGGCCGGCTTCAGACCCGTCCTGGCTGCTTCCTCGGGCAGGGTCATCAGCCCGCCGACGCCACGCTCGGCGGAGTTCACCACGATATAGCGCGGCATGCCGGGCGCCTTGTCGAAGGGCTCAGCCCGCCAGCCGACCACGGTGGTGTAGAACGCTTGCGCCGCATCGAGGTCGCTGGTCATCAACTCGTACCAGAAGAAGGGCATTGGGGATTTCGGCATTTTTAGTCTCCTCACCTTCATGCATCGATCGTTGTCCGATCCATCAAAGGACGATCTCGGCAGCGCGAATCCGACAGCGGGCTTGAGAAAATCCAACGGCCGCGTTGATACATCGTTCCGCACTTCGCCGCGGCTCTTTACAGATTTTTGGAAGTAATTGTTGTGCGTTGTACGGATAGCGCGGGCGCGCGCCGTATTAGTGTTACGGGCTCAGAGTTTGGGCTAAGGTGGAATACCGTACTTTGAGCATCCATTGGCAGGTGGTAGGATGATAGACGCTTATTCGAAAGTATTTGAAAATCAGCTGTTCCTAGGATTTGGCATTCGTGCGTCTAGAGGCTTACATAGACGAGTCGGGGGATGATGGAGGGTTTCCGATCCAGATTGTCGGCGGGTATGTTGTTAGACCCGAAGATGCGCGTTTCGTAGAGACGGCATGGGCAGCCGTCTTAAGAAAGTATGGCGATCTTCCCTACTTCCATATGGTGGAATGCGCTCCTGAGCCTCCAAGCGGCGTCTTCAAAGGAATGCCAAAAGAGCGCAGAATACAGCTTCAAACCGAACTGATGGACCTAATTAATCGACACGTCGCCTTTTCGATTATCTGTTCCACCCCATTGGGCAGATATGATGGGTATAACAAAGATGGAAAATATATTGACCCATATACCTATCTTGTAGGGAACGTATCTGATATAATATATGATATTGCAAATATATATTTTAGAGATTGCGAAGTATCTCTTTTTTATGAAAGTGGACACAAGAACGGGAACACTGCTTACGAGTATTTCAATGATAGGAAGATCCACCGTCCGCGGACTTCATTTTCATTTATGGACAAGCGAGCGTCTGGCATGATCCAGGCAGCTGACATCATCGTCTGGCAATATGCAAAATTCATAAAGGATATGGTTCAATCTGAGAGAGGCCCCAGAAAAGATTTTCGATCGCTCCTGACGGTGCCCGCTAGAATCATGCACGTTGTGCCGACTAAGGATCGAAAACTCACTCTGATTCCGCTTACTGACGGCGATGTTGACAACGGGGAGGCGAGACAACTGCTGCGCGATATCTATGGACCAAACGAGCCGCCCGAGGGCGGTTTGTTTCGAAAGGTGTTGGATCACAAGGGAAAGGGTTTCAAGCGATGGGGGAACGGGAAGGGATGGGAGTGGGACTAGACGACAAGATTGATTAGGTCGGGTGAGCGTTTTCGACCAATGTCATCAGTTCGTACCAGAAGAAGGGCATCGGGGATTTTGGCATTTCTCGGTCTCCTCACCTTCATGCATAGATCGTCGTCCGATCCATCAAAGGACGTTTTCAGCGACGCGAATCCGACAGCGAAGCGGAGAAAGTTCAACGGCTGCGTTGACACATCGTTCCGCACTTCGTCCCGCTCGACGCCTTGCACATGCGGCGGTTTTCGACTTTCCTTGGGCAAACGAGGGGTTGTCGCTTCATGCGCCTTATGTCGCTCACGCCTGAGCTTGTTTCACTGTGCCATCGCGAAGAGGTCGATCCTGGACCCGACGGCAGCTGGACGCAGCTGAACGACGAGGATTTCCGTGCTCTTGCCGCGCGGCTCTCCAACGAAGCGGATGCGGGGCCGCTATGGGTGTTCGCCTATGGCTCGTTGATCTGGAAGCCGGCTTTCGAGTCCGTCGAACGGCAGCGCGCCACTGCGTTTGGCTGGCATCGCTCCTTCTGCCTCGACATGGTGCGCTGGCGCGGCAGCGTCGCGCAGCCGGGGCTGATGATGGCGCTCGAACGCGGCGGCCGATGCGACGGCGTCATCTACCGTCTGCCCGACGGCGACAAGCCGCAGCAGATCGAAAGACTGCTGCGGCGCGAGATCGACGATCATGAGAGTGTCAGCTCGGTCCGGTGGGTTCCCGTGCGCACCCAGCAGGGCCGGATACGGGCGCTCGGCTTCTGGGTCGGGGTGACGGGCAGGGGAACCTCGCTCGGGCAGCCGCTGGACACGGTGGCGGGGGTGCTTGCCAGAGCCTGCGGCCATGTCGGCTCGGGCGCGGAATATCTCTACAACACCGTCAGCCACCTCGAGGAATTCGGCATCCGCGACCGCAATCTGTGGCGGCTGCAGCAACTGGTTGCCGACGAGATCAGGTCGATCCATGGCGGCCGCTCCGATGCCAGCCTACAGCTGGCACCTTCGTAGCGAACAGCCACCAATCTTGGCCTGTGCCGGAGCGTATGCGGTTTCAAGGCGTTTCGCTCCCCGGGTGATCAGATCCAAGAAGGAGTGGCTTCACGAGCAATGACCTCAACCGTGCATTCGAGACTGAGCAGCAGAAAATGCGTACAGTCTTCTGTCGGGCCAAGTGTCGATCGCAACCAGTGCGAGTTCTCCACTCGCAGGATCGGCCACCTGTAGGAGGCTTGCCTGCCAGATCCAATCAATGGGATCGAGGTGTCCGCACGGATTTTGGTCAGTCCCAGCATGTCATCATGGGCAGCCAGGGCTACTACCCCTTGAAAATCGATCTTGAGAGTTCGTTCCGATGTCCCGAAGTCGCCTTCGACGGTCAGCTCAAAGTTATTGTCGGATTTTAGACGCCACACCTGACAGGCAGCCAGAGGTAAATCTCCCACGGGCTCCCACCGGTGAGCCGTCTCCCTATCATCGGTCATCGCCTTCTCCGTTGAATGAAAGCCGCGCATCGTGCTCAAGCGCCCTATCATTTCGCGCTGGCCTGGAACAGCTTGCCGCGACTTGGAGCTTGTCGCGCTCCCCTCTTTGAGGACGCAACCGTCACTCATAACATGAGGAACTAAATCATATTATCAGCTAGTCTTTTCAGCGGCTTGGGTCGAAAATTGACCAATTGATAAAAAAATAAAACGTGCTAGCCTTCCCCAAAACGAAAACAGGGGAACTGACGATGCCAGAAGGCCAGTTCAAGGACGGCATTGCCGGCGGCCGGCTTGCCGCCGACCAGTACGCCGAGAATTTTTCCGACCTGCATCCGCCGCTCGATCACCACGAGGCGCTGGTCGAATCCGACCGCTGCTATTTCTGTTACGATGCGCCGTGCATGAATGCGTGCCCGACCTCGATCGACATTCCGCTGTTCATCCGCCAGATCTCGACCGGCAACCCGATCGGTTCGGCCAAGACGATTTTCGACCAGAACATATTGGGTGGCATGTGCGCCCGCGTCTGCCCTACCGAGACGCTGTGCGAAGAGGTCTGCGTGCGCGAGGTGGCGGAAGGCAAGCCGGTGCAGATCGGCCGCCTGCAGCGCTACGCCACCGATGTCGCCATGGCCGAGCACAAGCAGTTTTATTCGCGCGCTGAATCGACCGGCAAGTCGGTCGCCGTGGTCGGCGCCGGTCCGGCCGGCCTCGCCGCGGCGCACCGGCTCGCCCGCCATGGCCACGAGGTGACCATACTGGAAGCCCGCCCGAAGGCCGGCGGCCTCAACGAATACGGCATCGCCGCCTACAAGAGCATCGACAATTTCGCCCAGGCCGAAGTCGACTATGTCACGGGGATCGGCGGCATCGATATCCAGAACGGCAGGGCGCTCGGCCGCGACTACCGGCTGTCGGACCTGATCCGGAATTACGATGCCGTCTTCCTCGGCATGGGGCTAGGCGGCGTGAATGCGTTGCGCGCGGATGGCGAGGACGCCGATGGCGTTGTCAATGCGGTCGAGTTCATCGCCGGGCTACGCCAGGCCAGCGATCTCGCGAGCCTGCCGGTCGGCCGGCGCGTCGTCGTCATCGGCGGCGGCATGACGGCGATCGACGCCGCCGTGCAGTCGAAGCTGCTCGGCGCCGAGGAGGTGACGATCTGCTACCGGCGCGGCCAGGAACACATGAACGCTTCCGAGTTCGAGCAGGATCTGGCAGCCGCCAACGGCGTCACCATCCGCCACTGGCTGCAGCCGAAGCGGGTCATTGTCGAAGGTGGCAAAGTGTCGGGCATCGAGCTCGAATACACAGCGATGAACGGCGACACGCTTGTCGGCACCGGCGAGCGGCTGACGCTGGCCGCCGACCAGGTGTTCAAGGCGATCGGCCAGAGCTTTGTGCCGGCGGCACTTAACGGCAGCGGTGCTGCGATCGAACTCGAAGCCGGCCGCATCAAGGTCGGCGCAGAAGGGCGCACCTCGCTCGCCAATGTCTGGGCCGGCGGCGACTGCATTTTTGGCGGCGACGATTTGACGGTATCGGCCGTCGCGCAAGGCCGCGATGCGGCGGAGAGCATCAACCGGAGTCTGGCACAGGGATAGAGATCATGGCCTCAGTGGAATCAGGCATCGCGCGTCACTACGACGTCTCGGATCTTGAGCAGCACATTCTTGCCGTGGTCGCCGATACCGGCGTGGAAATTGCCCATCTACGCGCTGGCGATCTCGAAGCGGTCGACGAGTTCCACATTGGCGGTATCGCCGCCACCAGGGAACTCATCGGCCAGATGGGTTTGAAGCCGGGGGCCAGGCTGCTCGACATTGGTTCCGGCGTGGGTGGTCCAGCCCGCTTCGCCGCCAACAATGCCGGCGCCGATGTCACCGGCATTGATCTGACGCAAAGCTATGTCGACATCGCGACCAGCCTGTCGAAGCGGGTGGGAATGGCCGACAAAGTCCGGTTCGTGCAGGGCAGCGCGCTCGACATGCCGTTCAGCAACAAAAGCTTTGATACGGCCATGATCCTGCATGTCGGCATGAATCTTCCCGACAAGAAAAAGCTGATGAGCGAGGCGGCGCGTGTGCTCAAGCCGGGCGGCGTCTTTGCCGTCTACGATGTGATGCGGCTCAAGGCAGGTGCGCTGACCTATCCGCTGCCATGGGCATCCGACGAGAGCATGTCCTTCGTTGCCACGCCCGACGACTATCGTTCGGCTGCCGCCGCCGCGGGGTTCTCTGTAACCGCCGAGCGCCCTCGTGGCGCCTTCGCCATCGAATTTTTCGACACGATACGGGCGCGCATGGCTGCGGCGCAGGCGGAAGGAAAAAAGCCGCCGCCTGGCGTTAATCTTATCATGGGCGAGAACGCCGGCACCAAGATCGCCAATCTCACCCCCGCGCTTAAAGGCGGCATTCTCGCACCCGTGGAAATGCTCCTTCGTCTCGGTTGAAAGGGACCTGTCATGGCAGACATCCGCAACAATTTCGTCGGCATCAAATCGCCCAATCCGTTCTGGCTGGCTTCGGCGCCGCCGACCGACAAGGCCTACAATGTCATCCGCGCCTTCAAGGCGGGCTGGGGCGGCGTCGTGTGGAAGACGCTGGGCGAAGAAGGTCCGCCGGTGGTCAACGTCAACGGCCCGCGTTATGGCGCGATTTGGGGGGCCGACCGGCGCCTGCTCGGCCTCAACAATATCGAGCTGATCACCGACCGCGATTTGCAGGTCAATCTGCGCGAGATCAAACAGGTCAAGAAGGACTGGCCCGACCGCGCCATCGTCGTCTCACTGATGGTGCCATGCGTCGAGGAAAGCTGGAAGGCGATCCTGCCGGTGGTCGAGGAGACCGAAGCCGACGGCATCGAGCTCAATTTCGGCTGCCCGCACGGCATGTCGGAACGCGGCATGGGCGCGGCTGTCGGCCAGGTGCCTGAATACATCGAAATGGTAGTGCGCTGGTGCAAGGCCAACACCCGCATGCCTGTCATCACCAAGCTGACGCCGAATATCACAGATGTGCGCAAGCCGGCGCGCGCCGCACTCTCCGGCGGAACCGACGCGGTGTCGCTGATCAACACCATCAACTCGATCACCGGCGTCGACCTAGACAGTTTCGCGCCGCAGCCGACCATCGACGGCAAAGGCTCGCATGGCGGCTATTGCGGCCCGGCGGTGAAGCCGATTGCCATGAACATGGTGGCCGAGATCGCCCGCGATCCGGAAACGCGCGGCCTGCCGATCTCCGGCATTGGCGGCATCACCACCTGGCGCGATGCGGCTGAATTCATGGCGCTCGGCGCCGGCAATGTGCAGGTGTGCACGGCGGCGATGACATACGGCTTCAAGATCGTGCAGGAGATGATCGCCGGTCTCGAAAACTGGATGGACGAGAAAGGCCACGCCTCGCTCAACGACATTGTCGGCCGCGCCACGCCCAATGTTACCGACTGGCAGTATCTCAACCTCAATTACATCGCCAAGGCGCGTATCGATCAGGACGCCTGCATCAAATGCGGCCGCTGCCACATCGCCTGCGAGGACACTTCGCACCAGGCAATCACCAACATGGTCGACGGCGTCAGGCATTTCGAGGTGATCGAGGCCGAATGCGTCGGCTGCAATCTGTGCGTCAATGTCTGCCCGGTCGAGAACTGCATCACCATGGAGCCGCTGGCCGCCGGCGTGATGGACCAGCGCACCGGCAAGCCGGTGTCGCCGGTCTATGCCAATTGGACGACACACCCGAACAACCCGATGGCCAAGGTGGCTGCGGAGTAGACTTGGGTTCCTCGCCCCGATCGACGTCTACGTTGTGCACTCATCTTCTGTGACTGGTCGGCGTGAGGGCTTGGTTGCCACGTGGTTCCCCCAATCCGTCGCTGCTTCGCAGCGCCGCCTTTCCTCCCTCCGGAGGGAAAGGAAGGGAGCTTTACTGGACGAACGTTGGACGGCAAAAAACTTGGCGCCGTTCCTCTCCCCCGTCGATCGGGGGAGAGGTGGCTCGGCGAAGCCGAGACGGAGTGGGGGTCGATCAGCGCAATATAAGACAATGCATGCGCCAAGCCGCCATACACGCTATCGCCACAGACCAGCCGCCCGGAAATGTGTGCAGGCCGCAGACCGGGATGCCCAAGTTCTGTGAAGCCATTGCTATATGTGAATTTCCGCATTTCCCTATTGCAGATAAAATTTATCTAGGATAAAAGATATCCATGAATAGGAGCGCAACATCGTGAAGCTGGGCGAGGGTGTAGAAGCGGCCATCCATTGCGCGGCCACACTGGCCAGCGTGGAGGGCAACAGCACGATACCGGGTGCTGCTTTGGCAGAGTCCTTCGGCCTGTCGCCGAGCTATCTGCTGAAACATCTGAACCAGCTGACGGCTGCGCGCATCCTGGAATCGGTGCCGGGACCGGCGGGCGGCTACCGGCTGGCGCGTCCGGCCGAGCGCATCACGCTGCTCGATATCGTGCTTGCGGTCGAGGGTCGCGAGCCGGCCTTCCGCTGCGGCGAGATCCGCCAGCGCGGCCCGGTCAAGATCGATGCTTCGGCCTATGTGAAGCCGTGCGGCATCAATGCCGCGATGCTGAAGGCCGAGCGCGCCTATCGCGCGGCCCTCGCGGAAACCCGGTTGTCCGACATCCTGGCTGACTACAAGGCCGAAGGCGATCCGCGATCGTTTGCCGCCAGCTGTGCCTTTGTCGCGCGCCATCAGCGGCCGCAGAAACCCGCTGCAGCCAAGCAAAGTTAACCCCCGCCAGACAGAAAGGAAAGACGATGAAACAGAGACTGCAATTCTTTGCCAAGGCGCCGGAAATCATGAAGGCGGTGTCAGCGCTCAACAAGGCGGTCGACGAATGCGGGCTTGAAGTGAGCCTGCTGCATTTGATCAAGCTCCGCGCCTCGCAGATCAATGGCTGCTCCTACTGCGTCGAGATGCACAGCCGCGAGGCAAGGCGCGACGGCGAAACCGAGACACGGCTCTATCTGGTTTCGGCCTGGCAGGAATCGCCGCTGTCTTCCGAACGTGAACGCGCGGCCCTTGCCTGGACCGAGGCAACGACCCTGATCGCCAACAATGGCGTTTCGGACGAACTCTATGCCCGCACGCTCGAGCACTTCTCGGAAGAGGAACTGGTCAAGCTGTCGGTCGCGATCGGCATGATCAACACCTGGAACCGGCTCTGCATCCCGTTCCACGCCATTCACCCGATGCCGGCTGCCAAAGCAGCCTGACCGTCCGGTTAGTCATGGAGCGCCGTCGAAAGGGCGGCGCTCCACCTGTTTCATGCTTAAGTACGGGGAAGATTTCATGCCTGTCGATTTGCCTTCGACCTTTTTGTTTCTCGGCCGCCTGTTGCTCGGCGGCGCCTTCGTTTTCGCCGGCCTGCGCAATGTTCAGAACGAGACCTTCCTGACAGGGCTGATGACCGCGCGCGGCGTGCCGCAGGCGAGATTGGCGTTGTGGGCCGGCATCGTCCTGCAGACCATTGCCGGCGCGCTGTTGATGGCCGGCCTGTGGACTGCGACCGCCTGCGCCGTGCTGCTGCTGTTTCTCATCGTCGCCACGCCGATGTTCCACAATTTCTGGGACCATCAGGGCCCGGACCGGGCGTCGCGCATCAACGGTTTCGTAGGCAACGTCGCACTGGCCGGAGGCCTTCTCACGCTGATCGCGCAGTCGCTGTAAGGTCACGCCGCGTAGCGCAGGCCGCCGTCGCAGGTCAGCACCTGGCCGGTCATGAAGCCGTTGGAGACGAGAAAGGCGATTGCGCCGGCGACGTCTTCGGCGCGGCCGATCCTGCCCACCGGGGTTTTGCCGGCATATTCGCTGAACACCGCCTGCCGCTGGTCTTCGGCCAGAAAATCCCACCATGGCGTGTCGATGACGCCGGGCGCCACGACGTTGACGCGCAGAGGCTTCAGTTCGACCGCCAGGATCGGCACCACCGTCAGCAGCATGCCGTTGACGGCGGCAATGCCAGCCACGCCGGGCGCCGACAATTGTGCCGACACCGCCGAGATGAAAGTGACCGATCCCGATCTGTTGAGCGTCGGTAAGGCTGCCTGCAAACAGGACAGCTGCGGCCTGACTTTCTCGTCGACGCCGCCGGCGATGTCTGAGAGGTCGAGGGTTTCGAACCGCCCAAGTCCCTTGCCGCCGCTGGCAGCCAGCACGAGGTGATCGAACGGTCCGAGTTCCCCAAAGAACTGGCGGACTTCGTCCGGCTTCGAAGCATCGAAGGCAGCTTTTTCGGCGGCGCCGCCGAGGCTCTTCCAGGCGCTGGTGAGCTTGTCCTGGTTTCGTCCGGTGATGGTCACCTTCATGCCTGGGCCCAGCAGTTTTCGCGCCGTTGCCAAGCCGATGCCGGATGAGCCGCCGATGACGACCGTGTGTTCGATCTTGCCGGTCATGAATGCTGTTCCTTCGATTTTGCGGAGGCTTGGCCGACGAGGTCGAGGCTCAGGGTTCGCAATTGCTGTCTGGCCTTGGCGTCATAGGCTTGTGCGTTGGCGCGGGATTCCTTTTGGCCATCGAAATAGAGGCCACTGCGGCCCTCCAGGGCGGGCGATGTCGCGAGGTTGAGAATGGCGTCGGCGCCGGTCTCGACCGAACTCCATGGCGTCACGCCGGCCTGGCGGACCATGGTGGTGTTCATGTAGCTCGCCGGATGCAGAGCGTTCACGGTGACCCCGCTGCCTTTCAACTCTCCGGCCAGGTCGATGGTGAACAGGATCTGCGCCAGCTTGCTCTGGCAATAGGCGCGCACGCCGTCATAGGAACGT
Source organism: Mesorhizobium sp. LSJC269B00 (assembly GCF_000502815.1). NCBI lineage: Bacteria > Pseudomonadati > Pseudomonadota > Alphaproteobacteria > Hyphomicrobiales > Phyllobacteriaceae > Mesorhizobium > Mesorhizobium sp. LSJC269B00. The sequence continues at coordinate 350,692 of NZ_AYVN01000004.1, forward strand.
GTCAGCATGACATCGCCGAAATCGATCGCCTGCTGGCCGGCCGAGGCGACGTTGATGATGCGCGCCGGCGAACTCGCCTTGAGCAGCGGCAGCAGTTCCGAGGTCAGCAGGAAACCGGCGAGATAGTTGACCGCAAAGCGCAGTTCGAAGCCGTCGGCGCTGAGCTGTCGCTTGGCGCCGGCCGTGCCGATGCCGGCATTGTTGATGAGGATGTCGAGCCGGTCGGTTTTTGCGCGTACGGCCTCGGCGAGGCGGCGGACCTCGGCTAGCGAGGCGAGGTCCGCGGCGAGGAACTCGGCTTTGCCGCCGGCGGATTCGATTTCTGCGACGGCTGCCTTGCCGCGAGCCGCGTCACGGCCATGCACCAGCACGCGCGCGCCGCCGGCGCCCAGCCTTTGCGCGACGACACGGCCGACGCCATCGGTCGAACCGGTGATGAGGATTGTCTTGTCTTTCAGATCCATATTCAGAGCCTCCATCTCTCTGGATGGAAGATGGGGCGCCTGACGCAGCCCAAACAGTTCAAACTTTATCCTGGTATCAATACTGCTATAATAGCTCTCATGGATGCTATCACGCACTCCGCTGAAGACAGCCGCCGGCGCGAGCTTGGTGCCTTCCTGCGCTCGCGCCGCGAAAGATTGACGCCGTCCGCCACCGGCATCGCGACCGGCCTGCGGAGACGCACGCCAGGCTTGCGTCGCGAGGAAGTGGCGATGATCGCCGGCGTCGGCACCACCTGGTACACATGGCTAGAGCAGGGGCGCGAGGTCAGACCCTCGGTGGAGGTGCTAGCGGCGCTCAGCGAAGCGCTGCGCCTCGACGCCGTTGAAAGGCGGCATCTGTTCATCCTGGCAGGCCGCCAGCAACCGGAGAACCGCGTGGCTGCGCCGGAAAAGGTCGATGGTAATGCATATGCTGGAGAGCCTGGTGATGCAGCCGGCCTATGTCGTCGGGCGGCGCTGGGATGTGCTGGCCTGGAATCCGGCGGCGGTAGCGGTGTTCGGTGATTATGGCCTGCTAGAGGGCGACGCCCGCAACATCGTCCACATGGTGTTCACCAATCCGCATCACCGGCGCCTGCTGGTTGACTGGGAGCAATTGGCGCGCACCGTGCTGGCCTCGTTCCGGGCGGAAAGCGCCCGCTATGTGGGCGATGCGGATTTCGAGCGGCTGATCGTGCTTATGACGCGCTCAAGTCCGGAGTTTCGCGACTGGTGGCCGCAACGCGACGTGGCACGCCGATTGTCGGGGGTGAAACATGTCCGACATCCGAGCGCCGGCGCCATGACGTTCGAGCATATGAGCCTGTCGATCGACGACGGCTCGGACATGAAGCTGATCGTCTACACGCCGCTGGCCGAACAGAATTCGATCGAGAAGCTGCAGAATTTGCTTGAGGCGATGCCGGCGGAGCGCCGCAGCGCCTGACGCCCAAGGTCAGCCCTTCGGCTTCAGCCCATCAATGAACAACTGCTCCAGAAACCGCGCCGCATCCTCGAAGCGGCCGTCGCCGCCGCGATCGGGCCCAAGCACCGCGCGGACCTGGACATCGAAATCGGCATAGTGCTGCGTCGTCGCCCAGATCGAAAAGATCAGGTGCCAGGGATCGGTGCGGGCGATTTTCCCTGCGCGCATCCAGCCCTTGATGACGTTGGCCTTCTCGTCGACCAGCGTTTTCAGCTCACCCGCCAGCAGCGGCATGATGCGCGGCGCGCCTTGCAGGATCTCGTTGGCGAACAGCCGGCTCTCCCTGGGAAAATCACGCGCCATTTCGAGTTTGCGCCGGATGTAGCTCCTGAGCTCGGTCAGGGGGTCGCCGATGTCGTCGAGTTCACGTAGCGGCGCCAGCCACGTCGCCAGCAGCCGCTCCATCAGCGTTTCGTGGATGTCTTCCTTGCGGCGGAAATAATAGAGCAGGTTCGGCTTCGACATCCCCGCGGCCTCGGCGATCTGGTCAATGGTCGAGCCGCGAAAGCCGTTGGTGGAGAAGACTTCGAGCGCTGCTTCCAGGATCAGTTCGCGCTTTTCCTGCTGGATGCGGGTGCGGCGAGGGGCTGAGCCTTCCATGGCGCCGCTCACCCCTGCAAGCCTTGGCCGAGCGGGTCATCTGGACCAATTCTCTGGACCAGTTTTTCTCTTACCCGTGGAGCGCACTTCGCAGGCCGCATTTCCGCTAGTAATCCCTTGACCGCCGACAGGGCGGTGCTAACGTTTGTCCAATCGGTCAAAAATTTGCGTAGCATGAAAACGCAGCAAAGACCAAGCTTTGGAAAGACCAAGCGTTAGCGGCACCGAAACAGGTTACAAGGGGAAGTCTTGGTCATGTCCAACCGGCTGAAAGTCACGCCGAACGATCTCAGCGCATTCTGGATGCCGTTCACGGCAAACCGGCAGTTCAAACAGGCGCCGCGCATGTTCGTGTCCGCCAAGGACATGCACTACACCACCAGCGACGGCCGCAAGGTGCTCGACGGCACCGCCGGCCTCTGGTGCGTCAATGCCGGCCATTGCCGTCCCAAGATCACGGAAGCGATCCAGCATCAGGCGGCCGAACTCGACTATGCGCCGGCCTTCCAGATGGGTCACCCGATCGTGTTCGAACTGGCCAACCGCCTGGTCGACCTCGCGCCCAAGGGCATGGACCATGTCTTCTTCACCAATTCCGGTTCGGAATCGGTGGAAACCGCGCTGAAGATGGCGATCGCCTATCACCGTGTGAAGGGCGAGGGCGCGCGCACCCGCCTGATCGGCCGCGAACGCGGCTATCACGGCGTCAATTTCGGCGGCATTTCGGTCGGCGGCATCGTCACCAACCGCAAGATGTTCGGCACGCTGCTCGGCGGCGTCGACCACATGCCGCACACGCATCTGCCGGAAAAGAACGCCTTCTCCAAGGGCGTGCCGGAATATGGCGCCGAACTCGCCAACGAGCTGGAGCGCATCGTTGCCCTGCATGACGCCTCGACCATCGCCGCCGTCATCGTCGAACCGGTCGCCGGCTCCACCGGCGTCATCCTGCCGCCGAAGGGCTATCTGCAGAAGCTGCGCGAGATCTGCACCAAGCACGGCATTTTGCTGATCTTCGACGAGGTCATCACCGGTTTCGGCCGTCTCGGCGCGCCGTTCGCAGCGGATTATTTCGGCGTCACGCCCGACATCATGACCACCGCCAAGGGCGTCTCCAACGGCGTCATCCCGATGGGCGCGGTGTTCGTGAAGAAGGAAATCCACGACGCCTTCATGACCGGCCCCGAGCACATGATCGAGTTCTTCCACGGCTACACCTATTCGGGCAATCCGATCGCCTGTGCCGCCGCACTCGGCACGCTCGACACCTACAAGGAAGAGGGCCTGCTCACCCGTGGCGAGGAACTGGCGCCCTACTGGGAAGATGCGCTGCATTCGCTGAAGGGCGAGCCGCATGTCATCGACATCAGGAACATCGGCCTGATCGGCGCGATCGAACTGGCGCCGATCGCAGGCAGCCCGACCAAGCGGGCCTTCTCGGCCTTCGTCAAGGCGTTCGAGCGCGGCGCCCTGATCCGCACCACCGGCGACATCATCGCGCTGTCGCCGCCACTGATCATCACCAAGGGCCAGATCAACGAATTGATCGACCATGTCAGAGAAGTGCTGAGGGCGATCGATTGACAAACCGGGCGCGGATATCCCTCCCCCTCGAGGGGAGGGTGGCCGCGAAGCGGTCGGGTGGGGTCGGTGCGACCGGACGCCGACCCGCTCTTTTGTTCCGAGGCCGCTCCTGATGCCCCGTACCCGCGTGAGCTTCGAAATGCGCCAAAAGGCGCGAGCGCTTCGAGTTCACGCGACCAAAGGAGAATCGCTGCTGTGGTATGAACTGCGGGACCTGAAATCAGCCGGCATCAAGTTTCGCCGTCAGTGCCCGATTGGGCCGTACATCGTGGATTTTGCCTGCTTGGCGGTGAAGCTGATCGTTGAGGTCGATGGCGACATGCACGAACACGACAGGGGTAGGCGGCACGATGCCGTTCGCGATGCTTATCTGCGATCGCTCGGATTTGAAGTCTTCCGTGTTGACGAGCCCGATGTCATAAACAGCGCTTGGCACGTCGCGCAGGTGGTCAAAGAGAAGGTCGCGCGCGTCGCGGGCGACCCCACCCGACCGCTTCGCGGCCACCCTCCCCTCGAGGGGGAGGGGGACGCCGCCGCCCCGCAACCGATGAGGTTTTAGAGCATGGCCGCCCCAGGCGAGAATCTGCGAATCAATTCAGACCGTTTGTGGGATTCCATCATGGAGATGGCGAAGATCGGCCCCGGTATTGCCGGCGGCAACAATCGCCAGACCGTGACCGACGAGGACGGCGAGGGACGGCATCTGTTCAAGCGCTGGTGCGAGGCGGCCGGGCTCGAAATGGGCCTGGACGAGATGGGCACCATGTTTGCCCGGCGGGAAGGTGCTGATCCCAGCCTGCCGCCGGTTTATGTCGGCAGCCATCTCGACACGCAGCCGACCGGCGGCAAGTATGACGGCGTGCTCGGCGTACTCGGCGGGCTGGAGATCATCCGCTCACTTAACGATCTCGGCATCCAGACCAGGCATCCGATCGTCGTCACCAACTGGACCAATGAGGAAGGCTCGCGCTTTGCCCCGGCGATGATGGCGTCCGGCGTGTTCGCCGGTGTGCTCGATCAGGCGGACGTGTATCAGCACACTGATAAACAGGGCAGGAAATTTGGCGAGGAGCTGGAGCGCATTGGCTGGAAAGGCACCGAGAAGGTCGGTGATCGCAAGATCCACGCCTTCTTCGAACTGCATATCGAGCAGGGGCCGATCCTCGAGGACGAAGGCATCGACATTGGCGTCGTCACCCACGGCCAGGGCCTGAAATGGCTGCAGGTAACGCTGACCGGCAAGGAGGCGCATACCGGCTCGACGCCGATGCCCAAGCGCCGTAATGCCGGTCTAGGCATGGCGCGCGTGATCGAGCTGGTGCATGAGATCGCCATGGACTACCAGCCCGACGCCGTCGGCGCTGTCGGCCACATGGAGGTGTTTCCGAACTCGCGCAACATCATTGCGGGACGCACCGTCTTCACCATCGACATCCGTTCGCCCGAGAAGGAAGTGCTGGACGCTATGGATGGGCGCATACGCGAAGGCATCGACACGATCTGTGAGGCGCTCGACATCCAGTATAAGGTCGAGCAGGTCGGCGCTTTCGATCCGGTCACCTTCGATGCCGGCTGCGTCAAGGCGATCCGCGACGCAGCCGAACGGCTCGGCTATTCCCACCGCAACCTCGTCTCCGGCGCCGGCCACGACGCCTGCTGGATCAACCGCGTCGCGCCGACCGCCATGGTGATGTGCCCCTGCGTTGACGGGTTGTCACACAACGAGGCCGAAGAAATCACCAAGGAATGGGCCGGCGCCGGCGCCGACGTGCTGTTCCATGCGGTGGTAGAGACAGCGGGGATCGTGGCGTGAACTAAGATCTGTATTCAAAACGACGCTCACAAGAAGCGCGAAGAGAACAAGGGAACACGACAATGACCAAAGTCATCCGAAACGGCACCATCGTCACCGCCGACCGCACCTGGAAGGCCGATGTGCTGATGCAGCACGGCAAGATCGTCGCCATTGGCTCGAACCTGCATGGCGACCGTGAGTTCGACGCCAGCGGCTGTTACGTCATGCCGGGCGGTATCGATCCGCACACCCATCTCGAAATGCCGTTCATGGGCACCTATTCGGCCGACGATTTCGAGTCCGGGACGCGTGCGGCCCTTTCCGGTGGCACCACGATGGTGGTCGATTTCTGCCTGCCGGCACCGCAGCAATCGCTGCTGGAAGCGTTGCAGATGTGGGACAACAAGACCTCGAAGGCTGCCTGCGACTACTCCTTCCACATGGCGATCACCTGGTGGGGCAAGCAGGTGTTCGACGAGATGGCCACCGTCGTCGACAGAGGCATTACCTCGTTCAAGCATTTCATGGCCTACAAGGGCGCGCTGATGGTGGACGACGACGAGATGTACGCGTCGTTCCAGCGCTGCGCCGATCTCGGCGCGCTGCCGCTCGTTCATGCCGAGAATGGCGACGTGGTTGCGGCGCTGTCGCAAAAGCTGCTCGCCGCCGGCAATAATGGCCCCGAGGGACACGCCTATTCGCGGCCGCCGGAAGTGGAGGGCGAGGCGACCAACCGCGCCATCATGATCGCCGACATGGCCGGCGTGCCGCTCTATGTCGTGCATGTGTCCTGCGAGCAGAGCCACGAAGCCATCCGCCGCGCCCGCCAGAAGGGCATTCGGGTTTTCGGCGAGCCGCTGATCCAGCATCTGACGCTGGATGAAAGCGAGTATTTCGACAAGGATTGGGACCATGCGGCGCGCCGCGTCATGAGTCCGCCCTTCCGCAACAAGCTGCACCAGGATTCGCTGTGGGCCGGCCTGCAGGCGGGATCGCTGCAGGTGGTGGCGACCGACCACTGCGCCTTCACCACCAAGCAGAAGCGCAACGGCCTCGGCGATTTCACCAAGATCCCGAACGGCACTGGCGGGCTTGAAGACCGCTTGCCCGTGCTGTGGACGACGGGCGTCAACACCGGGCGGCTGACGATGAACGAGTTCGTCGCGGTGACTTCGACCAACATCGCCAAGATCCTCAACATGTATCCTAGGAAGGGCGCCATCGTCGAAGGCGCGGACGCCGACATCGTGGTGTGGGACCCCAGCGCCAAGAAGACCATCACCTCGAAGAAGCAGCAATCGGTGATCGACTACAACGTCTTCGAAGGTTTTGAGGTGACCGGCCTGCCGCGCTTCGTCTTTTCGCGCGGCGAATTGTCGGTCGAGGAAGCGGAGGTCAAGGCCAAGCCCGGCCATGGCGAATTCGTCGCCCGCGAGCCGAACGCGGCGGTCAACCGGGCTCTGTCGACCTGGAAGGACATTACCGCGCCGCGCAAGGTGGAACGCACCGGCATTCCGGCGACAGGCGTTTGACGTTGCGGAGCCCGGGGGCGCTCATTTCACTGGTCGTGGCGATGGTGGTCGCTGGTCCGGCAACAGGGGCCGAGAGGCTGGCCGGCTCCTGGGGCAACGATGCCGGCTGTGTCTTTGCAAAGGCCGGTTTTCAGGGCCGGGACGATTATATCGTGCTGACCGCCGAAGGCATCGAGACCTATGGCAGCGGCTGCCGGTTCGCGCAGCAATTGACGTGGGCGCCGGGCACGCAATCGCTTGATGCGACCTGTTCCGCCGAAGGCGAGGCGGGGACGACGGCTGAAACCGTTGTGGTCACCAACAAGGGCGAGGGTGGGTTCTTCGTGACCATTCCCGGTCTTGAAGAAATGGGGCCGTTGCAACCGTGTTCGTGACGTTGGAGCTGGGGGAATGAGCGCGCGCGGTTTGGGGCCGTCTGTTGCGATGATAGTCGTTCTGGCTGCGGGTCAGGCCCTTGCGGCAGGCATCGACCTGACGAAACCCTATGGGGACAAGTATGGCTGCATCAACCGAAACGGCCAGGAAGTCGCCGCCGATCGGATGCTGCTTTTGACCGACGAGGCATTGGTCACCGCCGCCAGCGCCTGCACCTTCACGGACAAGCAAGCGCAGGCTGATGGGTCGCTGGTGGTGACGGCAACATGCGAGGCGGAAGGCGAAGAAGGACAGGAGCCGACCAAATTCACCATCAAGCGCAGCGCCAAGAACGCCAAGAAGCTGACGGTCGCCGACGACGACGGCAATGTCATGGGCGAAGTGGCGCGGTGCAAATGACGGCAGTCCCGTCAGCGTCAGGCCACCAGCGCATCCAGTTCCGGCAACAGGACGACGCTTTCCTGTTCATTGGGATCGGTGCGGGCGATGACGGCCGAGGACGGGGCGTTGCTCAGATTGGCCGGCAGATGCGGTACGCCGGCCGGGATGTAGAAGAGGTCGCCGGCCTTGACGACGATGTGGTTCTCGAGCCTGTCGCCATACCATGTGTGGACCTCGCCCGAGAGCACATAGATCGCCGTCTCATGGCTTTCATGCAGATGCGCCTTGGCGCGGGCGCCAGGCGGCAGGGTGAGCAGATGCATGCAGATGCCGGACGAGCCGACCGTCTCGGCTGCAATGCCGGCAAAATAGGTCAATCCCTGCTTGCCTTCATAAGTGCTTTCAGGACGGATAAGGTGACAAGTTGGTTTGGGCGACATCGGCAAGGCTCCGGGCGTCGATTGGGTGGGATTGGACGAGTGGAAAGCAACATCAACGCGAATGCAACGGCATTTCATCCTGGGCGGCTGCGAGAGGCAGGCAGCAAGCGATGACGGGACAATCGCCAGCCGTCGTCTCGGCAAGCAGACTTGGCCTTACCTTTCAGACCAATGACGGTCCGGTAGAGGCGCTCTCCAATGTCGACCTGACCATCGGCAAGGGCGAGTTCGTCTCCTTCATCGGCCCATCGGGCTGCGGCAAGACCACCTTGCTGCGCGTCATCGCCGATCTGGAAAAACCGACATCGGGCACGATCTCGGTCAACGGCATGACGCCGGAACAGGCGCGCGAGAAACGCGCTTATGGCTACGTCTTCCAGGCGGCAGCCCTTTTCCCGTGGCGCACGATCGAGCGTAACGTGGCGCTGCCGCTGGAGATCATCGGCCTTTCGAGAGCGGAGCAGGCCGAGCGCATCAAGCGCACGATGGAGCTCGTCAACCTCTCCGGCTTCGAGAAGAAATACCCCTGGCAGCTTTCCGGCGGCATGCAGCAGCGCGCTTCGATCGCCCGCGCGCTCGCCTTCGACGCCGACCTGTTGCTGATGGACGAGCCCTTCGGCGCGCTGGACGAGATCGTGCGCGACCATCTCAATGAACAGCTTCTGGAATTGTGGGCGCGCACCAACAAGACGATCTGCTTCGTCACCCATTCCATCCCCGAGGCGGTGTATCTGTCAACGCGCATCGTCGTCATGTCGCCGCGCCCAGGTCGGGTTACCGACATCATCGAATCGACGCTGCCAAAGGAGCGGCCACTGGACATCCGCGAGACGCCGGAATTTTTGGCGATCGCGGCCCGCGTGCGCGATGGCTTGAGGGCAGGGCACAGCTATGATGATTGAGGGGGCGAACGACCGGCTGGCTCCTCTCCCCAACGGGGAGAGGGTGGCCGGAGCGAAGCGGAGGTCGGGTGAGGGGGCGGCGCCGACGGATCCGACCAAGAGAAATGTCGGGGCAACCGCTCACGCCCGAAAGCTGCGGTTTGACGAGACCGAAGCTGAATACCGGCTTTGGGGGGAATTGAGAGGACGTCATCTCAACGGCTACAAATTTGTGCGGCAAGTGCCGCTCGGACCTTTCATCGCGGACTTCGTCTGCCGCGAGCAGGGGCTGATTGTCGAACTTGATGGCAGCCAACACGCGGATTCACTGACCGATCCCGCCAGGACAGCCTGGCTGAACGGACAAGGTTATTCGGTTCTGCGCTTCTGGAATCACGAAGTTTTGGCTGAGCGCCGAGCGGTCCTGGATACGATCTTGGCTTGTCTCGACGGAAAGATTTCTACCCCCTCACCCGACCTCCGCTTCGCTCCGGCCACCCTCTCCCCGTTGGGGAGAGGAGGGCGCCCCGCTGGCGAGGCGCGCTAGATGGACACCTTCCGCGAAAAACTCATCCCCGTGACCTCCATCCTCCTGGGCGTGGTGGTGGTCTGGTATGTCTTCGCCGCCATCCTAAACGCGCCCTTCCAGCGCGACCTCGACCGGCGCGCCGGGGAAACCCACGGCACAGTCGAATTCATCGGCAAGACGCTGTCGCAGCCCAAGCCGACGCTGCCGGCGCCGCATCAGGTGGCGGTGAACTTCTTCGAGAACACCTTCCTGCGGCCCATCACATCGAGCCGAAGCCTCGTCTACAATGCCTGGGTGACCCTGTCGTCGACGTTGCTCGGCTTTGCCTTCGGCACGGCGCTCGGCATCGTCATCGCGGTTGGCATCGTGCATGTGGCGACGCTCGACCGCAGCCTGATGCCGTGGATCATCGCCTCCCAGACGATTCCCATTCTGGCGGTGGCGCCGATGATCATCGTCGTGCTGGGGGCGATCGGCATCAGCGGTCTGATCCCAAAGGCGATGATCTCGACCTACCTGTCGTTCTTCCCGGTGACGGTTGGCATGGTGAAGGGCCTGCGCTCGCCCGAACTCATGCATCTCGACCTGATGCACACCTACAATGCCAGTGTCTCGCAGACCTTCTGGAAGCTGCGGGTGCCGGCCTCGGTGCCGTTCCTGTTCACCTCGATGAAGGTGGCGGTGGCGGCGAGCCTGGTCGGCGCCATTGTCGGCGAACTGCCGACCGGTGCTGTCGCCGGCATCGGCGCCAAGCTTTTGGCAGGCGCCTATTACAGCCAGTCCATCGACATCTGGTCCGCCCTTGTGGCGGGCTCGGTGGTGGCGGCCCTTCTAGTCATGGTGGTCGGCATAGCCGGGCGCCTCGTTGACCGCGCGATGGGCGGGAGGCCGGCATGAACTGGCTGAAGCCCTCCTGGCAAGCGGTGCTGGCCATTACGCTGTGTCTTGTAGCCCTGTCGCTCGGCGCGATGTCGAAGCCGGAAGCGGCCACCCTTGCAGACCCGACGGCAAGTTTCGACTACCCCTATTTCGGTATAAAGACCCCGATGATCGGCCTGGCCGTGCTGGCGGGGCTGATCTCGATGCTCAGGATTTCGGCGGTGGCCGAGGCTGCGGTGCTGTTTATCGGCGCTCACCTTGTCGCCTGGATGCTGATCTCGGGCATTACAGGGTTCGAAGGCATGGCATTGGCGCCGTATTTCCTGCTGCTCGCCGCTGCCTGGCTGCTGGCATGGCGCTGCGTCGCCGTGCTGTCGGGGCTTCGCCCGATGGCAAAAGGGGCGCGGATGGCGCTGCGCCTCATCATACCGGCGATCTTCGGCGCCTGGATCCTGATCATATGGGAAGCGGTGACGCGTGGCGCCGGCATTCCCTTCATCCTTTTGCCGCCGCCGAGCGCCATCGGTGTGCGCATCGCCAGTTCCCTGCCGGTGCTCGGCGCCGATATCAGGCAGACCATCTTCAAGGCGGTGATCTTCGGTTATGTCATCGGCAGCGGCGCCGGCTTCCTGGTGGCGATTGCGGCCGACCGCGTGCCGTTCCTGCGCCGCGGTCTGCTGCCGATCGGCAATATGGTCTCGGCGCTGCCGATCATCGGTGTGGCGCCAATCATGGTGATGTGGTTCGGCTTCGACTGGCCGTCCAAGGCCGCGGTCGTCATCATCATGACCTTCTTCCCAATGCTGGTGAACACGGTTGCCGGTCTTGCCGCCTCCGGCCATATGGAGCGCGACCTGATGCGCACCTATGCGTCGGGCTACTGGCCAACACTCTTGAAGCTCCGGCTGCCGGCGGCAGCGCCCTTCATCTTCAACGCGCTGAAGATCAACTCGACGCTGGCGCTGATCGGCGCCATCGTCGCCGAGTTCTTCGGCACGCCTGTGGTCGGCATGGGCTTTCGCATCTCGACCGAGGTCGGGCGGATGAACATCGATATGGTCTGGGCCGAAATCGCAGTTGCAGCACTGGCGGGTTCGGTCTTTTATGGCGTGGTCGCTCTCGTCGAGAGAGCCGTCACGTTTTGGCATCCCTCTGTCCGTGGTGGATAGGGCGGTGGGTTCGGGTGTTAACTTCAGAGGGTAAAAACATGAAAAGACTGATCATTCCGATGCTGGCCGGCGCGATGTCGCTGGCCGCGTTCCAGGCAATGGCCGCCGACAAGGTGACCTTGCAGCTGAAATGGGTCACGCAGGCGCAGTTTGCCGGCTACTATGTCGCCAAGGCCAAGGGTTTTTATGAAGCAGAAGGCCTCGACGTCGACATCAAGCCGGGCGGTCCCGATATCGCACCCGAGCAGGTGATCGCCGGCGGTGGCGCCGACGTCATCGTCGACTGGATGGGCGGGGCGCTCGCCGCGCGCGAAAAGGGCGTGCCGCTGGTCAACATCGCCCAGCCGTTCAAGAAGGCCGGTATGGAGCTGGTCTGCCCGAAGGACGGCCCGATCAAGACCGAAGCCGATTTCAAGGGTCACACGCTGGGCGTCTGGTTCTTCGGTAACGAATATCCATTCTACGCCTGGATGAACAAGCTCGGCCTGAAGACCGAAGGCGGCCCGGACGGCGTCACGGTTTTGAAGCAGAGCTTCGACGTGCAGCCGCTGATCCAGAAGCAGGCGGATTGCATTTCGGTCATGACCTACAACGAGTACTGGCAGCTGATCGATGCCGGCTACAAGCCGGATCAACTGACCGTGTTCAACTACTCGGCGATGGGCAACGACCTGCTTGAGGACGGGCTCTATGCCTCGGAAGACAAGCTCAAGGATCCGGCTTTCGAAGACAAGATGGTGCGTTTCGTGCGCGCCTCGATGAAGGGCTGGAAATATGCCATCGACAACAATGACGAGGCCGCGGGCATTGTCATGGACGGCGGTGGCCAGGACGAAAACCACCAGAAGCGGATGATGAGCGAAGTCGCCAAGCTGATCGACAATGCCGACGGCAAGCTCGACCCGGCGACCTACGAGCGCACCGCCAAGGCGCTGCTCGACCAGAAGATCATCACCAAGGCGCCGACCGGCGCCTACACCACAGCCATCACCGACAAGGCGATCAAATAAGCCTTGCCAGGCAATTTCGACCTCGAGAGCGGCGCCTTTGACCAAATGTCAGAGGCGCCGTTCCTTTATGGTGTTCATGACGAAGCTGGTCTCGATCGACGCGACGCATTTCAGCCGCGCGATCTTTTCCTTGATGAAGCGCTCGTACTGTTCGAGGCTGCCGGTCACCACTTTCAACACATAATCGCGTGACCCGGTGACGAGGTGGCATTCCAGTACCTCTTCCCAACCGCGGATGGCGTCTTCGAACATGACGATCTCGTCCTCGTTCTGGCGGCTGAGCCGGACGGTGGCGATGGCGACCATGTTCCAGCCGAAGGCGGCCGGGTCGACCAGCGTGGTATAGCCCCGGATAATGCCGGCCTCCTCCAGCCGGCGTACCCTCCTCAAACATGGCGACGGCGACAGGCCGATGCGCTCCGCAAGCTCATTGTTGGTGATGCGGGCGTCGGCCTGCAGCTCGCGCAGGATCTTGCGGTCGAAATCGTCGGCTATCTTCTGTTGCACTTTTGCTCTCGCTCGGCAATTTGTTGCCGGGATGCAGCCATGCGAGGCCGAAAATAGCAAGGACTGGTGGACCGGGATCGCATAAATTGCTGGACGAGACTCCTCCAGAACGCAGGAAAAGCCATGACCGCGCCGCGCCCGTCGAAAACCCACATCGGCAACCACAAGCTCCATCCGGAAACGTTGATGTTGAGCTATGGCTTCGATCCGCAACTGTCGGAAGGCGCCGTCAAGCCGCCGGTGTTCCTGACCTCGACCTTCGTGTTCAAATCGGCGGAGGAGGGGCGCGACTTCTTCGACTACACATCCGGCCGCAAGGAGCCGCCGAGCGGCACGGCGTCCGGCCTGGTCTATTCGCGCTTCAATCATCCCAACTCCGAGATCGTCGAGGACCGGCTGGCGGTTTATGAGGGAACGGACGCCTGCATCCTGTTCTCGTCCGGCATGTCGGCGATCGCCACCACGCTGCTCGCCTATGCCCGTCCGGGCGATGTCATCTTGCATTCGCAGCCGCTTTACGGCGGCACTGAGACGCTTTTGACGCGCACGCTGTCCGGCTTCGGCATCGGCGCTGTCGGCTTCGCCGACGGCGTCGACGAGAAGGCGGTGCGGGCCGCTGCTGATGCAGCGGTGGCGAAGGGGCGTGTCTCGGTCATTCTCATCGAAACGCCGTCAAATCCGACCAACAGCCTGGTCGACATCGCACTGATCCGGAAGTTTGCCGACGAGATCGGCGCAAGCCAAGGATCGACGCCGATCATCGTCTGCGACAACACGCTGCTCGGCCCGGTGTTCCAGCGGCCGATCGAACATGGCGCCGATGTCTCCGTCTATTCGCTGACCAAATATGTCGGCGGCCATTCCGACCTGATCGCCGGTGCGGCGATGGGCAGCAAGGCGGTGACCAAGCCAATCAAGGCGCTGCGCGGCGCCATCGGCACGCAACTCGACCCGCATTCCTGCTGGATGCTCGGCCGCTCGCTGGAGACGCTGTCCATCCGCATGGAGCGCGCCAACGACAATGCGCGGCTCGTGGCCGAATTCCTGCGCGATCACGCCAAGGTCGAGAAGGTGCATTACCTGCCGTTCCTGGGCGAGGATACGGCAGCGGGACGGGCCTACAAGGCGCAATGCAGCGGCGCCGGGTCGACATTTTCTTTCGATATCAAAGGCGGAGAGAAGGCGGCCTTCGCATTTCTCAACGGGCTGCAAATATTCAAGCTGGCGGTGAGCCTCGGCGGCACGGAGTCACTCGCCAGCCACCCGGCGGCGATGACGCACTCCGGCATTCCCTTCGACGTGCGCCAGCGCATTGGCGTGCTGGAGACCACGGTCAGGCTGTCGATCGGCGTCGAGCATCCGGACGATCTTATCGCCGACCTGACGCAGGCGCTGGCAGCGGTCTGATAGCTCGCTTGTAGATATCAGGAAAGGGGCGATCGTCTTGGCAGCGTCGGCNAGGCGCTGGCAGCGGTCTGATAGCTCGCTTGTAGATATCAGGAAAGGGGCGATCGTCTTGGCAGCGTCGGCGGGACAGCACCCCCCTCTGTCCTGCCGGACATCTCCCCCTCAAGGGGGGAGATCAGCAGCTCTGACCATAGCGCCCTGTCTGCAACGCTGCAGATTGGCGAAGGGCGACATGACATCCAATCTCCCCCCTTGAGGGGGAGATGTCCGGCAGGACAGAGGGGGGTGTGACGGAACTCGGCTTTCGCTGCTAACTTCTCAGCTCTTGTCGCGGATCTGCNAGGCGCTGGCAGCGGTCTGATAGCTCGCTTGTAGATATCAGGAAAGGGGCGATCGTCTTGGCAGCGTCGGCAGGACAGAGGGGGGTGTGACGGAACTCGGCTTTCGCTGCTAACTTCTCAGCTCTTGTCGCGGATCTGCGTCATCGTCCGCGTCGGCGTGATCGCCTCGGGATCGAGCCTGATTTCGACGATCGCCGGCTTGCCGCTGGCGCGGGCACGCTCGAAGGCAGGGGCAAAATCTGCCGTGTTCTCGACCGTCTCGCCGTGGCCGCCATAGGCGCGGGCAAGAGCGGCAAAGTCAGGGTTCTTCAGATCGGTGGCGACGACACGGCCGGGATAGTCGCGCTCCTGGTGCATGCGGATGGTGCCGTAGATGCCGTTGTTCACGACGATTACGATGATCGGCAGGTCGTATTGCACGGCGGTAGCGAATTCCTGTCCGTTCATCAGGAAGCAGCCGTCGCCGGCAAAGGCGATCACGGTGCGGTCGGGATGGAGCGCCTTGGCGGCGACCGCAGCCGGGGTGCCGTAACCCATCGAACCGGAGGTCGGCGCGCCTTGGGTGGCGAAGCGGCGGAAGCGGTGGAAGCGGTGCACCCAGGTGGCGTAATTGCCGGCGCCGTTGGTGAAAATGGCGTCATCGGGCAAAATCTTTTCCAGATAGTTCATGATCGGCCCCATCTGGACCGGGCCGGGGCCGGTCTCAGGCGGCGTCGACCAGTCGAGGTAGGCAGCGTGTGCTTTCGCTGTCTCACCCGCCCAGGCTGGCGTGGAGGTTGGCTTGCGCTTGGCAAAAGCCTCGACGAAGGCCGAAGGCGAAGCGTTGATCGCCAGGGTCGGCCGGTAGACGCGGCCGAGTTCGCCGGCATCGGCATGGACATGGACCAGCGTCTGGTCGGGGTAAGGGCTCTTCAGCAACGTATAGTCGGAGGACGGCATCTCGCCCATGCGGCCGCCGATCAGCAGCACCAGGTCGGCCTGCTTGATGGCGGTGGCCAGCTTCGGGTTGATGCCGATGCCGACATCGCCGGCATAGTTCGGGTGCAGATGGTCGAACAGCATCTGTCGGCGGAAGGAGCAGCCGACCGGCAGCGACCAGGCCTCGGCAATGGTGCGCATACGTGCCACCGCTTCCTCGTCCCAGCGTGTGCCGCCGAGGATGACGAAGGGACGGTTGGCTTTGGCCAGAAGCTTTTCCAAAGCATCGAGTTCGGCTTCGCCGGGCCGGGTTTCGACCGGCGTGTGCGGCAAGGCCGCGGGCGCGTCGACAAGACTGGTCAGCATGTCCTCCGGCAGCGAGACGACGACGGGGCCGGGGCGGCCCGATGTCGCGACAGCAAAGGCGCGGGTGACGAGTTCGGGGATGCGCGCGGCATCGTCGATCTCCACCACCCATTTGGCGATGTCGCCGAAGAAGCGCTTGTAGTCGACCTCCTGGAAAGCCTCGCGCTCCTTGGCGTGGCTGGCGACCTGGCCGATGAACAGGATGACGGGTATCGAATCCTGCATGGCAATGTGAATGCCGGCCGACGCATTGGTGGCGCCGGGGCCGCGGGTGACGAAGCAGATGCCGGGCTGGCCGGTCAGCCGCCCCTGGCAGTCGGCCATCATGGCGGCGCCGCCTTCCTGTCGGCAGACAATGGTGCGGATGGGCGAGTCATGCAATGCGTCGAGCACCGCGAGATAGGATTCGCCGGGCACGCAGAAGATGCGGTCGGTGCCGTTCGCCTCGAGTGCGTCGACAATCAGTTGTCCACCGGTCTTCATCGTCCAGACTTCTCCAGTTCGGCAAGAATTTCTTCGGTATGTTCGCCAAGGCGTGGCGAAGGGCGTTCATAGACCAGCGGTGTGCCGGACATCACCATCGGCGCGCGCACCGAGGGCAGACGATTGCCATGGCCATCGTCGAGGTCGAGCCGCATGCCGCGTGCGATCGTCTGCGGGTCGGCAAACATCTGGCCGATATTGTTGATCGGGCTCGCCGGCACGCTTGCCGCTTCGAGCTTGGCCAGCAACGGGTCTCGGTCCCAGTTCTTCAGCGTCTCGATCATGTGCTCGCGCAATTTCACCCGGTTGGCGACGCGGGCCGGATTGGTGGCGAAATCGGGATTCGCTGAGAGATGGTCGAGTCCGACGGCGGCGCAGAATTTGGCGAACTGGCCGTCATTGCCGACCGCCAGGATGATATGGCCGTCCCTGACCGGGACAACCTCATAGGGCGCAATGTTCATATGCGCATTGCCCATCTGCACCGGCGCCTTGCCGGAGACGAGATAGTTGAGGTTCTGGTTGCCGAGTGCGGAAATCTGCGTGTCGAACAGAGCCATATCGATATGCTGTCCCTGGCCGGTCTTTTCGGCATGGCGAAGCGCTGCCTGGATGGCGATCACCGAATAGAGGCCGGTGAAGATGTCCGATATGGCGACGCCGGCTTTTTGCGGCTCGCGCCCGACCTCGCCGGTGATCGACATCATGCCGGCCATGGCCTGGATGATGAAATCATAGCCGGCGCGGGGTGCGTAAGGCCCATCCTGGCCGAAGCCGGTGATCGAGCAGTAGACGAGCTTTGGATTGATCGCCTTCAGGCTCTCGTAATCGAGCCCGTATTTCTTGAGGCCGCCGAGCTTGAAGTTCTCGATCAGAATGTCGGCCGTGGCAACCAGCCGGCGCACCGTCTCGGCCCCTTCGGGCGTCGAGAAATCGACGGCGATGGAGCGCTTGCCGCGATTGCAGGAGTGGTAATAGGCGGCCGACAGGTTCTCGCCATCATGGCTCATGACGAAGGGAGGACCCCATTTGCGGGTATCGTCGCCGCCATCGGGGCTCTCGACCTTGATAACATCGGCGCCGAGATCGGCCAGCAATTGTCCTGCCCACGGGCCGGCCAGGATGCGGGCGAGTTCGACGACGCGGACGCCTTTCAGCGGAGGTTCAGCCATAAATCACCAAAAACGGGTCGGAACCGCAGCCTCTATCAACCCGGGATGCCGCTGTCACGGGCCTTGCGGTGGGCCAGCGATGTCAGCGTTTGAGCACGCTATCGGCCCAGGCAGCGAAATCGTCCATGACGACATGGCGGTTCACCTCGTTCAGGCTTTCGTGGCGGGTGTCGGCGTAAACCTTTGAAACCAGATTCGAAAAGCCCATCGCGCGCATGCGTTTGGCGAGATGATCGATGCCCTTGCCATAGTCGGAGGCCGGATCCTTCTCTCCGCCGACGATGCTGACGGGCAGGTCGCGCCTGATGCCGGCAAAGCCGGAATCCTTGCCGCCTTTCTGCGTCATCTCCACGACATCGCGCCACATCGAGATCGAGGCATCCCAGCCGCACAGCGGGTCGGCGATGTACTTGGCCACTTCAGCCTCGTCGCGCGACAGCCAGTCGAACGGCGTCTTGTGGTTGGGCACCGCCTTGCCCCAGGTCTGGAAGGTCAGCCTTGGCAAGACGCGTGAGGGAACATCGGAGCCGAGCCTGAAGCGCTCATAAGCGAGGATGGCGAGTGCAAGCCGACCAAGCAGGCCTTGTGAGAAATTGCCGTTCCAGATCGCCGCGGCGTGGACGCGCGGCGAGTGCGCCAGCAGGTAGTTGAGCGCCACCGACGCACCCATCGAATGGCCGAACAGGATGACCGGCAGGCCGGGCTGCTCCTTCGCAATCAAATCGTGGACTGCGTCGACATCGGAGATCACCTTGGCCGGGCCGCTTGTGCCGGCGAACCTGCCGAGCGGGGCATCGGGCGCCTTGGTCGCGCCATGGCCGCGATGGTCGTGGACGTAGACGTGAAAACCGCGGGTGCTGAGGTAATCCGCGAAGCGGGCATAGCGCGCGGCGTGTTCGGCCAAGCCATGGTTAATCTGGACGACGGCCCGTGGAGAGCCGCTCGCGTGCTTCACATAGAGGTTGAGCGTGGCCCCGGTCGGTGAGGCCAGCGTCGTCTGCTCGTCAAATGCCATCTCTCGCTCCCGTCGGCGACTGTTGGGCGACGGCGTGACCGGCGTCAAGGGGAGGGCTATTGACAGTATGCTGTCAATTTGACTATATGACAGCATACTGTCAAAATGGGGAGCATGAGCATGAAAACCTTTTCGACCGTTTCGCGCCGCGCGTTTCTGCTGGCGAGCCTGTCATCCGCAATGCTCCTGCCCGGCATTGCATCCAGCAAAACCAGGGAGATGACCATGAAGACCTCAACCATTGCCGGCCCGCAGGGCCAGCTTGCCGGCTACGACATCAAATCCGGCGGCGGCCTGCCGATCCTGTTCGCGCATGGCGATTGCAGCCGCGCCACACAGTGGAACCGGGTGATGCAGCTCACCGCAGGTGGCCGTGAGGCGGTCGCCTTCGATTTTCGCGGCCATGGCGCATCGGCGCCTGCAGCTGATGCCGACTACGGCTATGACGGCCGTGCCGACGATATTGGTGCGGTGGCCGATGCGTTCGGCCTGAAGCGGTTTGTCCTCGTTGCACATAGCGGCGGCAGTGGAGCCGCGCTCGCCTATGCCGCCGGCCATGCCGACCGTGTTGCCGGCATCCTGCTGGTCGATCCGGCGACCGATCCGCGCGCCCTGCCCAAAGAGATTCGCGACGGGTTCGTGCGCGATCTGGCGGGGCCAAACGGCGGCGATGTCCTGAGCGCTTATTACACCTCGATCGCCGGCTCCAACCCAGATGTCCGCAAACAGGTCATCGCCGATGCGGCGGTGGTCGATCCGGCGGCTCGGGCAGGCGTCGGCAAGGCGCTGGCGGAATGGAATCCCGAACCGACGCTCGACGCCTATCACGGGCCGATCTTCGTGCTGGCCACGGAGGCCAATGACAATGCGGCGGCCCTGTTTCGGCTGCGCAGCGGAATTGGCCACAGAACCGTCGCCGGTTCCGGCCATTGGGTGATGCTTGACAAGCCGGAGGCGGTGGCTGAAGCCGTCAACACTTTCGTTTCCACCATCGAGGCCGGCCAGAAATGACAAGCAGGACCGAAGCCGGAGATGTGCTCACCGAAGTGGTGCTTGCCGTGTTCCGGCTGAATGGCGGGTTTCTCGACGCGGCCGACCGGCTGGCGGAGCCTGCCGGGTTGACGGCGGCGCGCTGGCAGGTTCTGGGCGCGGTGCTGAAGGAGCCAAAATCGGTGGCCGACATTGCCCGCGACATGGGGCTTGCCCGTCAGAGCGTGCAGCGCCTTGCCGACATTCTGGCCGCCGAAGGGCTCGCCGCCTATGCGGACAACCCGGCGCACCGCCGCGCGAAGCTCCTGGCGATGACCGATGCCGGCCGGGCCGCGATCCGGGATATCGGCACGCGCCAGCATGTCTGGGCCAACCGCATCAGCGAGGGCATCGAGGCTCGCGCGCTCGAGACAGCGCTTGATCTGCTGCGTATGTTGACGAAGCGGGTCGAGGAGGGCGGGGTCTGATCGACCGAGCGATTGTTTTTTGCGGCGGACGAAAGAAATCGTAATTCTGACATGTCACACGTTTCTAGCTTGCGCTATGAAACGCTAGGAGTGCTGGAATGCGGATATCGGCGATTTGGGGTGCGGTGTTGGTGGCGCTGGCCGGTGTCGGCATGGCGCGCGCCGATGTGAAGATGGGCGGCTCCTTCGTGGCCGATGCGGCTTGCCCGGCGACGCAGGCAATCAAAAGCGGCAAGAACCCCGGCAATATCGCGACAACGGCTGGACAGAGCTACGACCTCCTGGCCGGCAACAAGGATGCGCCGACGCATTACCTCATCCGCGTGCCGGGCGCCGATCCTGAGCGTCGCTGGGTCAAGATCAGCTGCGGTCATGTCGCCGGCGGCAGCGCAGCCGCCCAGCCGGCCGCGCCCGCCGATCAGGGCAAGCCTGCGGCTTCGGGAAAGCCCGAATATGTCTTTGCGCTGAGTTGGCAGCCGGCCTTCTGCGAAACCAAGGCAAGCAAGCCCGAATGCCAGGCGCAGACGGCGGGCGGCTTCGACGCGTCGCATTTCACCTTGCATGGGCTCTGGCCGCAGCCGAACGGCAATTTCTATTGCCAGGTGCCGGCGAGCGACAAGGCCAATGATAATCCGGCCCATTGGGCCGACCTGCCGCCGGTCGATCTCGATGCCAATACGCGCGCCGAACTCGACCAGGTGATGCCTGGCACCGCCTCCAAGCTCGAACGGCATGAATGGATCAAGCACGGCACCTGCTACGGCAAGAGCCAGCAGGAGTATTTTGCCGAGGCGCTGAACCTGATGCGGGCGGTGAATGCGTCGCCGGTGCGCGAGCTCTTCACCAGGAACGTCGGCAAGCAGCTGACTTCGGACCAGATCCGCAGCGCCTTCGACAGCGCCTTCGGCGCCGGGTCGGGCGCGCGGGTGCGTGTCTCCTGCCTGGTCGATCCGTCGAGCGGCAGGCGGCTGATCGGCGAGCTGACGCTCGGCCTGACCGGCCCGATCGGCCCCGACAGTTCGCTGGGCACTCTCATGCTCGCCTCGGCGCCGACGACCAAGGCGGGCTGTCCGAAGGGCTCGGTCGATGCGGCCGGGTTCCAGTAGGATATCCGTCTGCCGCTTGGCAGTGACGCGGTGATATGGTCTGGATGTGTTTCATTCGGCGGGGGTGGCGATGAGTGGCATGACATCAGGCGCGCTGGCGCGGCTGGCTTTCTGGGCCAGGGGAATGACAGCCATAAAAGACGGCCGCATGGAATGGCCGGGCTTTTCCTATACCGATGCCGAGTGGGCGCGCATGCGCGTGGTTGCCGCGCCGATCGGGGCAGGCCGCTACCAGCTGTTCACTTGGGTCAATGCCGCGATCTTCATCGCCATTGCCGCGCTCGGCATCGTCTGTGTCTTCCTGCCGCTGGCGACACTTTTGTTTCCGGTGCCGGCCGAGACCAGCGCGCTCAAATTCTCGGCTCTGCTGGCGGCGTGTGCCTTCCTCATAATCGGGCTCGGCTTGCCGATCTCCATGCGCCTGTCGAGCGCGTTGGCCATCTCCCGGGAGATGCGCGCCGGTCTTGTCGGCGAAGCCGGTGACGAAGCGCTGGCAGCAAAAGTGTCTTGGCAGATCAACCGCATCATGCTGGTCATGTGCGGCCTGCTGGTGCCCGGCATTCTGTTGTTCATCGCTTATGACATCGATGCCAGTCCGATCATCACCACGCTGAAATGGCTGGCCATCGCGCTGATAGCCGTTTCAGTTGCGGTCGGCGCGTTGCAGCAGCGCAAGCGGAGCTGACAGCGTTATCCGCTGACGCCACGCGTGGGCAGTGTCCACGCACGGAGGTCTTCGGCATCGTCATGCGCTTCGCCGATGACGCGGTCGCGCCCGGTGGACTTGGCCTTGTAGAGACGCTCGTCGGCAACGGCGAAGAGATCGGCAAGCGAGGCTACGGTCTCGTCGACAGTGGCGATGCCGGCGCTGACGCTGATGTCGAACCGGTTTACGCACGCCTTGACGGCCTGGCGGAGGTTTTCTCCGAGCAACCTGGCGACCGCATGCGGCTGCGAGCAAAGGATGGCGAACTCCTCGCCGCCGATCCTGAAAACCTGATCGTGCGCGCCGGCCGCCTGGGTCAGTACCTGGGCGATCGATCTCAGCACCCTGTCGCCCTCGGCATGGCCGAAGCGATCGTTGATCGACTTGAAATGGTCGACGTCGACGATCAGCAGGCTGAGCGGCTGGGCCGTGCGCAGGCTGACAGCAACCAGACGTTCGCCGTCGCTGTCAAAGCGTCCCCTGTGCAAGAGGCCGGTGAGGCCGTCGCGGCCGACATGTTCGACCAGGGCTTCGTAGCGCTCGCGATAGGTCAAGGTGTCGAAGACGTCGGACAATCCGCGCGGTGCGGTAGCCCGCCGCGTTTCGAACCATCTGAGGTAGGCGACAAGCATGGCGCTGTAAGCAAAAGCGGCACCCATCTTGGCGAACCAGCCGCCGAAGAAGACCGCAATCGGTGCGCCTGCGACGAAATGCAGGGCGGTGAAAAATCCGGCCTGGTCGAAGGTGAGCACGCAGGCGACGCAAATCAGGATGCGGGAGAACGGAGCCTTGCGCAGATAACGCGCGAGCTTTTCGTAAAGCAGGATGATCAGGATGGCGTCGATGAAGAGCAGCGTCGTGCCCCACACCATCAACCAGCCCATCTGGTCGATGAAGCCGATATCGGGAAGCTTGCCGTCGGAAAGGGCTGAAATATCGTGCAGGCGCAGGATCAGGACCAGCCCGATCATCAAGGCGTTGCCGAGCAAAAGGCCATAGATCGGCTGGCGCACCGTGGCCGCATCTTCCTTCATGTAGAGGAGAAGCAGCATCACCAGCTTGCCGGAAAACAGCACCGCCGAGCCTGGCGAGACCATGCCGAAGGGCAGGGCGACATAGAAGACGCTGGCGAGATAGGTTTCGAGGAAATGCATGGCGCCCAGCGCGCAGACGAAGACGCCGAGGCCGATGCGATCCCTGAAGCGGAACAGCGTGACCATGACGCTGAAGTAGACGACCGCTTCGGCAAGGAGCAGGAAACTGTTCAGCACTACCTTCGGTCCGATCTTTACTTTCGATCGCGACAGGCCAGCGATCGATCCTGTTTTGACGCTGAAGGGTTAACCGGGGATTTCAACGCTCCCTACAACCGGCGGAAAACTTAACGTGCGGTGTACACCCGGCTTGAAATGGCAAAAGCGATTGCCGTTCGGCCCGGCATCGCCTACATAGCGGCCAACCTCCATTCAATCCGACATTTCGGTCAATCATCAAGGAAAGCGCGCGTGGCACGCCAGTTCATCTATCACATGGCCGGCCTCAACAAGGCCTATGGCACCAAGAAGGTGCTTGAGAATGTCCATCTCTCCTTCTATCCCGACGCCAAGATCGGCATCCTCGGCCCCAACGGCTCGGGCAAGTCGACGATCCTCAAGATCATGGCCGGGCTCGACAAGGAGTGGAACGGCGAAGCCTGGCTGGCCGAAGGCGCCACCGTAGGCTATCTCGCGCAGGAGCCGGCGCTCGATGCCAACAAGACGGTGTTCGAGAACATCATGGAAGGCGTCGCCGCCAAGACCGCCATCATCGAGCGCTACAACGAATTGATGATGAACTACTCCGACGAGACGGCTGACGAGTCGGCCAAGCTCCAGGACGAGATGGACCGGTTGAACCTGTGGGATCTCGAACAGCAGGTCGAGATGGCGATGGAAGCGCTGGGCTGCCCGCCCAAGGATTCCGAGGTCACCAAGCTTTCGGGCGGTGAGCGCCGCCGCGTCGCGCTCTGCCAGCTGCTGCTGCGTCAGCCCGACCTCTTGCTGCTCGATGAACCGACCAACCATCTCGACGCCGAGACCACGGCGTGGCTGGAAAAACACCTGCGCGCCTATCCCGGCGCGGTGATGATCATCACCCACGATCGCTATTTCCTCGACAATGTCACCGGATGGATCCTCGAGCTCGATCGCGGCCGCGGCATCCCCTATGAGGGCAACTACACCAAATACCTCGAAGCCAAAGCCAAGCGCCTCAAGCAGGAAGGCCGCGAGGACGACGCCCGCCAGCGTGCCATCGGTCGCGAACGCGAGTGGATCCAGTCCAGCCCGAAAGCTCGCCAGACCAAGTCCAAGGCGCGTATCCAGGCGTTCCAGGACCTGCTAGATGCAGCCGACAAGCGGCGTCCGAGCGATACGCAGATCGTCATTCCGCATGGCGAACGGCTCGGCAATGTGGTGATCGAGGCGGAAGGCCTGTCGAAGGGCTTTGGCGACACGCTGTTGATCGAGGGTCTGGAATTCAAGCTGCCGCCAGGCGGCATCGTCGGCGTCATCGGCCCGAACGGCGCCGGCAAGACGACGCTGTTCCGCATGATCACCGGCCAGGAAACGCCGGATGCCGGCTCTGTCCGCATCGGCGAAACGGTGAAGCTCGGCTATGTCGATCAGAGCCGCGATGCGCTCGATCCGTCAAAGACCGTCTGGGAAGAAATCTCGGGCGGCGCCGAAGTGGTCAAGCTCGGCAAGTTCGAAGCCAACACCCGCGCCTATTGCGCATCGTTCAACTTCCGTGGCGGCGACCAGCAGCAGAAGGTCGGCAACCTCTCCGGCGGCCAGCGCAACCGCGTGCATCTGGCAAAAATGCTGAAGACCGGCGGCAATGTGCTGCTGCTCGACGAACCGACCAACGACCTCGACACGGAAACGCTGGCGGCGCTCGAAGACGCGCTGGAAAATTTCGGTGGCTGCGCCGTCATCATCTCGCACGATCGTATGTTCCTCGACCGCCTGGCCACCCACATCCTCGCCTTCGAGGGCGACAGCCATGTCGAATGGTTCGAGGGCAATTTCGAGGACTACGAGCAGGACAAGATCCGCCGGCTCGGCCCCGAAGCCGTCAACCCGCACAGGATGACGTATAAGAGGCTGACACGGTAAGGGAGCAACCGGGGCGGCGAATTTCTCAACTGATACGAGGAAAGCTTGAATGACCGACTGGTCTGCCGCCCAATATCTGAAATTCGAGGATGAGCGCACGCGGCCGGCGCGCGATCTTGTTGCGCAGGTGCCGGTGGATTTCCCGCGCCGGGTGGTCGACATCGGCTGCGGCCCGGGCAACTCGACCGAGCTGCTGGTCGAGCGCTGGCCGGACGCTGAGGTGAGCGGCTTCGACACCTCTCCCGATATGATCGAGAAGGCGAGGGCGCGCCTGCCCAGCGTCAATTTCGACCTCGCCGATGCCTCGACATGGCGGCCGGCCGAGCCGGTCAACGTCATCTTCGCCAATGCGGTGTTCCAATGGCTGCCCGCCCACCCGGTAGTGTTCCAGCGGCTGATGGGCTTTCTCGCGCCGGGCGGTGCGCTCGCCGTCCAGATGCCCGAAAATCTGCTTGAGCCGTCGCATCGGCTGATGCGCGAGACGGCCGCCGAAATGCCGTTCGCCGCCAAGATGGCAGGTGCTGCGCGCGGACCGCTGCCGGCGGTGTCGTTCTATTATGATCTCTTGTCGCCGCTCTCCATCCGGGTGGATATCTGGCATACGGCCTACAATCATCCGCTGACCGACGCCGAGGCGATCGTCGAATGGGTGAAGTCGACGGGGCTGAAGCCGTTTCTCGATCCGCTCGACGCCGGCGAGCGCAAGATATTCCTCGACAATTACACCGCCAAGATCACCGAGGCCTATCCGAAGACCGCAAACGGCAAGGTGCTGCTGCGCTTTCCGCGTATCTTCATCGTCGCCAAGCGGGCCGGCTAGCACTCTGCACCCGAGGATATCCGCCCACAGCCTGTGGCTTAAGCCGGCGTAAACCGGCGGGGTGAGAAAAGTGTTGTGTCGCGCCCCTTCGTCGTTCACATGAGAACGACAATGCCTGCGCATGGACGGACTGGATATGCATCGCGTCATCATCAGCGGCATCGGCGTTGAAATCCCTGAAGCCAAGATCACCAATGAAGAACTGGTCGCCAGTTTCAACGCCTGGGTCGACACGGAGAATGCGCGCCGGCAAGGCACGGATGAGACGCTGCTGCAGAAATCCGACAGCGCCTTCATCGTCCATGCCTCGGGCGTCCAGACCCGGCATGTGATCGAGCGCGAAGGCATTCTCGATCCGACCCGCATGGCGCCGCGCATTCCGGCGCGGCCCGATGATGCGCTGTCGCTGCAGGCCGAGTTTGGAGTGGCCGCGGCCCGGAAGGCGCTCGACCATGCCGGCCTGAAGCCGTCCGACATCGACCTGGTGATCTGCTCGGCCTCGCACCAGCAACGGCCCTATCCGGCGATCGCAATCGAAATGCAGGAGGCGCTGGGCACCAAGGGCGCCGGCTTCGACATGGGGCTTGGTTGTTCATCGGCCGCGGCCGCCTTGCACATTGCGGCCAATCTGGTGCGGGCGGGTGCGCACAAACGCGTGCTGGTGGTCACGCCGGAGATCATCACCGGCCATCTCAATTTCCGCGACCGGCAGACGCATTTCATCTTCGGCGATGCATCGGTGGCGATGGTGGTCGAGGGGCTGGGCGAGGGCGAGAGGCGGCCGGGGCGTTTCGAGGTGCTGGACACGCGCACCTGGACGCAGATGTCGAACAATATCCGCACCAATCTGGGCTATCACACCCGCACCGCCCAGGACGATCCTTACATGATCAACCTCGAAGGCAATCTGATCAAACAGGTCGGCAACAAGGTGTTCAAGGAAGTCACCGTCGCCGGCCACAAATTCATTGTCGAATTCCTCGCCGAGCACGGGCTGACGCCGCAAGCCATCAGGCGATTCTGGCTGCATCAGGCCAATGCGCGAATGAACGCCATGATCCTGAAACTAGCCTTCGGCCACGAGGTCGACCATGACCGCGCGCCGATGGTGCTGGAGCGGCTCGGCAACACCGCCGGCGCTGGCGCCATCATCGCGCTGTCGGAAAACCACGCCGACATGAAGCCCGGCGATTTCGGCGTGCTGTGCGCCTTCGGCGCCGGCTATTCGATCGGCGGCGCGCTTTTGCGGATGCTGTAATCAGGCCGGCATGAACGGCACCAGCATCGGTACGCTGCGGGCATAATCGTCATAGGCGTTGCCGAGTTCTCCGCGCAGAAAGCGTTCCTCCAGCCTTGCCTTCATGACGATGCCGATGGACGCTATCAGCCGGTTTGATCGAATCATCATCGCTTTCGACTGGACCCGAGCCCACGGCTACGGCTATTTGCGACGTCATCCTGCAGAAGGAACGAAGCCATGCTGGACCTCTTCCCGGAGTCTGAGAAGCCGGTCGACATCATCCCCGCCAGGAAGCTGTCCGCCAAAGTGGCCGCTTTGTACGTCGCACCGTCGAATCACTTCCAGACGCGCCCGGTGGAAGCATTGCAGCTCGGTTTCGAAGGCATCGACGGCGACTTCCACGCCGGCGCCACCCGTCGTTCCGGCGGTCGCGAACCCTGGTATCCGCGCGGCACCGAAATCCGCAACGAGCGGCAGATATCAATCGTAGCAGCGAATGAACTCGGCGTCGTTGCCGAGCGGATGGGGCTGGCCGAGATCAAGCCGGAATAGATCGGAAGAGCACACGTCNATGGATCGGCGCCAATCTGCTGATCGAAGGCGTGCCGCATCTCTCGATGCTGCCGTCAGGCACGCTGCTGTTCTTTAGAGGTGGCGTGACGATCAAGGTTGATGCGCAGAACGGGCCTTGCCGGCTTGCTGGACGTTCGATCGCCGAAAACGCCGGGATGGCCGATCGGGAGGCCGGCGCGCTGGCCTTCCCGAAGGCGGCGAAACGGCTGCGCGGCCTCGTTGCCTGGGTCGAGAAACCGGGTCGTATGACAACAGGGGAAGAGATCTCGGTGCGCGTGCCCGAGCAGTGGATTTATCGATGCTAGTACCGGGCTAGGGCACGGGCTGCGCCGCCGGGGCGACGCAGCCGAATTTCAAGACGCGCTCAGGCCGCCTTGCGGTTCTTCTTGGCGCCCTGCGCCTCGACGGAAAGGTGGTCCCACTTTTCCCAAAGCGCGATGCGGTTGGCGTATTCCTGCTTGATCATCGGCAGGCCACCATCGCCGAAGAAGACGCGCAGCGGCGGCTCGGCCGCGTCGACGATTTCAAGCATCGCCGGTCCGGTGGCCTCGGGGTCGCCGGCGACCGAGTTGGCGCGGCGTTCCGCCATCTTGGCGCGGGCCGGCGCGTAAGCCTCGATCGCTTTGGAGACCTTGGCCGAGGCGCCGGACCAATCGGTGGAGAAGCCTCCCGGTTCGACAAGCGTCACATGGATGCCGAATTCGGCGACCTCGATGCTGAGCGACTGGCTGAAGGCTTCGAGCGCCCATTTCGAGGCATGGTAAAGGCCGAGCGACGCAAAGGCGTTGACGCCGCCGATCGACGAGATCTGGATGATATGGCCGGAGCCCTGCGCCCGCATGATCGGCAAAGCCGCCTGGGTGACCCAGAGCGCGCCGAACACATTGGTTTCGATCTGGTCGCGGGCTTCCTGTTCGCTGACTTCCTCGATGGCGCCGAAATGGCCATAGCCGGCATTGTTGATGGCGACGTCGAGCCGGCCAAAGCGCTTGTGCGCCTCGGCGATGGCCGCATCGACAGCCTTCTTGTCGGTGACGTCGAGCTTGATCGCGGCGACATTATCGCCGTATTTCGCGACGAGATCGGCGAGCGTGCCGGCATCGCGCGCGGTTGCGGCGACACGGTCGCCGCGGGCGAGTGCGGCCTCGGCCCAGACTCGGCCAAAGCCTTTCGACGATCCGGTGATGAACCAAACCTTGCTTGTCATGACGTGGAATCCTTGCCCATGCGGGCCGTGAACTGGGAAGCGGAGGCTTCTCCGCTTCCGCGATATACGGTGCGTCGAGCGATTTTCCAGAGGCGAGGGGGAATCTTTTTGGTCACGACATCGTGTGGAGCAGGACCTTCGCCGGTCAGGGATAGCGCACCGGGCTCGACCAGGCCGGGTCGTCATGCTTTTGCCAGTAGAGCGCCATCAAGCGCTTTGTGATCCCGCCTATCTTGCCGTCGGCGACAGCAGCGCCGTCGATCACTGTCACCGGCATGATGCCGCCGGCGGTGGAGGTGATGAAGACTTCGTCGGCTCCCTTCAGTGCGGTGACGCTGACATCGACTGGAGCGGCGACAAGGCCTGCCTCGGCGCAAAGGTCGAAGACGGTGCGCCTGGTGATGCCGGGCAGCACGCCGGCGGCTGGCGTCGACAGCCTGCCGTCCTTGACGCAGAACACGTTGAAGCCGGGGCCTTCGGCGACATTGCCATTGAAGTCGAGAATCAATGCGGTTTCGGCCCCACGGTCATAAGCGTCGTAGAGGCCGCGCACGAGGTCGAGCCAGTGGTAGTTCTTGATCGCCGGATCGATCGAGACCGGCGGAATGCGCACCCTGTCGCTAATGGCGACATGCAGGCCGCGCCGCAACTGCTCGGCATTGGCGACCGAGCCGAAGGGAACTGCGAAGGCCATGAAGCGGTTGACCGCCTGGCGCGGATCGCGGCTGAAGGTCGGCGAGGCGCCGCGTGTGCACAGCATTTCGACATAGGCGGCGCGATGGCCCGACAGCGCCACGCAATTGTGCAGAATCTCGGCCACGCCATCGCGGTCGGACGGGATCGTCATGCGCAGTTTTTGCAAGCCGGCGAAGAAGCGGTCGAGATGCAGGTCGAGTCGGAAGAAGCTCCCGTCCCAGACATGCACGGTGTCGTAGGTGGCGTCGGAATGCAGAAAGCCCCAATCCAGCACCGAGATCTTGGCCTGCGACATCGGCAGATACTGGCCGTCGAGGAAGGCGATGCCGTCGGGATAGGAATGCGGATCGATGTGGCGGTCGGACATGGAAGGCAATGGCACGATGCTACCCGCTGCTGAGCTTCGGTTCATGGCGATTGGTCCCTTCGGCTTGATACGGCAGAGTCAAGTTAGTGGTCCCCTGCAGGCGGCATAGGGCCACCCAACCATCGCTGTTTGTCCTAGGTAGCACATTCGATATGCCCTATGGTCCGGCTTGAAAATATCCGGCCGGGAGGGGCAAAATGGGCAGATCTTTTCGGACCATCAGCTTTGCAATTTTCCTCGTCTTCGTCACTGGCCATGCCTTCGCGCAATGCGCTCGCGAGGGCGAGGCGCTGTGCCAGAACGGCCAGACCTATCGTTGCGAGAAGACGGGCAGCGAGCTGACGCCGATCTTTCAGAACGTGCCTTGCGTCGTCAACGCGGCGGGGCTCAACGGCGTCTGGACCGGCAGCGGTCATCAAAGTCCGGCCGGTGCTGCCGGCGCCGATTGGGCGATCGCAATGACAATCGGCGATGGCGCCGCGTCGATCGACTATCCGTCGCTCGGCTGCGGCGGATCGTTGACCCAGATTTCTCGCGACGACAGTTCGGCGGAATACCGGGAAAACATCAGCTACGGCCAGGACAAGTGCATCGACGGTGGCGGCATCACCGTCCGATTTTTCAAAGGGAACCTGTCCTGGACCTGGGTTGGCCAGGCCGACGGCCAGCCCTACAATGCGGTTGCCGTATTGAAGCGACGGTAGCTGAAGTTATTCCTCTTCGTCCTCTGCATCGAGCAGGCGCGTGGCGCGCCAACGGGTCAGCACCATGTTTGTTTGCTCGATGACGAAGAACCGCGCCGAGTCGCGGTCATAGCCCTCGGCCAGCAGCTTTTCATAGTCGGTATGGCCGTGCCTGATATGGGCGATCGTCGCCAGCCAGACCGCGATGCCCGGCGGCAGCGTCTTCATGTGCACGGCGCCGGCCTCGGTGCGGATTTTCTCCATATCGGCATAGGGCGCCAGGGGCAGCAGTGCGGTCAGCGCCTTGGCGATAGCGCGGCGGCGGCCGGTGGGCGCGCTCATTTTTCGTCACGCCCGGCAATGGTCGCCTCGGGAAAGGCGTCGGTCGAGGCGAAATAGGGCTTGATGTCGATCACCGGGGTGCCGTCGAGCACATCGATGGCGTCGATGGCGATGCGGCCGTGGTCGATGTCGACGGCGATCAGGCCGGCGATATGCAGCCCGACTGGGTTCGGCCGGGCAGGGGAGCGCAGCGAGAAAACGCCTTTCGGCTCAGCCGCATGGCGGGGTCTCTGGACAATCAGTGCCCGCGGCGCGTGATGCAGCCAGGACAGGATGACGATGTGGCTGGCCCGCTCCAGCGCAAGCAGGCCGTCGCGATAGGCAGGGTCGATGAGAACCGTGGCCGCCTGTCCGGTCTCGCGGGCGGCGCGCATGTTCTTCGGGCAGCTTTCGCGCGTGGTCCATGGCGAGGCGATGCGGCCGATAAACACGATATGGCCATCCGCCGGCATGTCTGCCGGGTCTGCCTGCAGGAGCTTTTCGCCGTCGCGCTTCTCGAACATGGCTTTCGCCCTAGCACAAGTTTCCAGCCGATCGTCAGGGAAAAGCGGTTCTCTCAGGCGGGGATCATGTGTGCGGCATTTTCTTGTCAGGAAGCGACATAGGCCTTGCCATGTCGTCAAAGCTGACATAAACATATGTTTATATCTTTTTCAACGAGAACGCGCCGATGCATGTTTCGCTCGATACGATGGTTGATACGTTGAAGGCTGCGGCCGAATCGAGCCGGCTCCGCATCCTGGCGCTGCTGTCGCGCGGCGATCTCACCGTGTCCGACCTCACCGAGATCCTCAGCCAGTCGCAACCGCGGGTGTCGCGGCATTTGAAGCTGCTGCTGGAGGCCGGGTTGATCGGCCGCTACCAGGAGGGCTCCTGGGCCTTCTTCCGGCTGTCGGATACGGATTCCGCGCGCGACTTCGTCATGGGGCTGGTCTCCGGCATTCGCGGCGCCGATCCGCAGGTCGAGCGCGATCTCGAGCGGTTGGCATCGGTCAAGCGCAAGCGGCAGGACCGTGCCGCCGAGTATTTCTCCGAGAACGCCGCCAGCTGGGATCACATCCGCTCGCTGCATGTGCCGGACCGCGCCGTGGAAGCCGCACTCCTCAAGCTGGTCGGCAAGCGGCCATTCCAGTCGATGCTCGACCTCGGCACCGGTACCGGGCGGCTGCTGGAGATATTTTCGCCGCTCTACCGGCGCGGCGTCGGCATCGACATGTCGCGGGAAATGCTGACGGTGGCGCGGGCCAATCTCGACAAGGCAGGCATCGCCAATGCGCAGGTCCGCCAAGGCGACATTTTCGCGCCGCCGGTCGAGCGCGACGCCTTCGACCTCGTCACCATCCATCAGGTGCTGCACTATCTCGACGATCCGGCACGCGCCATTCGCGAGGCGGCGCGGCTGCTGCGTCCGGCGGGCCGGCTGGTGATCGTCGACTTCGCGCCGCATGCGCTGGAATTCCTGCGCGACCAGCATGCGCATGTCAGGCTGGGCTTTTCCGACCGCCAGATCTCCGAATGGTTTGCCGAGGCCGGGCTCGATCTCGAGGATGCCCAGGAATTCGAGCCGCGCGGCGGCAACGAAGCCAGGCTCACCGTCAAGCTGTGGCTCGGCCGCGACCGCCGCATGCTGATGGCCGAGCCTTCCAATGACACCCAACCCACCAAAGCGTACCCTATGGGGGAAATCGCCTGATGAACCAGTTCCGCTTTTCCCGCCGTCCCGACATTGGCGACAAGGTCCGCGTCTCCTTCGAGTTCTTCCCGCCGAAGACCGACGAGATGGAAGCCAGGCTCTGGGACACCGTCACCAGGTTGGAGCCGCTGAAGCCGAGATTCGTCTCGGTGACCTATGGCGCCGGCGGCTCGACGCGGGAGCGCACGGCGCGCACGGTCAAGCGCATCCTGAACGAGACGACGCTGACGCCGGCGGCTCACATGACCTGCGTCGACGCCGCCCGCCATGAGGTCGACGCCGTCGTCCGCGAATTCGCCGATATGGGCGTGAAGCGCTTCGTCGCCTTGCGTGGCGATCCGGCGGCCGGCGTCGGCACCGCCTACCGGCCGCATCCCGATGGCTATGCCAATGGCGCCGAACTTGTCGGAGCGCTGAAGGACGCCGGCGATTTCGACATCTCGGTCTCGGCCTATCCCGAAAAGCATCCGGAAAGTCCGGACTTTGCCACCGACTTCGATATGCTGAAGCGCAAGGCCGACAATGGCGCGACGCGGGCGATCACCCAGTTCTTCTTCGACAACGATCTCTACGAGCGTTATGTCGAGAAGGCGCGCCGTGCCGGCATCTACATCCCGATC
This sequence comes from Mesorhizobium sp. LSJC269B00, assembly GCF_000502815.1. NCBI lineage: Bacteria > Pseudomonadati > Pseudomonadota > Alphaproteobacteria > Hyphomicrobiales > Phyllobacteriaceae > Mesorhizobium > Mesorhizobium sp. LSJC269B00. The sequence continues at coordinate 384,211 of NZ_AYVN01000004.1, forward strand.
GTGCCTGGCATCCTGCCGGTGCACAATTTCACCCAGGTCGCCAATTTCTCGGCGCGCTGCGGCGCGCTGGTGCCGGCATGGCTGGCCGAGCGTTTCGAAGGGCTGCACAACGATCCGCAGACGCATGCGCTCGTGGCGTCTGCCGTGGCGGCCGAGCAGGTGCTCGATCTCGTCGAGCGCGGCGTCAGCGACTTCCATTTCTACACCATGAACCGGGCCGACCTGGTGTTTGCCATCTGCCATATGATCGGCATCCGCTCCCACGAAACAGAGGCAGCTGGATCCGCCGCCGCCTGAGCTTCATCGTGGTATGAAATCTGAAATGCAAAAGGCCGGGCGAAACACCCGGCCTTTCGAATTTGTGGGCTATTGCTGCTGTTCTTCCGCTCCGGCGGTTACGGAAGAACACCTATGATAAGGGCGCCAATGAAGGCAAATGCAGCACAGATCATCAATGCGTTGATTGGCCTCGTAAGTCCCATGTCATAGTCTCCTCTTCAAGAGCTATGGGTGGAGTCTAGGGGCATTTGTGCCACAGGCAAGCGGAAAATATGCTGCAATGCGACGCGATTGTGGAATTTGCGACCTGCCACCTGGCGTTAGGCATTGAAACTCTTCGGCAAAACCCGCTGGTAGCCTGTGAATAAATTGTGACGTGGCTGTGACGAAAGCGAGGCATGGCAGCGCTACCAGACCTAAAGCGCGTCGTTGTTCCAAAACCGCTGCGCACTTTTGGTCGACGGGCATTAGCGCCGACCAAACAACCGCCCGTCGATCGTCACCAGGCCAAGCGCGATCAGTGCCATGCCGCAGAACTCGAACAGAGCGAGCCGCTCGCCGAGGAACAGGAGGCCGAGCAGGATGGCGCTGGCCGGGACGATGAGCGTGACCAGCGAGGCGTTGGTGGCGCCGGCCGAGGCGACGAGGTTGAAATAGAGGATGTAGGCGAAGGCGGTGGAGAGCAGCGCCAGCGCCAGCACCGCCGTCCAGACCGGCGGCGAGGCCGAGAACAGGCCGGCCGGGCCATAGGTGAGCAGCACCACCGGGATCATGATGATGGTCGACGCCGTCAATTGTCCGGTGGCGATGACCGGCGAGGGCACGCCCTTGAAGCGGCGGGCAATCATCAGCGCGACGGCGTAAGACAGCGAGGCGCCGATCAGCGCGAATTTCGCCCAGACCGGGCCGCCGAGCCCGGCCAGCAGGCCGGGGCCGATCATGACAGCGGTGCCGGCGATGCCGAGCCCGATGCCGGCAAGCTTGTTCCAGGAGAGCTTTTCGTCCGCTGTCAGCGCGTTGGCGAGGATCAGCGTCCAGAACGGCGTCGTCGCGTTGAGCACCGAGGCGACGCCGGCGCCAAGCGCGGTCTGGCCGGCAAAGATCAGCGAGAACGGGACGACATTGTTGGCGAGCGCCAAAAGGAAAAACAGGCCGGCATGCGGGAAGGCGAGGCGGAAGGACGGACCGCGAATGCCGAGATAGAGCTGCAGTGCAATGGCCGCAATGGCAACGCGAAACAGCACCAGCACCAGCGGGTGCATTTCGGCAACGGCGATGCGGGCAAAGAAGAACGAGCCGCCCCAGATGGCGCCGAGCAGCAGAAGCTGTCCCCAGTCCCTCAGCGTCATCGGTCCGCGCTGCACGGCTGTCGTGGCTATTGCCATCGTGAACGTCCTTCCCCGCGGCATCAATGCCAGCCACTCAGGCAGAAGGCATATCGGGTCCGGCGACAAGAGCCACCCGAAACCTGATTGCTGACAACAGTGCTGCCAGGAGGATGCGCCGCTGGGTCAGTGCCCGCCAGACACAGAATTGTTTTCTTTGGCCGCTAGCTTGGATTAATTGTGCGCAGCCGAGAAGTCAGGGGATTCGTCCATGCAGCGATTCGAGAATGCCCGCGAGGCGGCGCTGGCGCTTCGGCCGGACGATCAGGTCTACTGCTTTCGCCCGCAGGTGCTGAAGGCGGATGCCAAACAGTTCATGGGCATGTTTCCCGGCAAGACCGCCTACGCAGTCAAGACCAATGGCGAGCAGATCGTGCTGAAGGCGCTGGTCGAAGCCGGCGTCACCGCCTTCGATGTGGCCTCGCCCGGCGAGTTCGCCGCAGTGCGCGCCGTCTCACCCGACGCCGAGATGCTCTACATGCATCCGGTCAAGGCGCAGTCGGACATCAAGCTTGCGCTGGAAAAATACGCCATCCGGGTCATTTCGCTCGACCATGAGGACGAGATCACCAAGCTGACGCGGGTGGTGCGGGCGCTTGACATCGATCCGGGCTCCATCAGCGTGTTCGTGCGAATCCAGACCAAGGGTTCGGCGGCCTATGAACTGTCGAAGAAATTCGGCGCCGGGCCGGCCTATGCGGTGGAACTCGCCGAGCGGCTCAACCGCACCGGCTACAAGGTCGGCCTGTGCTTCCATGTCGGCAGCCAGATCGAGGATCCCGACACCTATGAACGGGCGCTGGCCTCCGCCGATTGGGTGCGCAACCGGCTGACCTTCGACATTGCGGGGCTCGATGTCGGCGGCGGCTTTCCCGCCGAGTACGGCCATGACCCCAATCGCAAGCAGATCGAGATGCCGTCGCTCGGCCAGATCATGTCGCGGCTGTCGGGCGACCTGAGGGAATACCAGTTCGACCAGATCCCGTTGGTGGCCGAGCCCGGCCGGGTGATCGTGGCGCGCTGCCTGTCGCTGATCGTGCGGGTGCTGCTGCGCAAGGGCAAGCGGCTCTACATCAATGACGGCATCTGGGCGTCGCTGTCGGATTCTTGGACCGGCAAGATCACACTGCCGGCCCGCTTCATCCCCGATCCGGCGATCCGTTCGCGCAATGGCGAGGAGAAGAACATCGTGCCGTTCAAGGTCTGCGGCGCGACCTGCGATTCCGTAGACATCCTGTCGCGGCCGTTCTGGCTGCCGGAAACCGTCGACACCGGCGACTGGATCGAGATCGGCCATATCGGCGCCTATTCGCTGTCGCTGAGAACCCGCTTCAACGGTTTTTATCCCGACACATTTGTCGAGGTGACGACACCCTTCGATGAAGGCGATGCGCCGCAGGGATTCGCCAGCCTGGAGACGATGGCGGACTAAGCGACCCCGCCACCGGCCTGGATATTCTCGCCGGTCAGCCAGCGGGCCTCGTCGCTGGCCAGGAAGACCGCAACATCGGCAACGTCGCGGGGCGCGCCGATCCTGCCAAATGGAGACATGCCGGCCGCCACGGCACGATCGCGCTCGGGAAGCAGGTCCGTGTCGGTGAAGCCAGGCGACAGCGCATTCACGGTGATGCCGCGCGGTCCGAGTTCACGCGAGAGCACACGAACGAATTGTTCGACGGCGCCCTTGCTGCCGAGATAGAGCGCCGTTTGCGTGAAGAACATCTTGGTGCCGCCGGTGGAGACCGCGATGATGCGGCCGCCGTTTCGCACACGGCGCGCTGCTTCCTGAAGCACGAAGAACGTGCCCTTGGCATTGGTGCCGAAGACATGGTCGAAATCGGCTTCGGTTGCCTCGGTCAGAGGCTTGATGACGGCGACGCCTACATTGGCAACCACGATGTCGATCGCGCCGAACTCACTCTCAGCCTCGTCAAACAGGCGATGAATATCCGAGACGCTTGATATGTCGGCCTGGACGGCGATCGCCTTTCCTCCCTTGCCGGCGATGGCGGCCACGACCTCGTCAGCGGCTTCGTGGTTGCCGACATAGTTGACGACGACGGCAGCGCCCTTGGAGGCGAGGCCTTCGGCGATGGCTCGCCCAATGCCGCGCGAACTGCCGGTGACGAGTGCGGTTTTGCCTTGCAAGGACTTGGCCATGATACGTTTCCTTCAATCATTCAGGCCCGTGCCGGTTTCATCCGACGGGTCCGCTAGTCGAGAAATAGGGCCATGAAACTGATCAGATAATGGCCTATTATCTGACTAGCTTGTTAATCTAGGGATACACAATGCGCGGTTCTGAATTCGCCGAGCTCAAGGCATTTGCCGCAATCGTGGAAGAGCGTAGTTTCGTCCGCGCCGCCGCCCGGCTGCGTGTTTCCCCGCCGGCGCTCAGCCAGTCGATCCGGCAACTGGAGGCTCGCATCGGCGTCAGGTTGCTGAATCGCACGACGCGTAGTGTTTCACCCACTGGTGCCGGCGAGACGCTGTTTGCGCGCCTTGCCGTTGCGTTCGAAGAGCTAGAGGGCGCCGTAGCGGACATTCATGCCGCGCGTGATCGACCGGCGGGTTCGCTACGAATAAACGTGCCGCGTGTTGCCGCGGTGCGGTTCATCGGCCCGATCCTTGGCGACTTCCAACGCGCCTATCCTGATATCGCGCTGACCGTCATCGTCGACGATACGCTGACCGACATTGTTCGAGGACGGTTCGATGCCGGAATCAGGCTTGGCGAGCGGCTGGAGAAGGACATGGTGGCAGTGAAACTGAGCGGGGATTTGCAGATGGCGGCGGTGGCCGCTCCCGTCTATCTCGAAAATCGGGCCATACCGCGCCATCCGCAGGAGTTGCATCAGCACCAATGCATAAAATTCCAGTGGCCTGGTGGCGGCAGCCTCTATCGATGGGAGTTCGCGCGCGGCAAACGGTCTCTGGAAATCGCCGTCGAGGGCAGCCTGACTGTCAACGACACCGAGCTGATGCTGAACGCGGCGCTGGGTGGAGCAGGCGTTGCCTACATGATCGACTATCAGGTCCAGTCCTGGATCGATGCGGGCAGGCTGATGAGATTTCTAGAGCCCTGGTCGCCCAGCTTTCCAGGCTTCTTCCTGTATCACCCGAGTTCGAGGCACGTCCCCCCGGCTTTGCGGGCATTTATCGACTTCTTCCGGGCAAGGAGTAGGGAATAAGGAACCCAGCTTGGGCAGATTCTACTCACAGTTTCCCCAAAAGCTCCGGCGTCGGCCAGCCGTCTACCGGCATGCCGAGCCGCATCTGTTCCTTGCGGATGGCTTCGCGGGTGTTGGTGCCCAGAATGCCGTCGACGGTGCCGACGTCATAGCCCCTGGCTTCGAGCTTAGTCTGCAATTCCTTCATCTGGTCGCCATTGAGCCCGGTTTCGGGATTGCGCGGGTCGAACTGCTTTGCCCCGGCCAGCCGGCTGGCGAAGTTGGCGGCGGTTAGCGCGTAGGTGAAGGACTGGTTCCATTCGAGATAGACGTCGAAATTGTCGTAGGCGAGGAAGGCCGGACCTTTGCGGCCCATCGGCAGCGCCAGGCCGGCCTTCAGGCCATTGTCGATCAGCGGCGTGCCATCGGGATTGGTGACGCCCCAGGCGGCCCATTGCGACAGCGGCAACTTGTTGGTGCGGCCGGTCTGCTCCCAGGGCATGTCCTCGGGCACGCGCACTTCCTCGATCCAGGGCTGGTCGCGTTTCCAGCCGCGCGACAGCACCTTGTTGGCCGTGGTCATGATCACGTCGGGTACGCTGCGCCTGAGGTCGACGATGCCGTCGCCGTCGCCGTCGACTCCGCGCGCGAGATAATCGGAAGGCAGGATCTGGGTCTGGCCGATCTCGCCGGCCCAGGCGCCGGTGACGTCGGCCGGAACGACGCCGCGATCGATCAGCGTCAACAGCGGCACCAGTTGCGGCCGAAACAGCTGCGGGCGGCGGCAGTCATGCGACAGCGTCACCAAGGCGCTCAGCGTGTGGAAATCGCCCTGTACGGCGCCGAAATCGGTCTCCAGCCCCCAGAAGGCGGTGATGATCGGCGCCTGGACACCGAACTGCTGGTCGGCGCGCGCAAAGATTTCGGCGTATTTCTTCAGGTTGGCCGCGCCCTGCTTCAGCCGGTAGGCCGAGATCATGCGGTTGGAGAACTGGATGAAAGTCTGGGCGAAGACGCCCTGGGCGCGGTCACGCGCCAGCACCTTGTCGTCGATGGTGGCGGCTTCCAGCGCGTCAAGGCCGACAGCGCCGACACCGGCTGCCTTGGCTTCCGCCGCCACGCCTTGCTTCCAGGTTTCGAAGTCGCCGCCGCATTCCTGCGCCCCCGCCGGCATCGCCGTAGCGCCGAGCAGCAGAGCCGCGAGCAGCCCGGAGCGCAGGCGGCTCTTCGATCGTTTCCGGCGTAAATATCCCAGTGGTTGCAGGTAGGTGCGCATGGGACGTCGAAAAGCAGGCGGCAGAGCCGGTGTCAACGGGTGTTCTGCCGCAGCCACTTTTTCCAGGCTGCCTCAGTGCCGTTGAAGACGTTGATATCGGACTTGCCGGTCATGCCGGGAACGATACCGGTTCCGGTGTATTGCCAGAAGGTGAAAGGGTGGCTGCCGTACTTCTGGCGGGGGTGGCCGGCCACCGAGCGCAGCCAGTAGGGATAGCCGCGGAAGGTCGAAAGGTCGTTATCGTCGAAGAAGTCGACCGAGGTGTAGATGATCGGCTTCTTGCCGTAGTGCCGCTCGATCATCTCGAGAAAGGTGGTCATTTCGGCCCGCACCGTCGCCGAATCCGGGCGCAGCCGGCAGGTCGGCGATTGCGGGTTCCACTCCATGTCGAGCACCGGCGGCATGGCCGAGCGGTCGATGGGCACGTTCTGGATGAACCAGCGCGCCTGGGTGGCGGCAGGCGTGCAGAAATAGAAGAAATGGTAGGCCGCGCGCGGAATGCCATTGGCCTTGGTGCGCGACCAATGCTCGTTGAAATACTCGTCGAAACGGTCGCCGCCCTCGGTCGCCTTGATGAAGGCGAAGGAGATGCCGCTGGCCTTGGCCGTCGGCCAGTCGACCGAGGTCTGGTATTTGGAGACGTCGGTGCCGTGAACGGCATAGTTCCAGGGCGCGCCGCTATCCCATTCATGCGGCTTGGAGTCTTCGAAACGCGGTGCGCGCACGGCAACCGTCGGGCTGCTGGATGGCGACATCGAGGGCACGAGATCGCCGGCGGTCGAGCAGGCGGCCAGCAGCGTCAACGTGATGAGGGCCGCGAAACGGCGCATCGCATTTCCCGAGCCGGAATCAGCCGGTCGCTGTTGGGTTGTCGTTGCAGGTGCCCCTCAGGCGATGGCCCCACAGCATCGCCTGATACGCTATTTTTGTGCATGTCGTTGTTCCAAAACCGCTGCGCACTTTTGGGCGACATGCACCAGTGATCGCCGATCATGGTTGATAACAGGTTGACGGCGCTCGACAAGAACACCGATTTTGCGGAAGCAATGGCGGCAAATCGATGACATAAATCGGGCCGCAAGCCACGGGCAGCCGAAAAGCAGGGACGGAAAGATGCGGATCGCCGTGAAGATCATCAAATGGCTGCTCGGCCTGGTCGTGCTAGCGATAGCCGCGCTGTTTGCCTGGCTCTACATCGCTCCGCCCGACCTGATCCGCGTCGGTTCCGGCTATTCCGCCAAGATTGTCTGCTCGAATGTTTTTATCGCCGGCCGTGATCCCAATGAGGTGCTGGCCATCGACGTGCAGGCGCCCGGCCATCCGCTGCTCAGGCTGATGAAGGTGTCGGTCGACAAGAACAGGGGGACCGTCTCGGCCGGGCTGCTTGGCTTCCTCGGCAAGAGCGTTGCCGTTGCGCGCGCCGGCCTGGGTTGCGCCTCGGTTCCCGATGGCGACGTCGGCAAGGCACGGCGCACGTCAATCCCTGCCGAGGCGTCGGCGGCCACCAAGGGCGATCTGTGGCCCGAGGGAGATCGAGTCGATGCCTCGCAAAATCCCGAAATCAACAAGATCCTCGACGGTGCGGCGATGACCGGCATCGGCATGCGCGCCGTGGTGGTGGTCAAAAATGGCCGCATTGTTGCGGAGCGTTATGGCGACGGCTTTTCGGCGAAAACGCCGCTGCTCGGCTGGTCTATGACCAAGACAGTCAACGCCGCGCTCGTCGGCACGCTGGTCAAGGACGGCAAGATGGCGGTGACCAATCAGGGCCTGTTCGGCTCATGGAAGGCGGACGGGCGCGCCGCCATCAGCCTTGCCGATATGATGGCGATGTCGAGCGGGCTCGAGTTCAACGAGGATTATGGCGACGTCGCCGATGTGACGCGCATGCTCTACCTCGAACCCGATATGGCGGGCTTCGCCGAGGCCAAGCCGCTGACCGGCGACGTCGGCAAGGTCTTTTCCTATTCGAGCGGCACGGCGGTGATGCTGTCGCGGCTGTGGCAGGATGCTATCGGCGACAAGGACAAGGCGCTGATGTGGCCAAGGACAGCGCTGTTCGGGCCGCTCGGCATGCAAAGCGCGGTGCTCGAAACCGACGAGGAGGGTACCTTTGTCGGCTCATCCTACCTCTATGCCACGGGGCATGACTGGGCGCGGTTCGGCCAATTCCTGCTGCAGGGCGGCCTCTGGAACGGCAACCAGATCCTGCCGGCCGGTTTCGTCGACTGGATGCGCGAACCGGCACCGGCCTCGAAAGTCTACGGCAAGGGGCAACTTTGGATCGAAGCCCCCGGCGACGAAGGAAATCCCGGCGCCGGCGTCGCCGCCGGCCTGCCCAACGATACCTACTGGATGGAGGGCCATGACGGCCAGACGGTCGCCATCATCCCGTCGGAGCAACTGGTGGTGGTGCGGCTGGGATTGACGCCGGCCAAGCTCGGCTACCGGCCGCAGGTGATGGTCGGCGCGCTGATGAAGGCACTGCGCTAGCTCTCTTTACCCTCCCTTTGATGGGGAGGGTCGGCGCGTAGCGTCGGGGCGGGGTGCCTGGCACTTCACCCCCACCCGCGCCTTCGGCGCGACCTCCCCCATCGAGGGGGAGGTAAGAGTGCGCGATCTTGACGACCGCCAGCCAGGCATAGCCGCGATAAAGCGCGCGGAAACAGAAGCTTGCGCCGGTTCGCCGAGATTCCGATTCCAAGACTTCGCGCAATGATTCACGTGGCGTGACATGGAATTTCTTGAGCCAGCCGCGCAGCAATGTCCGGAACCAGTTGGGCAAGCCTTCCTGCTGGCCGAAATCGACGACATGCAGCGAGCCGCCGGGCGCGAGTGCCGCAAGGGCTGCTGAAACCGTCTTTTCCCAACCGGGGATCATCGACAGCGAATAGGACACGAAGATGCGGTCGAAGCGCTCGACGCCGAACAGCGTCTTGGCGTCGAAATCGGTGGCGTCGCCGCGCGCCAGCACGACGCGGCCGGACAGGCCTTCGGGGCCGATCGCCTTGCTCGCCGTCTCCAGCATCTCGGCCGAGATGTCGAGGCCGTAGAGGCGGGCGTCGGGATAGCGGCGGGCGGCAAGCGCGATGTTGCGGCCGGTGCCGCAGCCAAGTTCGAGCACTCTGCCATTCGCCGGCACATCCAGCCCGACTATCATCTGGTCGCGGCCAAGCAGATAGTATTTGCGGGTCAGGTCGTAGATATGGCGTTGCCAGCGATAGACGCCGTCCATCAGTTCGGCATGGTCGGCCGGCAGCTCGCTCGCGCTCATGCCGCGCGCTTCACATAGAGGTGGAAGCCGCCATAGATGGCCGAGCGGTCGCGGGCCGAACAGTCGCGCGAGGCCTCGTCCTTGTAGGTCCACTGGTCGAGCAGCGAGATCGAGACGCGGCCCGGCAGCAGGCTGGGCTCGGCGGCGGTACGGAAGATGACTCGGGCGCCGACCGAGGCGGTGCGGGTGATCTCCGACCAAAGGGCATTGAGCTGGTCGTTCGTCATCCAGTCCTGCGCGTCGAGCAGGACGAAACGGTCGACGGTGCCTGCGTCCTTGCCGGCCAGAAATTCGATCAGATTGGCGTGGTGGATGCCGACGCGATCGACATTGTTGCGGATCGCCTTGTAGTTGGCCTCTTCTAGATAGGCGGGCAGGGCGGCCTCACCCGGATTGGGATAGCGACGGGCGAAGGCTTGCCAAGCGAAGTAGTTGTTCTTCAGCGGAAAATCGCAAGCGAGCTTTTCCAGCCGGGCCTTCAGCACGCTGGCCATCGAACCATCGCCCGAGGTGATCAGCGAATCGTACTGCGCCGGCGGAATGCCGAGGCCGAACAGCGAAGCCTTGCGCGAGGTAGCCCAGCGCAACAGCTTCTTGTCGAAGACCGGCGCCAGCTCTTCGTTGAAGAAGCGGCGCTGGTCGGCGAGGCTCTTCGACGCCATGATACCGGCGGGATCGACGCCGAAGAATTTGGCGATGCGGTGGCCCATGGCGATGAACAGGCCGAGCAGGCCGGTCTGGTAGAAATTGCGGTCGAAGACGGTGATGCGCCGGCGGCCGGGCCAGCTGCGACGCTCCCAATAGTGGCGGCTGACCGGGTCGAGATGCGGCGCGATGAAGCGGTCATAGGCTTGCGAATTGTGGCTGGTGCCGGCGGCGCCGAAGAAACGGAACAGATCGCCCTGCGAGGGCAGATGCCGCACCGCCTCCAGCTTCATCCGGTTCAAGGCGATGTGGGCGGCGTTGAGGTCGACCGCATCGACGCGTTCAGGCGAGCGGGTGAGGTAGGCGAGGATGTTGCAGCCGCCCGACGCTATGGTGACGACGCGGTGACCCTGGCCAAGCTGCATGGCCTCCATGTCGACTTCAGGGTCTTCCCAGATCTGCGGATAGACGAGACCGGAAAACAAGAGGGCGAACAGCCGCTCCGAGATGCCGGCCTTCGACAGCGGGCGGTTCTGGTAGACGGCTTTTCCAACTTCCTTGCCGCGGCGAAAAACGAGATCCGAGGAGACGTCCGTCATGGCAAAGTGATTCCCCATTTGCTTTGCCGCAAGCGGGTAACTCAGGGGCATGACAGGCGGGTGACAGCCTGTTGACGCGAGTTCAGGCCTTGCCAAATCCCCCGGGTGTCGGCGTCGTCAGGATGACGGCGTCGCCGGCGTCGAGCACGGTCTGGTCGCAGGCCTTCAGCGTCTCGACGCTGCCGTCCTGGCGGCGGACCTTGGTCGAGCCGACCTCGCCGTCACCGCCGCCGTCGAGGCCTTGCGGCGGGCGGTTGCGGTGCGAGGACAGGATGGCGCATTCCATCTTTTCGAGGAAACGGATGGTGCGCCTGGTGCCGTCACCGGCATCCCATTTGCCTTTGCCGCCGGAGCCTTCGCGAATGTGAAAATCCTCGAGCAGCACGGGAAAGCGCAATTCCAGCACCTCCGGGTCGGTCAGGCGCGAATTGGTCATGTGGGTGTGGACGCCGGATGTGCCGGCAAAGCCGCGGCCGGAGTTCATCTGTCCGGCCGGCGAACCGGAGCAGATCGTCTCGTAATACTGGTACTGCTTGTTGCCGAAGGTCAGGTTGTTCATCGTGCCTTGCGCATTGGCCATGGCGCCCATGGCTCCGAACAGCGCGTTGGTGACATGCTGCGAGGTCTCGACATTGCCGGCGACGACTGCTGCGGGGTAGGCCGGCTTCAGCATCGAGCCGTCGGGGATGATGATGTTGATGGGCCTGAGGCACCCGGCATTCATCGGGATCATGTCCTCGACCATGACGCGGAAGGCATAGAGCACGGCGGCGCGGGCGACGGGCTCGGGCGCGTTGAAATTGTTCTTCATGACAGGCGAGGTGCCGGTGAAGTCGACGGTCGCTTCGCTCTTTTGCCGGTCGACCGTGATCTTCACCTTGATCACCTGGCCGGTGTCGGTCGGGTATTCATACTGCGAGCTGTTAGGCAGCCTTTCCAGCACGCGGCGCACGCTTTCGGCGGCATTGTCCTGGACATGGCCCATATAGGCCTCGACGACATCGAGGCCGAAATGGGAGACCATTTTGCGCAGTTCCGCCACGCCCTTTTCATTGGCGGCGATCTGCGCCTTTAGGTCGGCGATGTTCTGGTGCGGGTTGCGGGCGGGGTAGGGGTGGTCGGTGAGCAGCGTTTGCAGCTCCGCCTCGCGGAATTTTCCGCGATCGACGACGCGGAAATTGTCGAACAGCACGCCTTCCTCGTCGACCGTGGTGGCAAGCGGCGTCATCGAGCCGGGGGCAGTGCCGCCGATATCGGCATGATGGCCGCGTGAGGCTACGTAGAAGATTACTTCCTCCCCCCTTGAGGGGGAGGTGGCGGCGGAGCCGCCGGAGGGGGTCGTTGCGGCAGTGCTCGACGCTCTTGTGGTGCCTTCTGAGAGGACCCCACCCGGCCGCTGCGCGGCCACCCTCCCCTCAAGGGGGAGGGAAAACACCGGCGTCACCACGGTGATGTCGGGCAGATGCGTGCCGCCATTGTAAGGTGCGTTCAGCGCAAAGACGTCGCCGGGGTGGATGTCGCCGGAGTTCAGCCGGATGATGGTTTCGACTGAGCGATCCATTGAGCCGAGATGCACCGGCATGTGCGGCGCGTTGGCGACCAGCGCGCCGTGGCGGTCGAAGACGGCGCAGGAGAAATCCAGCCTTTCCTTGATGTTGACGGAATAGGCGGTGTTCTGCAGCGTAACGCCCATCTGTTCGGCGATCGACATGAAGAGGTTGTTGAAGACCTCCAGCATCACCGGATCGGCTTCGGTACCGAGGGCAGCCGTGCGAACTTTCCGTTCGGTGCGGCGGATGACGACGTGATTGAGGTTGGTGATTTCGGCCCGCCAGCCCGGCTCGACGACGATGGTCTGGTTCGGCTCGATGATCAAAGCGGGGCCTGCGATCAGGTTGGATGGGCGCAGATTTTCGCGACGATGGATGCCGGCCTCATGCCAGCGGCCCTCGGTGTAGATGCGCCGCGTTCCGGACGCACCCGCTTCAACCCTTGCCGGTCCGGCGGGCGCAACGGCTTCGGCCGTGGTCTCGACGATCTCGGCGCCTTCCACGCCAACGGTCTCGACGATCATCGGCTTGTCATCATAGACGAACCCGAACTGCGCCTTGTGGGCGATTTCGAAATCGCGCCTGGCCTGGAAGATCGAGTCGCCTTCGAAATTCACCGGCAGCGTGGTGTCGGTGCCGTCATAGCGGATGTGCAGCACCGGCTTTGCCGCAATCTTGTCCTCGGCGATGCCTTGCGCTACCAATTCGGCGATGACGGCTTTTTTCAACGTGCCGATGAGGCTGCCCATCTGGGTCCTGGATTCTTCGGCAAGCGGCTTCAGGAGCGCCTGCTGGCGCGACGCGAAAACCGACGACAGGCCGATACCATAGGCTGAGAGCAGACCGGAGAAGGGGTGGATCAGTACCGCCTCCATGCCGAGCGCGTCGGCAACCAGGCAGGCATGCTGGCCGCCGGCGCCGCCAAAACAGTTCAAGAGATATTCAGTGACGTCATAGCCGCGCTGCACGGAGATCTTCTTGATGGCATTGGCCATGTTTTCCACCGCGATGGTGACGAAGCCTTCGGCGACGGCTTCCGGCGTGCGGCCATCGCCGATTTCGACGGCCAGCGCATCGAATTTTTTGCGCACGGCGGCCACATCGAGCGGCTGGTCCTGGCCTGGGCCGAAAATTGCCGGGAAGAAATCGGGCTGCAGCTTGCCCAGCATGACATTGGCGTCGGTGACGGCCAGCGGGCCGCCGCGCCGGTAGGCGGCGGGGCCAGGATTGGCGCCGGCGGAATCCGGGCCGGCGCGGAAACGGCCGGCTTCGTAGTGCAGGATCGAGCCGCCGCCGGCAGCGACGGTATGGATGCGCATCATCGGCGCACGGATGCGCACGCCGGCGACCTCGGTGTCGAAGGCGCGCTCATACTCGCCGTCATAATGGGCGACGTCGGTCGAGGTGCCGCCCATGTCGAAACCGATGACTTTCTCGAATCCGGCGAGTTTCGCCGTCTCGACCATGCCGACGACACCGCCGGCCGGGCCGGACAGCAGCGCGTCCTTGCCCTGAAACATGTCGGCGGCGGTAAGCCCGCCCGACGACATCATGAACATCAGGCGAGGGTTCTCCCTCCCCCTCGAGGGGAGGGTGGCGGCGAAGCCGCCGGGTGGGGTCGCCGCGGCAGTGCTCGACGCTTTGGTGGTGCCTCCTGAGAGAACCCCCTCTGTCGGCTTTGCCGACTGCCCTTCGCTATGGCTCCGGGCGTTCGTCGCTGAAAAAGCCAAATCGTTGGCTTTTTCTCGGCCTTTGGCCGACCGCTCCTCACCCCCCACAAGTGGGGAGATTGGCGTCGCGCCCAGTTCTCCCGCCACCCTTTGCACATAGCGCGACAGGATCGGCGACAGATAGGCATCGACCACGGTGGTGTCGCCGCGGCCGACCAGTTTGATCAGCGGCGAGACTTCATGGCTGACCGAGACTTGGCTGAAGCCGATCTTGCGGCAGACTTTCGCCACCGCCTTCTCGTGGTCGGGATATTTCCAGGCATGCATGAAGACGATGGCCACCGCATCGATGCCGTCGGCCTTCGCCTGTTCGATGGCGGGCCGGCAGGCGGCGATGTCGAGCAAGCGCTCGACCTCGCCATTGGCGCGCACACGCTCGTCGATCTCGATGACTCGCTCGTAGAGCTGTTCGGGAAGGATGATCTCCTTGGCGAAGATGTCCGGCCGCGCCTGATAGGCGATCTTCAGCGCGTCGCGAAAGCCCTTGGTGATGAGCAAAAGCACACGGTCGCCCTTGCGCTCCAGCAGCGCATTCGTGGCAACGGTGGTACCCATCTTGACGTCACCGACCAGGCCCGGAGGAATAGCGGTGCCGGATTTCAGCCCCAGAAGCTCGCGGATGCCGGCTATGGCCGCGTCGGGATAGGCTTCGGGATTTTCCGACAGGAATTTCCTGGGATGCAAACCGCCTTGCGGATCACGTCCGATCACGTCGGTAAAGGTGCCGCCGCGGTCGATCCAAAAATCCCATTTCTTGTCCACGCAGAACTCCGGCATTGCATTTGGGTCCAGACTGTTAGTTCGGCATCGCCCGGCCCGCAATCGGTAGTGCGCGGATGTTACATCAGGAAACGCAACGTTACGAAACTCATGGCCGTTTGATGCATTTTGCCTTCGACCGTTCACCGCAACGTGAGCGTGTGTTGAAGGAGAGATGTCATGAAAAAGCTCATTCTTGCTTCCGTTTCCGCCCTGGCCCTGTTCGGCGTTGCCGCCTGCAGCGACAGCGGTACGGATAACACCACCACCCAGAGCACCAATCCGCCAGCCGCCGAGCCCATGAAGCCGGCGACGCCGGATGCACCGAAGCCTGCAGAACCGGCTCCGGCAACACCTGCTCCTGCCCCCGCGCAGTAGCAGCAGTCCCGGTCACTTTGACGTGACGAGAGAGGAGGCCGGCTTCGCGCCGGCCTTCCTGCGTTTAGGTCGATTCGGGGCTCAAGGGCCTTGAACCGGCTCTTTCCTACGGTTTGGGATCTGGCGCGTCGGTTGCTTGCGTAAATTCGGTCCACTCTGCGGCGCTGTCTTGGCTTGATAGCAATGGCCGGCGGCCCTAATAAGCGCTCATGTCGATTTGGGATCGCCTCGGCGACTTCATCACCCGCGTTTCATCTTCAGCCACGTCCGGCGTAGCCGATGTGGTTGAGGCCGTGCGCACGGTTTTCTCCGGTGACGCTGATCTGCGCCGGCGTGTTGCCTTCTCTGTGGCGATGATTGCGCTGTCAGCCAAGATGGCCAAGGCCGATGGCATCGTCACCCAGGACGAGGTTCGCGCGTTCCAGGAAATATTCGAGGTGCCGCGAGAACAGACCCGCAATGTGGCGCGGCTTTACGATCTGGCCAAGCGCGACGTCGCCGGGTTCGAGACCTATGCCGAGAGTATGGCGCAGATGTGCGGCTCGGGCCATTCGAACTGCGTCATGCTGGAAGACATACTCGACGGTCTGTTCCATATCGCCAAGGCGGATGGGCTGGTGCATGAGCGCGAAGGGATTTTCCTGCACCGTATTGCCGAGATTTTCCGCATCGACGAGGTGCACTACGAGGCCATCATGGCCAGGCACGTCAATCTCGGCGCCGGCGATCCCTATATCGTGCTCGGCATTGAGCGCGGCAAGCCGTTCGAGGAGGTCAGGAAACGATACCGCAAGCTGGTCTCCGACAATCATCCGGACCGGCTGATCGCGCGCGGCTTGCCGCAGGAATTCATCAAGATTGCAACGACCAGGGTCGCGGCGATCAACGCGGCCTATGAAATGATCGAGCGGGGCCTCAGGCACGCATGACCGGCTTCTCGCCCGACGAGCCAAGCGCGGAGGTCAGGGTATCGCCGAATTTCGGCCCGCGGCGCGAAACGCTCAGGCCCGACATGATCGTGCTGCACTATACCGGCATGGCGACTGGTGCTGCCGCGGAAGCCTGGTTGTGCAACCCCGCAAGCGAAGTCTCGTCGCACTACCTCGTCCATGAGGATGGCCGCATCATCCAGATGGTGCGCGAAAGCGACCGCGCCTGGCATGCCGGTGCAAGTTCCTGGTTCGGTCGTCGCGACATCAACTCCTGTTCGGTCGGCATCGAAATCGTCAATCCCGGCCATTCGCTCGGCTATTCGGCCTTTCCCAAGCGGCAGGTGGAAGCGGTGATCGGGCTTTGCCTTGGTATCATCGAACGCCATTCCATTACGGCGCAAAGGGTGCTTGCCCATTCCGACATCGCGCCGGGGCGCAAGATCGACCCGGGCGAGAAATTCCCCTGGAATGCGCTGTTTGCGGCCGGGGTCGGCCATCTCGTGCCTGCGGCGCCGGTCCGGCGCGGCGCGGTGCTGAAAGCCGGCGATACCGGCGCCCAGATCGAGGCACTGCAGTCTATGCTGGCGCTCTATGGCTATGGCGTCGAGATATCAGGTGTCTTCGACCGCCAGACCGAAATCGTCGTCGAAGCTTTTCAGCGGCATTTCCGACCACGCCTGGTGGATGGCGTCGCCGACGGCTCTACGTCTAGCACGCTGCAAAGCCTGCTGACTTCCCTTAGGTCAGTTGCGTCTAAATAATCTTTTCCTGATATTCAAGTTACAGCCTGTCACTGAAAGTGAATTGCCTCGCCTTGTTCGACACAAATTCCGCCCTCAAAGGCAGTTCGTGCAAGTTATCGGACCTCCAGCCCCCCGGATGCTCCGATATTGATTAGGCGTTGCTGCGTGAAGATCTTCGCGCGGCCAAACAGAACAGGACCACATGCAGAAATTGACCGTTGTAACGGCAGCTATTGCTGCCGGAGTAATGACTTTTGCCTTCAGCACGGCCGATGCCGCACCACTGAGCCAGAGGGCAGACCAGGGCTTCATCGCCGCACCCGCCAAGGCCACCATGACGAAGGCAAACCCGAAAGCAAAAAGGGCAACCACCGCGAAAGTGCGCAAAGCAGCCGTGGTGAAGGCCAGAAAAGCCACGGCCAAGAGGCATTTTAAGCGCAACAGGAAGAGCGTCGACCTGACGACGACCGCATCGATCCGCCCAAGCACCGCTGCGGAGTCGACTGCGGCAGCCGCGCTTGGCGGCCAGTATTCGGCAATCATTGCCCGCTATGCCGCGGCCGAAGGCGTGCCGGTGTCGCTGGCCCAGGCGGTCATCAAGATCGAGAGCAACTACCGGCCGAACATCGTCGGCGGCGCGGGTGAAATCGGCCTGATGCAGATCAAGCCGGCAACGGCGCGGATGATGGGTTACAGCGGCTCCGCCAAGGGTCTGTTCGATCCCGACACCAACATCAAATACGGCATGAAGTACCTTGCCATGGCGCGCAATCTCGGCGGCGGCACCACCTGCGGCACGATCCTGAAATACAATGCCGGCCATGCCGCGACGCGGATGAACCCGGTGTCGGCGGCCTATTGCGGCAAGGTCAAGGTGCAGTTGGCGGCATTGGGATCGCCGGCATAAGTCTGCTTTTTCATTTGCGTTTTGGAACGTGAACCCCTTTATACGCTCTGCCAGCTGGCCGGGCGGCCGCACCCGCAAAGCCGAAAGGCTGCGGGTGAGGAAAGTCCGGGCTCCATGGAAACACGGTGCCGGTTAATGGCCGGCGGGGGCGACCCCAGGGAAAGTGCCACAGAAAGCAAACCGCCACGATTTATCGGGGCAAGGGTGAAAGGGTGGGGTAAGAGCCCACCGCGCGACTGGCAACAGGAGCGGCACGGTAAACCCCACCGGGAGCAAAACCGAATAGGGACGGTGCGAGGGGAAACCTTCGAGGGCTGTTTCCGGCTCACCGTCCGGGTAGGTTGCGTGAGGCGCATGGCAACATGCGCCCAAGATGAATGGCCGCCACGTTCTCGCCCCGAAAGGGGCGAGGGCCATACAAAACCCGGCTTACAGGCCAGCTGGCAATTTCTCCCCCATATCGCGATTAATCCTTTGGATCAGCAGTCTGCGCCTTCGGGCGCAGCTGGCGATTCAGGTGCTTGAGCGATTGAATCAAGTACGCATGCTGGGGTCGAGACAAACGCATTTGAAGCTGGTACGATTTAATCGTACCATGATTGTCATGGTTTGATCAGGAGCGCATCATGGGTCACGTCGACAAACGCAGCATCACGCTTTCGCCGGAACTGGCGGCGGCGGTCGACGATGTCGTGGCCGCCGGCGAATATGCCTCGGCCAGCGAAGTCATCCGTGATGCGCTGCGGCAATGGAAAGACCGCCGCGATCTTCTCGGCTACACGGTCGAGGAATTGCGCAGGCTGGTTCAGGAGGGGATCGACAGCGGACCGGCGGTGGACGGCCAGCCCTTCATGGACCGGCTGCGAGCCAAATATCAGAGGATGTCGGAAGCTGCAGGCTCGGAAGAGTGAAATATCGGCTGCTTCCTCAGGCGATATCAGATGTCGAAGGCATCGGTGACTACATTGCGGAACATAGCCCAAAGGGAGCCATGCGCCTTGTGGACGCTTTGGAGAGGCGCTGGACACTGCTCACCTTGCACCCGTTCTCAGGTGCGCCGCGCGATGATATCGCGCCCGGCATTCGTCATCTGATCGTCGGCGAATATGTCACTCTGTATCGCATGGGCGAAGACGCGATCGAGATCGTCCGCGTTTTGCACGGCAGGCGCGATATTGGCGCCGACGACCTGGTGACCTAACCGCCAGCTCAGATGCCGATGTTGTCCAGCGATGCCTCGATCGCCTGCCAGAGTTCTTCCACCGGCTCGCAGCCCACCGACAGGCGCACGAAGCCGGGCGGAACCGAATCTCCTCGCTTGGCCCGCCGCTCGGCGGAGGTGTGGACACCCCCGAACGACGTTGCCGCCTGCATCAGCGTGCAGTTGTTGATGAAATCCTCGGCCTTTTCCTGGGAGAGGAGTTCGAAGGACATGAGGAAGCCGAAGCGCTCCATCTGCGCCCGGGCGAGGTTGTGCGACGGGTCGCCCTCCAGCCCGGGGTAGCGCAAGCCGCTAACGGCGCGATGGTTTTTCAGGCGCTTCGCGATCACCTCGGCAGAAGAACACATGCGGTCGAAGCGTACCTCCAGCGTCTCCAGGCCGCGATGCACCAGCCAAGCCTCGAACGGGCCGGGAATGCCGCCCGCGGTCTCGCGCCAGCCGGTGACGTCCGCGATGATGTCTGGATTGCGGCTGGCGACATGGCCGAACAGCACGTCGGAATGCCCGTTGGCCGCCTTGGTGTCGGCAGCAACGACGATGTCGGCGCCGAGATCGAGCGGGCGCTGGCCGAACGGCGTCATCGTGGTGTTGTCGACGACGACGATCGCGCCCGCTTGGTGCGCGGCCTGGGCGACCGCTGTGATGTCGCAAATGTCCAATCGCGGATTTGACGGGGTTTCAACGTAGACAAGGCGGTAGCCGTCGAAGCCGCCGTCGAGGAATGTAGCTGTCGGCCGCAGATCATAGGCGACGCCGAAGGGCTTGAGGAAACGTTCGGCCAGCGCGCGTGTGGCATGGTAGCCGTCAGAAGGCAAAAGCACGCGGTCGCCGGATTTCAACAGGCCGAAAAACACCGCCGAGATTGCCGCCATTCCTGAGGGGAAGCCGACGCATGGCGCGTCTTCGAGATGCGCCAGCATGTGCTCGACTGCATCCCAGGTGGCGTTGCTGTAACGGCCGTACTGACTGTAGCCGGCGCCGTCGCCCGGGTTGTGGAAAATAGCGGCCATGGTCAGCGGCAATGGGATGGGGTCGCCTTTGGCAAGTCCGTCGCGACGCAGATGGGCAAGGGAGGCCGCGCGGGACCTGGCTGTTTCGGACATGGATTTCTGACCTTGTTGCTCAGCGAAAAGACTGACGACGCTATTCGCGGCAGTGATGCGCGGCAAGCCGCTTCCGCTTGGGCCAGCCCGCTCTAAACGGTTCGTTAGGCTTAATGGGAGATAAAGACGGGAGTGTTGTCAGAGCTGCTCTCACCGGTTGTGGCGCGCGCGTTTGTGAAGCCTGTTCCCGTTGACGCCCATAGTGCCCCATGATATCCCATTTCGATACCAAAGCCTTCGTTCCGCGTCAGGGTAAAGCGTACGCCAATCGGGCAGCCGCGGCGGCTGTGCGTTTGCGGGGTTTTGCCGCTGGGATCGAAGCGGATTTTCGGCAGGGGACGCGCTTCGGCGCGGACGAAAACATGGAGAGGGGTGCGGCGGCGGAAGCGGCTGCAGCGTGTCATGGACCGGTTTCTGTCAAGCGCGGTGAACAGGATCGATGCGAAGGGGCGGGTCTCCGTTCCGGCGCATTTCCGCGCTGTCGTGCAGAAACGCGGCTATTCGGAGCTCTACGCGCTGCGCGGCCTGGATGTGCCTGCGATGGATGTCGGCGGGCTCGATCTGCTCGACCGCTACGAGCAGCGCATCGCGCTGGAAGACCCTTTTTTGCAGACGGCGGACGATATGTCGTTCTTCTGCCATGGCGACGGGACGTTCCTGAAGCTCGATCAGGATGGCCGCATCACGATGAGCGATTTCATCCGCGAGCATACGGGCATCACGAGCGAAGTGGCCTTTGTCGGCCGTGGCAATTTCTTTCAAGTTTGGGAGCCTGGACGGCTGGCCGCCTATGGGGCGCAGGCGCGCGCTCGGCTTTTGCAGCTTCGGCAGGGGACGAAGGCTCACGAGGCCAAGGCTGGGGAGCGGCCGGAATGATGGCGGATCACGGCGATGATCTCAGCGCCGTTGGCGGACCGGTCCGCCACATTGCGGTCCTCCTCGCCGAAGTGCTGGAGGCGCTCTCACCCAAAGCCGGCGATGTGATCGTCGACGGCACGTTTGGCGCCGGCGGCTACACCAAGGCGATCCTGGCGAGCGGCGCCTCGGTGGTGGCGATCGATCGCGATCCCGATGCGATTGCCGCCGGGCGCGGCCTGGAACAGCAATCCGGCGGCAGGCTAAGGCTGGTGCAGGCGCCATTTTCGACGCTGGACGAGCAGGTCGAAAGCGCCGACGGCGTTGTCCTCGACATCGGCATTTCCTCCATGCAGGTCGACCAGCCCGAGCGCGGCTTTTCGTTCCGCACCGACGGGCCGCTCGACATGCGCATGGCGCAGGCGGGCTTGAGTGCTGCCGACGTCGTCAATTCGTTCAAGATAGGCGACCTTGCCCGCATCTTCGGCTTCCTCGGCGAAGAGCGGAATGCCGGCCGCATTGCCCGCATGATCGAGTCACGCCGCGAAAAACGTCCGTTCGAGCGCACGCTCGATCTCGCCGACGCGATCGAAACGCATATCGGCCGCGCGCCGAAGGACAAGATTCATCCGGCCACCCGCGTCTTCCAGGCGCTGCGCATTTTCGTCAATGACGAGCTGGGCGAATTGGCCAAAGCCCTAATGGCGTCCGAGCGGGTATTGAAGCCCGGCGGGCGGCTTGCGGTGGTGACGTTCCATTCGCTGGAAGACCGCATCGTCAAGCGCTTCATCGCCGACCGCGCCGACGTCGCCACCGGCTCACGTCATTTGCCCGAGGCGCACGCGCGCACCGCGACCTTCCGCAAGGCTGGTGGCGGCGTGACGGCAGGCGATGCCGAGGTCGCTGCCAATCCGCGGGCGCGCTCGGCCAGGCTGCGTACCGCCATCCGCACCGAGGCGCCGGCGCGCGCCGGTGATCTCACCATTTTCGGCCTTCCAAAGCTTCCCGGCATCCAGGCGCCGCGAGAGAGGTGAATACGTGTTTCGAACCAGCGACATAGTCCTGATCGCCGTCATGGTCTCGGCCGCGGCCCTGACCTACAAGGCCAAGCGCGAGGCCGAGGAACAGCTGGCTTCGGTGCAGAAGATCGAGGCGCAGATCCGCTATGAGGAGGACACGATCGACCTGCTCAAGGCCGACTGGAGCCTGCTGACCCAGCCGTCGCGCCTGCAGAAGCTGGCTGAAATCTACAAATCGCAGCTCGCACTCGAGCCGGTCAATGCGCGGCAGATCGTCGGGCTCGACGACCTGCCGGCAAAACCGCTCAACATCGAGGACCTGTCGTCGCAACGGCTTGGCGGCATGGCCGACAATTCCGGCAAAGGACCAGCCGATAAGGATCCCGTGGTCACCGGAGCCATCGTCCAATGATCGCTGGATTTCCAATGCGCGCCAAACTTCCGTCGGTCGGCAAATTGCTGAAGCGCCGCGCACGGACCGGCGAGGACGGCTCCATCGTGGTCGAAGGCGCGCGCAAGGCGACCGGCGGCAAGGCCAAGACCCGCATCGTGATGACGATGGCGGTGTTCTTCGGCATCTATTCGACCATCGCCGGGCGGCTGGTCTATCTCGGTTTCCAGTCCCCCGACATGTCGAATGGGCCGCAAAGCCGGGTGACGGCGTCGCGTCCCGACATCGTCGACCGCAACGGCGAGGTGCTGGCGACCGACATCAAGACGGCATCGCTGTTTGCCGAGCCGCGCCGCATCGTCGATGCCGACGAGGCGATCGAAAAGCTGTCGACCATTCTGCCAGATATCGACCCCGAGCAGACCTATCACAAGCTGAAGAGCGGCGCCGGCTTCGTCTGGCTGCAGCGGCAGCTGACGCCCAAGCAGCAGGCCGACATCATGCAGCTCGGCATTCCCGGAATCGGCTTTCGCACCGAAAAGCGCCGCTTCTATCCGGCCGGCGTGACCTCGTCCTACATTGTCGGCCTCACCAACATCGACAATCAGGGCATCTCCGGCATGGAGAAATACATTGACGAGCAGGGCTTAAGCGACCTGCAGGCCTCAGGCCTTGCGATCGCCAAGGATCTGAAGCCGGTTCAGCTGTCGATCGACCTGCGCGTCCAGCATGTGGTGCGCGACGAGATTGCCGCCGGCCTCGAGCGCTATCGCGCCATGGGCGCCGGCGCCGTCGTGCTCAACATCAAGACCGGCGAAGTGGTGGCGATGGCCTCGGTGCCGGATTTCGATCCGAACAATCCCTTCAATGCGCAGGACAAGGATCGGCTGAACCGCATGTCGGCCGGCCTCTACGAGATGGGCTCGACCTTCAAGAGCTTCACCTCGGCCATGGCGCTCGATTCCGGCAAGGCGAACATGAACAGCCGTTTCGACGCCTCGCACCCAATCCGGGTCGGCCATCAGGCGATCCACGATTTCCACGGCAAGAACCGCGTGCTGTCATTGCCGGAGGTGTTCCTTTACTCCTCCAACATCGGATCGGCGCGTGAGGCCGAAATGGTCGGCATCGAGGGGCACCGCGAATTCCTGCATCGCCTTGGCCTTCTGGACAGGATGCAGACCGAACTGCCTGAGGTCGCGCGCCCGACCGAACCGAAGGTCTGGAAACAGGTCAACTCCTTCAC
Source organism: Mesorhizobium sp. LSJC269B00 (assembly GCF_000502815.1). Classification (NCBI taxonomy): domain Bacteria; kingdom Pseudomonadati; phylum Pseudomonadota; class Alphaproteobacteria; order Hyphomicrobiales; family Phyllobacteriaceae; genus Mesorhizobium; species Mesorhizobium sp. LSJC269B00. The sequence goes on from NZ_AYVN01000004.1 coordinate 407,674, forward strand.
CATCGCCTTCGGCCATGGCGTGTCGACGACGCCGCTGCAGGCGGCCGTTGGCTGCGCGGCGCTGATGCAGGGCTACCTGATCCCGCCGACTTTCCTGGTCCGCAGCGAGCAGGATGCCATGGCGGTGGCCAAGAGAGTGGTCAGCGAAAAGACTGTGGAGGGCATGCGCTACCTCTACACGCTCAATGCCGAGAAAGGCTCGGCCAGAAACGCCAGAGCGCCCGGCTACCGCGTTGGCGGCAAGACCGGAACCGCCGAGAAGGTCATCAATGGCCGCTACTCGAAGGAACTGAATTTCAACACCTTCGTCGCCGCCTTCCCGATGGACGATCCGCAGTATCTGGTGTTTACGATCGCTGACGCTCCGCACCCGGAAAAGCCAGGAATGACCGACGTTGCCGCCAACAATGCGGGTGTCATGGCCGGAAACATCATCAGGCGGGCAGCCGCCATGCTTGGCGTGAAGCCAGATTTCAGCCATGAAAATGGCGCAACGCTGGTTTCCTATCAGTGATTCTTAGGGCGCGCCGGCAACTGCGCGCCATTTTGTTGAGATAAACGGGGTTCGATGCACCTGAGAGATTTAGCCGGTATCCTGCCTGTCGAGGGAACATCTTCCCGCGATGTGGAGGTAACCGGGATTTCGTCGGATTCCCGCACGGTCAAGACCGGCGTGGTCTTTTTCGCGCTCGCCGGCAGCAAGGCGGATGGTTCGGCCTATGCCGCCGATGCGGCAAAGCGCGGCGCAGCGGCGGTTGTCGTGGGCAAGGCCAGCGCCGTTTCCGGCCTGTCCGTCCCGGTGCTCAGCGTCGACGACCCACGCCTGGCGCTGGCGCTGAGCGCGGCACGTTTCTTCGGCAGCCAGCCGGAGACCATGGTCGCGGTTACCGGCACCGCAGGCAAGACCTCGGTCGCCGCCTTCACCAGGCAAATCTGGGAGCAGGCCGGCTTTGCCGCCGCGTCCATCGGCACCACCGGCGTGGTGGCGCCGGGCCGCAACGATTACGGTTCGTTGACCACACCCGATCCAGTGGCTTTGCACCAGTTGCTCAAGGAATTGGCGGAGGCCGGCGTCACACACGCCTCGATGGAGGCTTCCAGCCATGGTCTCGACCAGCGCCGTCTCGATGGCGTCAAGCTCGCCGCGGGCGGTTTCACCAATCTCGGCCGCGACCATATGGACTATCATCCGACGGTCGAGGACTACCATCGCGCCAAATTGCGCCTGTTCGACACGCTGCTGCCGAAAGGCGCGCCGGCGGTCATCTTTGCCGACGATCCGTGGTCGGCGCCGACCATTCAGGCTGCGCAGGCCGCGGGGCTCAAGGTGCTGACTGTCGGCCGCCATGGCGATTTCCTGCGCCTGAAGCGGGTCGAGCACGAGCGCCACCGCCAGCGCGCCGAGGTCGAAGCCGACGGCGTGCTCTACGAGATCGACCTGCCGCTCGCAGGTGACTTCCAGATCGCCAATGCCCTGGTTTCGGCCGGGCTGGCCATTTCCACTGGAACGCCGGTCGCCAAAGCTTTGATGGCATTGGAGAAACTTCAGGGGGCACCGGGACGGCTCGACCTTGTCGGCGCCACCGCCAATGGCGCGCCCGTCTATGTCGACTATGCCCACAAGCCGGATGCGCTGGAAAATGTGCTGGCCGCCGTGCGCCCGTTCACCACCGGTCGCGTCATCGTCGTGTTCGGCTGCGGCGGCGACCGCGACCGGGGCAAGCGGCCGATCATGGGCGAAATCGCCACGCGGCTGGCCGACGTCGTCATCGTCACCGACGACAATCCGCGCTCGGAAGTGCCGGAAACGATCCGTGCCGCGATCCTGGCAGCCGCGCCCCGCGCGATTGAAATCGGCGACCGCCGCAAGGCGATCCACGAAGCGGTCGCCATGCTCAAAGCGGGCGATACGCTGATCGTTGCCGGCAAGGGCCATGAAGAGGGCCAGACTATCGGCGCCGAGACTTTTCCGTTCTCCGACCACGAAGAAGTCCGGTCGGCGCTGCGGGAGCGGGCCGCATGAGCGTGCTCTGGACTTCCGACGCGCTGGTCGACGCCATGGGCGGTCGGCCGCTCGGGCCGATGCCGGAGGGAATTTCGGGGATCTCGATCGACAGCCGCAGCCTGCAGCCGGGCGACGCCTTCTTCGCCATCAAGGGCGAGGCGATGGACGGCCATGACTTCGCGACCGCGGCGATCAAGGCCGGCGCCGGCGTTCTGGTCGTCGCCGAGGGCAAATTGCCGTCGCTTGGGCGGCTGACGGCGCCGATGATCGTCGTGCAGGATGTGCTGGCAGCACTGGAGAAACTCGGTGTTGCCGCCCGCGCCCGTTCCAGCGCAAAAATCATCGCGGTGACCGGATCGGCCGGCAAGACCACCACCAAGGAGGCGCTGCGTCATGTGCTGTCGGCCGTCGGCACGGTGCATGCTTCGGCGCAGTCCTTCAACAATCATTGGGGCGTGCCGCTGACGCTGGCGCGCATGCCCGGCGATTGCGACTATGCGGTGTTCGAGATCGGCATGAACCATCCCGGCGAGATCCGGCCGTTGGTCAAGATGGTCCGGCCACATGTGGCCATCGTCACGATGATCGCCGCCGCGCATCTCGGCTTCTTTAGAAATCTCGACGAGATCGCCAAGGCCAAGGCCGAGATTTTTGAAGGCATCGAGCCCGGCGGTGCGGCCTTGCTCAACCGCGACGATGCGCGCTGGAAGCTGCTCGACAAGATGGCGCGGGCCGCCGGCGTCGAACATGTCTTTGGCTTCGGCGAGAATGCACGGTCGACCTACAAGCTGACCAAATGCGAGCTGCATGCCGGTCATTCCGATATTACCGCCAGGATCGGCGGTCAGGATGTCGTTGCCCGGATCGGCGCGCCTGGCCGCCACATGGTGCAGAATGTGCTCGCCGTTCTTGGCGCGGCGCATCTCGTTGAAGCTGACATCGCAAAGGTGGCGGAAGCGCTGGCCGATCTCTCTGCGGAGCGTGGCCGTGGCAAGCGCCATGTGCTGCGCCATCCCAAGGGACCGATCACACTGATCGACGAGAGCTACAACGCCAATCCGGCCTCGATGGCTGCTGCCATGGCGCTGCTCAACGCGACGCCTGTCACGGGCGAGGGCCGGCGCATCGCCGTGCTCGGCGACATGCTCGAGCTCGGCGACCATTCGGCCAAGCTGCATGCAGCCCTGGCCGAATTGATCGTCGGGACCGGCACGCACACGGTCTTTCTCGGCGGCCCGGAAATGCAGGCGCTGGCAGACATCCTGCCCGACGAGATCAAAACGGAATACCGCGCCGGCGCCGAGGAATTGAAGCCGCTGTTGTTGTCGACGCTGAAGGCCGGCGACGTTGTGATGATCAAATCGTCGAAAGGCATCGGCTTTTCAAAGCTGGTCGAGGCCTTGCTCGGCAAATATCCGGCGGAAGCCGCAGGCACGAAACAGAACTAGTCCGGGGGACGGAATCGCATGTTTACATTGCTCGTCGATTTTGCGGACAAGGTCTCGGTCTTCAATGTCTTCCGCTACATTACCTTCCGCACCGGCGGTGCGCTGATCACCTCGGCGTTGATCGTCTTCATCTTCGGGCCGACCATCATCAATTCGCTGAGGCTGCGGCAAGGCAAGGGCCAGCCGATCCGTGCCGATGGCCCGCAGACGCATTTCAAGAAGGCCGGCACGCCGACCATGGGCGGGCTGATGATCCTGTGCGGCATCGTCGGCTCGTCGCTTCTATGGGCGAACCTCTCCTCGATCTATGTCTGGGTGGTGCTCTTGGTGACGCTGGGCTTCGGTTCGATCGGCTTTTACGACGACTATCTCAAGGTAACCAAGCAGTCGCATCTCGGCTTTTCCGGCAAGGCGCGGCTGGCGTTGGAATTCGTCATCGCCGGCATCGCCGCCTGGGCGATCATGCATAATGGCCAGGCGCCGTTCTCGTCGTCGCTGACCTTCCCCTTCGCCAAGGAATTCATCATCAATCTCGGCTGGTTCTTCGTGCCGTTCTCCTGCTTCGTCATCGTCGGCGCCGGCAATGCGGTGAATTTGACCGATGGCCTCGACGGGCTGGCGATCGTGCCGATCATGATTGCGGCGGCATCCTTCGGCGTCATCGCCTACCTCTCCGGCAATGCGGTGTTCGCCGAATATCTGCAGATCCATTTCGTGCCCGGCACTGGCGAGCTGGCTGTCGTGCTTGGCGCCGTCATCGGCGCCGGCCTCGGCTTCCTCTGGTTCAACGCCCCGCCGGCGGCGATCTTCATGGGCGACACCGGTTCGCTGGCCATGGGTGGCCTGATCGGTACGGTCGCGGTCGCCACCAAGCACGAAATCGTGCTGGTCATCGTCGGCGGATTGTTCGTCGTGGAAATCCTGTCGGTCATCATCCAGGTCGGCTACTTCAAGATGACCGGCAAGCGCGTCTTCCTGATGGCGCCTATCCATCATCATTTCGAAAAGCTCGGCTGGACCGAAAGCCAGGTGGTGATCCGCTTCTGGATCATCGCCGTCATCCTGGCGCTGGTCGGCCTGTCGACCCTCAAGCTGAGATAGGAACCCGCTTGATCCCCGCCGCATCCTTTTCGGGCAAACGCGTTTCGCTCTTCGGGCTCGGTGGCTCGGGGACCGCCACGGCGCGCGCGCTGATCGAGGGCGGCGCCGACGTGCTCGCCTGGGACGACAATCCCGATAGCGTCGCCAAGGCTGCTGACCAAGGCATTGCGACCGCCGATCTGCGCGGCGCCGACTGGTCGAAATTCTCGGCCTTCGTGCTCTCACCCGGCGTGCCGCTGACGCATCCCAAGCCGCACTGGACGGTGGAGTTGGCGCGTGGCTCCGGCGTCGAGGTGATCGGCGATATCGAATTGTTCTGCCGCGAGCGGATTGCGCGCGCGCCTGATGCGCCGTTCATCGCTATCACCGGCACCAACGGCAAGTCGACGACCACGGCGCTGACCGCGCATATCCTCAAATCGGCAGGGCGCGACACGCAGATGGGCGGCAATATCGGCCGGGCCATCATGACGCTCGATCCACCGCAGGCTGACCGGGACTATGTCGTCGAGTGTTCGTCCTACCAGATCGATCTCGCGCCCTCGATCAACCCGACGGCCGGCATCCTGCTCAACCTGACGCCCGACCATCTCGACCGCCACGGCACCATGCAGCATTACGCTTCGATCAAGGAGCGGCTGGTTGCCGGCAGCGAGACGGCGATCGTCGGCGTTGACGATTCCTGGTGCGCGCAGATCGCTGACCGGCTGGAGAGGGCGGGCCGGGAGGTGATCCGCATCTCCAAGCGGCTGCCGCTGACCGACGGCTATTTCGCCGACGGCTCTGATCTGATGGAAGCCGTGCATGGCCGCTACAGCCGCGTCGCCTTCCTCGAAGGCATCGGTTCGTTGCGCGGCCAGCACAATGCGCAGAACGCGCTTGCCGCCGTCGCAGCTTGCCTCAAGGTCGGCTTGAGCCTGGGCGAAATCCAGGCGGGACTGGAAAGCTTCCCCGGCCTCGCGCATCGCATGGAGCAGGTCGGCCGCAAGGATCATGTGCTGTTCGTCAACGATTCCAAGGCGACCAATGCCGATGCGGCGGCACCGGCGCTGTCGAGTTTTTCGCGCATTTACTGGATCGCCGGCGGACTGCCCAAGGAAGGCGGCATCGAGCCGCTGCGCGGTTTCTTCCCGCGCGTCGCCAAGGCCTATCTGATCGGCGAGGCGGCGCCCGCATTCTCGGCGACGCTCGGCGAAGCCGTGCCCTATGAAATCTCGGGCACCCTGGCCGCCGCGGTCGACCATGCCGCGAAAGACTCGGCCAAGGATGACAACGGCGAGGTGGTGGTACTGCTGTCGCCGGCCTGCGCCAGTTTCGACCAGTTCAAGAATTTCGAAGTTCGCGGCGAAGCCTTCAGGCAAGCTGCGAATGCTATCGAGGGCGTGAAACCCATCGGAGGGGCACGATAATGCAAAGCCGTCTCGACAAAAGCCCGGTTGCAACCTGGTGGTGGACGATCGATCGCTGGTTCCTGGCGGCGTTCCTGTCGCTGATGGGGCTTGGCATCGTCTTGTCCTTTGCGGCAAGCCCGGCGGTGGCCGAACGCATCGGCCTCGACAGTTTCCACTTTGCCACCAGGCAGATCATCTTCACCGTGCCGGCGCTCGGCGTGATGCTGGCAGTGTCCTTCCTGGAATCGCGGCAGATCCGGCGCATGGCGCTGATCATCCTGGGGATCATGCTGGTGCTGATGGTCGCCGTGCTCTATATCGGCGTCGAGGTGAAAGGCGCGCGGCGCTGGGTGTCGTTTGTCGGCATGTCGATCCAGCCGTCGGAATTTCTGAAACCCGCCTTCGTCATCGTCTGCGCCTGGCTGTTCGCCGAACACAAGCGCCAGCCCGACATTCCGGGCAATTTGTTTGCCATGCTGCTGCTGATCCTGGTCATCTCGCTTCTGGTGGCGCAGCCCGATCTCGGCCAGACCATGCTGGTGACCGGCACCTGGGGCGTCATGTTCTTCATGGCCGGCCTGCCCTGGCTATGGATCATCGCGCTTGGCGCCACCGGCGCCGGCGGCCTGTTTGCCGCTTATACGGTGTTCCCGCACGTCGCCGCCCGCATCGACAAATTCCTGACCGGCGAAGGCGACACGTTCCAGGTCGACATGGGCCGCGAGGCGCTGATCAACGGCCACTGGTTCGGCGTCGGGCCGGGCGAGGGCACGGTCAAGCGGGTCATTCCCGACGCGCATGCCGACTTCGTCTTTTCGGTCGCCGGCGAAGAGTTCGGGCTGATCATGTGCTTCTTCATCATGTCGATCTTCGCCTTCATCGTGCTGCGCGGCCTCAGCACGGCGCTGAAGGAACATGATGATTTCACCCGCTACGCCGTCGGCGGTCTCGTCACCGTGTTCGGCCTGCAGTCGGTCATCAACATGTGCGTCAACCTGCAACTGATGCCGGCCAAGGGCATGACGCTGCCTTTCATCTCCTATGGCGGCTCCTCGCAGATCGCCATTGCCATCTCGATGGGCATGGTGCTGGCGCTGACCCGCAAGCGACCGGAAAAGCGCAAGCAGATGGGCTTTGCCCTGTCGCAGCGCGCCCTGCCGGCGGAGTGATATGGCGCGGGGTGTCATCCTTCTCGCGGCGGGCGGAACAGGCGGACATTTGTTTCCGGCCGAGGCGCTGGCGCATGAGCTGATCGAGCGCGGCTGGAGCGTGCATCTGGCGACGGACGACCGCGCCGAGCGCTTTGCCGGCCATTTCCCGGCCGCCGCCATCCATCCGATCCAGTCGGCGACGATGGGCTCGAAAAACCCTGTCGCGCTGCTTGGCGCGTTCTGGAAGATCTGGCGCGGCGTGCGCCAGGCCTCCGCCGTCATCGCCAGGATCAAGCCTGATGCGGTCGTCGGCTTTGGCGGTTATCCGACCTTGCCACCGCTCTATGCCGCGACGCGGCGCAAGCTGCCGACGCTGATCCATGAGCAGAACGCGGTGATGGGCCGCGCCAACCGGGCGCTGTCCGGGCGCGTCGATGCCATTGCCGGCGGCTTCCTGCCGCAAGATGAAAGCGCCACAGGCGCCAAGACGGTGACGACCGGCAATCCGGTCAGGCCGCCAATCCTGGAGGCGGCAAAGACGCCCTATAAGGCATCCCAAGGGGCGGATCCGTTCAGGCTCCTGGTGTTCGGCGGCAGCCAGGGCGCGCAGTTCTTTTCCGATGCCATGCCGGCGGCGATCGCACTTCTGCCGGAGGCGCAGCGCAAGCGGCTGGTGATCACCCAGCAGGCCCGCGCCGACGACGTGGCGCGGGTGAAGGCTGGCTATGCGGCACTCGGCGTCCATGTCGAGGTCTCGCCCTTCTTCACCGATATGGCACAGCGCATGGGCGCGGCGCATCTGGTGATCTCGCGCTCCGGCGCCTCGACGGTTTCGGAGATCGCCGTCATCGGCCGGCCGGCGCTGCTGGTGCCTTATCCCTATGCGCTGGATCACGATCAGGCGGCGAACGCAGCCGCCCTTGCCGCGGCGGGCGGCGGCGAGGTGCATCCGCAATCGTCACTGTCGCCGGAGCGCATCGCGGCTCTCATTGGCGGGCTGATGGACACTCCCGAGCGGCTGACGGCCATGGCTGCCGGAGCGAAGTCGGCTGGCCGGCCGAACGCGGCACGGTTGCTCGCTGATCTCACAGAGGCTATTGCGTCCAGAAAAACCGTTTCGGATTTCAGGAAAGGGACGCATTGATGAAGATGCCGCAGACCATCGGCCTTGTGCATTTCATCGGCATTGGCGGGATCGGCATGAGCGGCATCGCCGAGGTTCTGCACAATCTCGGCTACAAGGTGCAGGGTTCGGACCAGGCCGACAGCGCCAATGTCCAGCGGCTGCGCGACAAGGGCATCGAATGCTTTGTCGGCCACAAGGCCGAGAATATCGGCGCGGCCGAAGTGGTGGTCGTCTCCACCGCGATCAAGAAATCCAATCCCGAGCTGAAGGCCGCGCGGGAGAAGTTGCTCCCAATTGTCCGCCGGGCCGAGATGCTGGCCGAACTGATGCGCTTCCGCCAGGCGGTCGCGATCGGTGGCACGCATGGCAAGACCACAACCACGTCGATGGTGGCGACGCTGCTCGATGCCGGCGGGCTCGACCCGACGGTGATCAATGGCGGCATCATCAATGCCTATGGCACCAATGCCCGTATGGGCGATGGCGAGTGGATGGTGGTCGAAGCCGACGAAAGCGACGGCACCTTCCTCAAGCTGCCGGCCGAGATCGCCGTCGTCACCAACATCGATCCCGAGCATCTGGACCATTATGGCAGTTTCGACAAGGTGCGCGAGGCCTTCCGGCAATTCGTCGAGAACGTGCCGTTCTACGGTTTTGGCGTGATGTGCACCGACCATCCGGAAGTACAGGCGCTGGTCAGCCGCATCGAGGACCGCCGCGTCATCACCTATGGCGAGAACGCGCAGGCCGATGTGCGTTTCACCAACCACCGCATGGCCGGTGCCGTCTCGGCATTCGACGTGGTGATCCGCGACCGCAAGACCGGCGGCCAGACGACGATATCGGATCTGCGGCTGCCGATGCCCGGCCGCCACAACGTCTCCAACGCCACCGCCGCAATTGCGGTCGCGCATGAACTCGGCCTGTCGGCCGAAGCGATCAAGAAGGGGCTGTCGTCCTTTGCCGGCGTCAAGCGGCGCTTCACCCACACCGGCTCGTGGAACGGCGTCGACATCTTCGACGATTACGGCCACCACCCGGTCGAGATCACGGCGGTGTTGAAAGCGGCGCGCAGCGCCACCAAGGGCCGCGTCATCGCCATTGCGCAGCCGCACCGCTTCACCCGGCTGCACGATCTGTTCGACGAGTTTTCGGTCTGTTTCAACGATGCCGACACGGTGATGGTGGCGCCGGTCTATGCGGCGGGCGAGGAGCCGATCGACGGCGTGACCTCGGAGGCGCTGGTGTCGCGCATCCGCTCCGGCGGCCATCGCGATGCGCGCTACGTCGAAACCCCTGCCGCGATTTCGCCCGTCATTCGCGCGTTGGCGAAACCGGGCGACTTCGTCATCTTCCTGGGCGCCGGCAACATCACCCAATGGGCCTATGCGCTGCCTGGGGAACTCGGCGGTACCGTCTCATGATGCGCGGCCAGGACCTGCTCGACAAACTTGGCGACCGGCTTGCCGGCCTGCGCGGCCGCATCACGCCCAATGCCGAGATGGACAAGATCACCTGGTTCCGCGCCGGCGGTCTGGCGGACGCCCTGTTCCAGCCGGCCGACGAGGAGGATCTGGCTGCCTTCCTGCGCGCCGTGCCGGAGGACATCCCGCTCACCATCGTCGGTATCGGCTCCAACCTCCTGGTGCGCGACGGCGGCATTCCGGGTTTCGTCATCCGGCTTTCGGCAAAGGGCTTTGGCGAGGCCGAGGTGGTTTCGCCGACCATCATCAAGGCCGGTGCTGCGACGCCCGACAAGCGCGTCGCGGCCGTCGCTTATGAGGCCGGCATTGGCGGCTTTCATTTCTATCACGGCATTCCCGGCGCCATCGGCGGGGCGCTGCGGATGAATGCAGGCGCCAATGGCGTCGAGACGCGCGAGCGCGTCGTGGAAGTGCGCGCACTCGATCGCAAGGGCAATCTCCACACGCTCAGCAATGAAGAAATGGGCTATGCCTATCGTCACTCGGCCGCACCTGCCGGGCTGATCTTCACCTCCGCCATTTTCGAGGGCGTTTTGGAAGACCAGGCGGCGATCAAGGCGGCCATGGACGCCGTCCAGACGCATCGCGAGACGGTGCAGCCCATCCGCGAGAAGACCGGCGGCTCGACCTTCAAGAATCCGGAAGGCACCTCGGCCTGGAAGGAAATCGACAAGGCCGGCTGCCGCGGGCTGATGATCGGCGGCGCGCAGATGTCGCCGATGCACTGCAACTTCATGATCAACACCGGAACAGCGACCGGATACGATCTCGAATATCTCGGCGAGACGGTGCGCGCCCGCGTGCTTGAAAATTCAGGCATCCGCCTGCAGTGGGAAATCAAGCGGCTCGGCAATTTCCGCCCCGGCCATGCCGTGCAGGAATTCCTCGGACAGCTTCTTTAGCGCAAGCTGAAGTTCATGTGATGCTTGAACTTCAAACGGTCTGAAACAACAGCGCCACCGTTGCTCCAAAGACTCACAACACGCTTTTTCCGGCCGTTTTCGCGGAAAGTGAATCTGTCGGAATCATAAGCACTTGCCAGCGAATCAACTCTCTGATTCTCTGCCTTAAAGCGTTTCCTGATTTGAGTCGTTCGACGCGTCGACCGCGTTTTCCGTCTGGGGGGCAACCTGCCGGGAGACTCGGACTCAATCTGGTCGCTGAATGCGTGGTTGCGGGCCCGCCGTGAGAGGGATGACGGGATATGAAGAACAAGCATGTGGCTGTCCTCCTGGGCGGATTCTCGTCCGAGCGGCCCGTGTCTCTGTCTTCGGGAAAGGCGTGTGCGGATGCGCTTGAGAATGAAGGCTACCAGGTTACCCGCGTCGATGTTGCGCGCGATGTCGGCGCCGTGCTCACCGAACTCAAGCCCGATGTCGTCTTCAACGCACTGCACGGCCCGTTCGGTGAAGACGGCACCATCCAGGGCATCCTCGAATATCTGGCCATTCCCTACACCCATTCGGGCGTGCTCGCCTCGGCGCTCGCCATGAACAAGGAGCAAGCCAAGAAGGTCGCCAAGGCTGCCGGCATCGCGGTGGCGGAATCGAAGGTTGCCAGCCGCTTTGCCATCCAGAACAAGCATCCGATGAAGCCGCCCTACGTGGTCAAGCCGGTCAATGAAGGCTCAAGCTTCGGCGTCGTCATCGTGCATGAAGGGCAGTCGCATCCGCCGCAGGTCATCGGCTCGTCCGAATGGAAATATGGCGAGACCGTCATGGTCGAGCGCTACATCCATGGGCGCGAGCTGACCTGCGCCGTCATGGGCGACGTGGCGCTCGGCGTCTGCGAGATCATTCCGACCGGCCATTCCTTCTACGACTATGATTCAAAATACGTCGCCGGCGGATCAAAACACGAAATCCCTGCTAAAATTTCATCAAATATTTACCAAAAAATACAGACACTGGCGCTCAAGGCACATCTGGCTATCGGCTGCCGGGGCGTTTCCCGATCGGACTTCCGCTATGACGACCGTCACTCCGAAAACGGCGAGATTGTCTGGCTCGAGATCAACACTCAGCCGGGCATGACGCCGACGTCTTTGGTGCCTGAAATCGCCGCCCAGGCCGGGCACTCGTTTGGCGAATTGTTGAGTTGGATGGTGGAGGACGCTTCGTGTCTGCGTTGAAATGGGGACAGGACAAGGGCAGGGGCGGCGCCGGGCCGGCGCTGTTCGGCATGCCGTTGTCGTTCGACCATTTCGTGCTGCCGCGCGTGCTGCGCCGGCCGGTGCGCGTGCTGGCGCGCCTGGGCGGCGGCGACTTCGTCGCGCCGCGCTTTTCCGCGGCCATCCTGTCGGCTTCGCTCATTGCATCAAGCAGCCTCTATGGCGCCATTCTCGGCGGTCATGCCGACGACATCGTCCAGAGCATCACCGCCCGGACCGGCTTTGCCGTCGACCAGATCAAGGTGGTCGGCAACCGCCAGACTTCGGAGATCGACATACTGGACCGGCTCGAGCTCGACGGCTGGACGTCACTGATCGGCTTCGATGCCGAGGCCGCGCGTGAACGTATTGATACCTTGCCCTGGGTCGAAGTGGCGGCGGTGCGCAAGGTCTATCCACATACGCTGGAAGTGCGTGTCGAGGAGCGCGAGCCCTTCGCGCTCTGGCAGCAGGGCGCGGAGCTTTCGGTCATCGAACGCTCCGGCGCGGTGATCGCGCCGTTCTCCGGCGGCAAGCAGGCGCTGCTGCCGCTGATCATCGGCACCGGCGCGCCGGCCAAGGCCCCCGACTTCGTGGCCAAGATCAACAAATTTCCCGAGCTCGCGGCTCGGGTCAAAGGCTATATCCGCATCGGCGAACGGCGCTGGGACCTTAAGCTGGAAAACGGCATCACGATCAAGCTGCCCGAGGATGGCGAGGATCAGGCGATCGCCGATCTGGTTCGGATGGACCACGACAACGGGCTTCTGACGCGGGACATCGCCGCCGTCGACATGCGCATCTCCGATCGCCTGGTGGTGCAGCTGACGCCGGAAGCGGCGACGCAGCGCCAGGCCGCGCTCAATGAAAAGCCGCAAAATCTGAAGCGCAAGTCGGGGACGAAGATATGAGCTGGCTTGGCGGCAACAGCGATGCCTCTTCGCGGCGTTCCGGCACGCTCACCGTGCTGGATGTCGGCTCGAGCAAGGTTTGCTGCGTGGTGGCGAAACTGAAGCCGCGCGAGGACGGCAAGCTGTTGCGCGGCCGCTCGCACCGCATCCAGGTGATCGGCATCGGCCACCAGAAATCGCAAGGCGTGAAGTCGGGCGTGGTCGTCGATCTCGACCGCGCGGAGCACGCCATTCGCCTGTCCGTCGACGCAGCCGAACGCATGGCGGGACTGACCGTGGATTCGCTGATCGTCAACATGACGGCCGGCCGGCTGAAGAGCGAAACCTATTCGGCCACCATCAATCTCGGTGGCCATCAGGCCGACGAAGCCGACATCAAGCGCGTGCTTGCCGCCGGCGCCAAGCAGGCGCTCAAGGCCGAACGCGACGTGATCCATTCGCTGCCCGTCGGCTTTTCGCTGGACGCCGAGCGCGGCGTGCGCGATCCGCGCGGCATGGTCGGCGACCAACTCGGCGTCGATATGCATGTGCTGACGGGCGATGCCGCGCCGCTGCGCAATCTGGAGCTCTGCATCAACCGCTCGCATCTTTCGGTCGAGCGCATGGTGGCGACGCCCTATGCCAGCGGGCTTGCGGCCCTGGTCGACGACGAACTGGAAATGGGTGCGGCCTGCATCGACATGGGCGGCGGCACGACGACCATCTCGGTGTTTTCGGAAGGCAAATTCGTCCACGCCGATGCCATTGCCATCGGCGGCAATCATGTGACGCTCGATATGGCCAAGGGCCTGTCGACCTCGCTCGACGCCGCGGAGCGGCTGAAGGTGATGCATGGTTCGGCGCTGCCCGGCAGTGCCGACGATCGCGACCTGGTCTCGATCCAGCCGATCGGCGAAGACGGCGAGATGCCGCTGCAGATCCCGCGCTCGGTGATGACGCGCGTCATCCGCGCCCGCATCGACGAGACGCTGGAACTGTTGCGCGACCGGCTGAACAAGTCGGGCTACGGCAATGCCGTGGGAAAACGCGTCGTGCTGACCGGCGGCGCCAGCCAGCTTGCGGGTCTCCCCGAGGCGGCGCGCCGCATTCTGGGACGCAATGTGCGCATCGGACGCCCGCTCGGCGTGGCGGGCCTGCCGGAAGCTGCCAAGGGGCCGGCTTTCTCGACGGCGGTCGGGCTGCTGATCTATCCGCAGATGGCGAGCTTCGAGAGCCATCCGGCGAAAGGAATTTCCGGTCTCAGGATGACCGGGACGGGCGGAAAACTGCATCGCATGAGTCAGTGGTTGAGAGACAGTTTCTAATTGACGGGGACAGCCCCATAGGCGGCCGCGGCGGCGAAGCGGCGGGAAAGGCAAAGGACGGAGACAATGACGATCAATCTGCAAAAGCCGGACATCACCGAGCTCAAGCCGCGGATCACCGTATTCGGTGTCGGCGGCGGCGGCGGCAATGCCGTCAACAACATGATCACCGCGGGCTTGCGCGGTGTCGAGTTCGTCGTGGCCAACACCGATGCACAGGCGCTGACCATGTCGAAGGCCGAGCGGCTGATCCAGCTCGGCGCGCATGTAACCGAGGGGCTCGGCGCCGGCTCGCAGCCTGAAGTGGGCCGTGCGGCGGCGGAAGAGTGCATCGATGAGATCATCGATCATCTCTCCAACACCCATATGTGCTTCGTCACCGCCGGTATGGGTGGCGGCACCGGAACCGGTGCGGCTCCCGTGGTTGCCCGCGCGGCGCGCGAACGGGGTATCCTCACCGTCGGCGTCGTCACCAAGCCGTTCCATTTCGAAGGCCAGCGCCGCATGAAGACGGCGGATCTCGGCATCGAGGAGCTGCAGAAATGTGTCGATACCCTGATCGTCATCCCCAACCAGAACCTGTTCCGGCTGGCCAATGACAAGACCACCTTTGCCGACGCCTTCGCCATGGCCGACCAGGTGCTCTACTCCGGTGTTGCCTGCATCACCGACCTGNAGACCACCTTTGCCGACGCCTTCGCCATGGCCGACCAGGTGCTCTACTCCGGTGTTGCCTGCATCACCGACCTGATGGTCAAGGAAGGTCTGATCAATCTCGACTTCGCCGACGTGCGTTCGGTGATGCGCGAAATGGGCAAGGCGATGATGGGCACCGGCGAAGCTTCGGGCGAGGGCCGCGCGATGGCCGCCGCCGAGGCGGCGATCGCCAATCCGTTGCTCGACGAGACCTCGATGAGGGGCGCCAAGGGCCTGCTGATCTCGATCACCGGCGGCCGCGACCTAACCCTGTTCGAAGTCGACGAGGCCGCGACCCGCATCCGCGAGGAAGTCGATCAGGACGCCAACATCATCCTCGGCGCCACCTTCGACGAGGAACTCGAAGGCGTCATCCGCGTCTCGGTGGTCGCCACCGGCATCGACAAATCGGCAGCTGAAATTGCCGCGGCGCCGATCTCGATCCGGGCCGTGCCGCCGCAGCAGAAGCCGGTCAGCCGCCCAGCGGCTCCGGGGGCGGAAGGCCGTCCGGCACCGGTCCAGCAGCAGACCTATGAGCAGCGCGCGGCCGATCCGGTGGCCGAGGCGATCCAACTTGCCGAGGCCAATGCGGCGGCAATGGCTCGTCCGACGCCGATGGCCCAGGCGGAAGATTTCCGCCCGCAGAGCAAGATCTTCCAGGCCCCGCCTGCCCAGCCGCAGCCTGTCGTGCAGCAGGTGATGCAACCGGCGCCGATGCGGGAAATGCCGCAGCCGGTGGCTGCCGCACCGCAGCGCATGCCGCGGGTGGAGGATTTTCCGCCTGTGGTGCGGGCCGAGGTGGAAGCCAAGGGCCGTCCGGCCGACCATGAAAACAGCGGGCCGATGGGGCTGCTCAAGCGGCTGACCAACGGGCTGACGCGCCGCGAAGAAGAGCCGGCCCGGTTGCAGCCGGCACAGCCGCGCGAACCGAAACTGCGCCAGGCGGCGCCGGAAATGCGCCGCCTTGCCAGCCAGGATCCGCAGCTTTACGCGCCGCGCCGCGGCCAGCTCGACGATCAGGGCCGGTTGACGCCGCAGACCAGGTCGACCCAGGAAGACGACCAGCTGGAGATACCGGCTTTCCTGCGCCGCCAGGCCAACTGAGCCGTTAACGGTATGTAACACTTGTTAACAGGCAGACGAGAGATTGTCTGCCTGTTACGTTTAAAGTGGTTTAATAACAAGGCGTTACGATGTGACGCTCAAGGTCTGTCGCGGTTACACAGAGTAAGAAACCGTGATTTGGAGTCTCCCTGACAGACCATTATCTTTGCCGCAGCACTTTCGGTGTGCTGGGATTCGGGGAAGTGGCCCTGCCTGCCGATAAAAAAGAGCCGCGCCTTTTGGGTTAAAGCGGACTTAGGCGTTTGGGCTATGGGGTTTGTCTTGCAAGACTATCAGACGACACTGAAATCGCGTGCAACGCTGACCGGTACCGGCGTTCACAGCGGCAAACCGGTCACCGTCAATTTCCTCCCTGCGGACGCCGACACCGGCGTGCTCTTCCACCTTTCGAACGGAAGCGAGAGCCGCGAGTTCCGCGCGCTGGTTGCTGAAGTCGGCGCGACCGATCTCTGCACCATGCTCGGCGATCCGGCAGGCGAGCATATCGCCACCGTCGAACATCTGATGGCGACGCTTTTCGGGCTCGGCATCGACAACATCGTCATCGAGATCGACGGTCATGAGGTTCCGATCCTCGATGGCAGTGCGGTGGCGTTCGTGGAAGCCATCGACCAAGCCGGCATCGATACGCTGGCGGTCAAGCGCCGCTACATCAGGGTGGTCAAGCCCGTCCGCATCGAGAATGGCGCGTCCTGGGCCGAGTTCAGGCCCTATAGCGGCACGCGCTTCGAGGTCGAGATCGATTTCGAAAGCCCGGCGATCGGCCGCCAGCTATTCGCCTCCGACATCAACCCCGACATCTTTCGCCAGGATATCGCGCGCGCCCGCACCTTCGGCTTCATGAAGGATGTCGAGCGGCTGTGGGCGGCCGGCTATGCGCTGGGCTCCTCGCTGGAGAACTCGCTGGTGATCGGCGACGACAACCGGGTGATCAACATGGGCGGCCTGCGCTACCCCAATGAGTTCGCTCGCCACAAGACGATGGACGCGATGGGCGATCTGGCGCTGGCCGGCGCCCGTTTCATCGGTTGCTTCCGCTCCTATCGCGGCGGTCACCGGATGAATGCGGCTGCTTTGCGGCGGCTTCTGTCCGACCGTTCGGCCTTCGAGGTCGTCGAGACCACGCGCCGCGAGCGCGGCCGCACCGCCGAGATGAGCGCCGTCACCGGCCCTGTCTTTGCGCCCTGGGTGATCTGATTCTTAACGATTTTCTGGCTTTCTGAACGCTGGCCGGTGTTGCACGAAAGCATCACCGGCCAGTGAAAGTGCGTAGCATTCGGGGCAACACCAAGCCGCCACAAAAATGTGCGATTGGCTAGACATAGCGTTGCTGGGCAAGGCAGTTATGGTTTATGGCTGCTGCCGTCTGTTAGGCGCATGTCGCTCAAAAGTGGGGATCAGTTTTGAGGGAACGCCATGCGAAAGGCATTGAACTAACGCCGAAAGGGCGCAATCCAATCATGTTCTTCAAGCGAGTTGGTCAATCGAAAGCGCCGTATCGGGCTGTTTTCCTGGCGCTTTCGGTGGTTGTGCCATCGCTCTTCCTCTCGGCCTGCATGTCGTCCGAGAAAGACGTCGACCTGTCGACCTATGTCGACCAGACCGAACCGGCCGACGTCCTTTACAATCAAGGCCTTGCCAATCTCAATGCCGGCCGCCTGGATGAGGCGAGCAAGAAGTTCGACGCCGTCGACCGCCAGCACCCCTATTCGGAATTCGCCCGCAAATCGATGGTGATGGGCGCCTTCGCCGACTATCGCGCCGGCCGTTATGACGAAGCGATCGGCTCGGCCAAGCGCTATCTCACGCTCTATCCGTCGACCGACGACGCGGCTTACGCCCAGTATATTATCGGGCTGAGCTACTACAAGCAGATCAAGGACGTCACCCAGGATCAGAAGGAAGCACGCCAGACCGTGCAGACGATGCAGGATCTGGTGACGCGCTGGCCGACGTCGGAATATGTCGACGACGCCAAGGAAAAGATCCGTTTCGCCAACGACCAGCTGGCCGGCAAAGAGATGCAGATCGGCCGCTATTATCTCGAGCGGCGCGAATACATTGCTGCCGTCAAGCGCTTCCGCAACGTGGTCGAGAACTATTCCAACACCCGCCATGTCGAAGAGGCGCTGGCGCGTCTGGCCGAAAGCTACTACGCGATGGGCTTGACCTCGGAAGCGCAAACCGCCGCTGCGGTGCTCGGCACCAATTATCCCGACAGCCAATGGTACAAGGATACCTACAAGCTGTTGCAGAGCAACGGGCTTGAGCCGCGCGAGAATGCCGGATCGTGGATATCCAAGGCCGGCAAGCTGATCACCGGCGCCTGACGCCCGAGCATCGACTGAGGCGGAACGCGCTTTTCGGATTGATCCGACGCTCAAACAAAAAGATAGTGCGGCGCTGCGACTCCATCGGTCGCAAGCCGTTTCACCAGCGGTTCAGTGGTTTAATTGAGGCGCTGAACCGTCCTAACTTTTTGTTGTACGCAATTCCGGACGGAAAACCGCTACGCACTTTTCCTGGAATTGCTTGAGGTCCAGGTTCTGATGCTTTCCAGACTGTCGATCCGCGATATCGTCCTGATCGAGAAGCTGGATATCGACTTCCAGCCCGGCCTTTCCGTGCTGACCGGTGAAACCGGCGCCGGCAAGTCCATCCTGCTCGACGCGCTGTCGCTGGCGCTTGGCGCGCGCGGCGACGCCTCGCTGGTGCGCCACGGCGCGGCTCAAGGCCAGGTCATTGCCGTCTTCGATGTGCCGCGCAACCACCCGGTGCGCGCGCTGCTGGCCGAAAACGCCATCGAGGATGACGGCGACATCATCCTGCGCCGGCTGCAGACCGCGGATGGCCGCACCCGCGTCTTCGTCAACGACCAGCCGTCCAGCGTCACGCTGATGCGCGACATCGGCCATGCGCTGGTCGAGATTCACGGCCAGCATGACGAGCGGGCTCTGGTCGACCCCGGCGCGCATCGCGAATTGCTGGACAGTTTTGGCGGCCATCTGGGCGCTGCCCGCGCGACCGGCGAGGCGTGGCGCTACTGGCGTGGCGCCGAGCAGGAGTTCGTCAGGCACCGCGCCAAGGTCGAGGCAGCGGCGCGTGAGGCCGATTACCTCAGGGCCTCGGTGGCGGAACTGGCAAAGCTCGATCCGCAGCCCGGCGAAGAGACGCAACTGGCGGAGTTGCGTGCAACGATGATGCGGGCGGAAAAGATCGCCTCGGAAATACACGACGCACAGGATGTGCTGTCAGGCCCGTCCTCGCCACTGCCGCAACTGGCCAGTTTGCTCAGGCGCCTGCAGCGCAAGGCCAGCGAAGCGCCGGGCCTGCTCGAGGATGTGGTGAAGTCGCTGGACGAGGCGATGCTGTCGCTGGATGCCGCGCAATCGGGCGTCGAGGCGGCATTGCGCGCCACCGAATACGACCCGCAGCGGCTGGAGAAGGCGGAGGAGCGGCTGTTTTCGCTGCGTGCGGCCTCACGTAAGCACAGTGTGGCCGTCGACGATCTGGCGCAACTGCGCGACACCATGTCCGCCGATCTCGCCGATCTTGATGCCGGCGAGGGGCGCCTGTATCTCCTGGAAAAGCAGGCCTCAGCGGCGCGCGAAGCCTACGATATTTCCGCAGCCCAGCTGTCCTCGCTTCGCCATGCGGCCGCGGTCGGCCTGACCAAGGCTGTGATGGCCGAATTGCCGGCGCTGAAACTGGAACGGGCTGAGTTCATCGTCGAACTGGCCAGCGATGGCGAGAACCGCATGGAAGAAGGCATCGACCAGGTCGAGTTCTGGGTGCGCACCAATCCCGGCACCAGGCCCGGCCCGATGATGAAGGTCGCCTCCGGCGGCGAGCTGTCGCGCTTCCTGCTGGCGCTCAAGGTGGCGCTGGCCGACCGTGGCTCGGCGCCGACATTGGTCTTCGACGAGATCGACACCGGCGTCGGCGGCGCCGTGGCCGATGCGATCGGCCAAAGGCTGGCCAGGCTGTCGAAGCGCGTGCAGGTGCTGTCGGTCACGCATGCTCCGCAAGTGGCGGCACGTGCTGCGACGCATTTCCTGATCTCCAAATCCGGCGGCTCGGACAAGGTCGCCACCGGCATCGCCGAAATGGACCGGGCGGCGCGCCAGGAAGAGATCGCGCGCATGCTGGCCGGCGCCACCATCACCGAAGAGGCGCGCGCAGCCGCCGAACGGCTGCTACGCGAGAATATTGCTGCAGCGTAGTCGTCGCACGGCTTTCGGACTGAGTCAGGATATGGCTCCATCCCGCTGTTCAGGAATGCTTTTTCCGAAATCCTGATTTATGGTGTCGCGCCACTGTCCAGGGACCGCTGCATGTCTGAAAAGCCAGTCGAATCGTTGAGCGAAAGCGAAGCCGCGGATGAGCTCCAGCGGCTGGCCGAGGAGATCGCCGGTCATGACAGGCGCTATCATGCCGAGGACGCGCCGACGATTACGGACGCGGAATATGACGCGCTGCGGCGGCGCAACCTTGCCATCGAGGAGCGGTTTCCCGGTCTGGTACGCGAGGATTCGCCCTCGCTGCGGGTCGGCGCCGCGCCGGCGGAAGGCTTTGCCAAGGTGCGCCATGCGGTGCCGATGCTCAGCCTCGCCAAGGCCTACACAGACGAGGACGTCACCGATTTCATCGAGCGTGGCCGGCGCTTCTTCGACCGCGACAAGGATCTCGACATCGCGTTTACGGCCGAGCCGAAGGTCGACGGACTGTCGGCGTCGCTGCGCTATGAACGCGGCGTGTTCGTGCAGGGTGCTACGCGCGGCGACGGCGCTGTCGGCGAGGACATCACCGCCAATCTCAGGACCATCGCCGACATCCCCGCCAAGCTGAAAGGATCGGGCTGGCCCGAGACCATCGAGANCAGACGTGTGCTCTTCCGATCTAATACGGCAGCGGGCTCCTTGCGACAGAAGGATGCGTCCGTCACCGCCAGCCGCAATCTTAAATTTTTTGCTTATGCCTGGGGCTACACGACAGCGGATCCGGCGCCGACCCAATATGATTCGGTGCAGAAATTCGCCGAATGGGGGTTCAAGGTCAGCCCATTGATGGTGCGGGCGAAGTCGGTCGAGGAGCTGATCGCGCACTACCACAAGATCGAGGAGCTGCGTTCGTCGCTCGGCTACGACATCGACGGTGTCGTCTACAAGGTCGACCAGCTGGAATTGCAGCGTCGCTGGGGCTTTGTCACCGGTGAGCCGCGCTGGGCCGTTGCGCACAAATTCCCGGCCGAACAGGCGATGACGACGGTGCAGAAGATCGACATCCAGGTCGGTCGTACCGGTACGCTGGCGCCGGTGGCGCGGCTGGCGCCGGTCACGGTTGGCGGCGTGGTGGTCGAAAACGTCACGCTGCACAATGAGGACTACATCAAGGGTTTTGACAGCAACGGCTTGCCAATTCGCGACGGCATCGATGTCCGCATCGGTGACACGGTTGTCATACAACGGGCGGGCGATGTCATTCCGCAGATCGTCAGCGTCGTCGTCGACAAGCGGCCGGCTGATGCGGTGCCTTACGAATTCCCGCACATTTGTCCGGTCTGCGGCTCGCCGGCGACGCGCGAAATCAACGAGAAGACCGGCAAGGAGGATTCGCGCCGGCGCTGCACCGGCGAGCTGATCTGCGCCGCGCAGGCCGTGGAGCGGCTGCGTCATTTCGTGTCGCGCGGCGCGCTCGACATCGAGGGGCTGGGCGCCGAGAATATCGACCTGTTCTTCAATTCGGGACTGGTCAAGACCGCCGCCGATATCTTCACCCTCAGGGATCGCCGCCCGGCCGTCACCAGGGCGCTGGCCGAGCGGCGCGAGGAGCAGGCCAGGCAGCGCGAGGCGGCATCGGGCAAGGCGCGCAAGAATGTGCGCGGTGTCGAGGACCGCAATTATGAAGGCCTCGACAAGCTGTTCGCGGCCATCGATTCGCGCCGCGAGCCGGAGCTCGACCGCTTCATCTTCGCACTCGGCATCCGCCATATCGGCGAAACGACGGCGGCCGTGCTTGCCCGGACGTTTTCGACCATCGAGCAGCTGATCCGCGTCGGCAAGGAAACGGCGGCGGCTGAGGATCCGCACAGCGTCTTCCCCTCCATCAACGGCATTGGCGACACGGTGATCGATGCGTTGCGCGATTTCTTCGGCAATGAACGCAATGACGACGTGCTCGACAGACTGCTCGAACAGGTCAAGCCGAAGCCGTATGTCGTCACCGTGTCGGCCGACAGCGAGGTTGCCGGCAAGACCATCGTCTTCACCGGCACGCTGGAAAAGATGACACGCTCCGAAGCCAAGGCGATGGCCGAACGGCTCGGCGCCAAGGTGGCGGGTTCGGTGTCGGCGAAGACCGATCTGCTGGTGGCCGGGCCGGGCGCAGGCTCCAAACTGAAGCAGGCCAGCGAACTCGGCGTCGAAGTCATCGACGAGGACACCTGGCTGCAACGGGTCGGCAAGGCGTGATGGCCGGTTCGTTCAAAGGGTTCGGGCAAAAGGCCCTACCGTTCCTCAAGGCGCTCGACTTCCACCAGAGCCGCGAATGGTTCCAGGAAAACCGCGCGCTTTACGACAGCGAGTTGCATGAGCCGTTCTGCGATCTGGTCGAGACGCTGACCGAGCGCTTCGCGGCGGCGGGTCTGGGCTTGCGCGGAGACCGCAAGAAGTCACTGTTTCGCATCAACCGCGACGTGCGCTTCGCCAAGGACAAGCGGCCCTACAACCAGCATTTGTCGGCCATGCTGTCGCCGGATGGCACGAAGATGGAGCAGGGCGTGTTCTTCGTCTATGTCGGGATCGACCGCTGCTTTGCCGATGTCGCCTGGTGGAATCCGGAGCCGTCCCTGCTGCTGGCGATGCGCAAGGCGATCGTCGCCCGGCCGGCCGAGTTCCGAAAACTGCTCTCAACGCTGAAGAAAAACGGCTTCGAACTTGAAACCGAGGGCCGCATGAAGCGCACGCCGCGTGGCTTCGAGCAGGTCAACGAACCCGATCTTGTCGACGCCATCCGCAACCGGCACTTCTATGTCCAGCACATGATCGATCCGGCTGGAATTCACGCGCCGACGCTGGTCGACGAGCTTGTCGATTTCGCCTTGCGCGCCAAGCCGCTGCTTGACTGGGGCAGGGCGATCCAGGGCACGGCACCGCGGAGCTAAATCAGCCCGGCGCACTGCACGGCTACATCCGCATCAAAAGACCACCGTCGACTGCCAGTTCGATGCCGGTGATGTAGCTTGCCGCATCGGAAAGCAGGAATAGCGCGGCATTGGCCATGTCCTGCGGCGTGCCGATGCGGCCGAGCGGCGCATAATTGGCAACGGCCGCGCGTTTCTCCTCGGTGTCCCAGCGCGCCTGCAGCGGCGTCAACGCCATGCCCGGGCAGATCGAATTGGAGCGGATGCCATCGCCCGCCAACTGCATGGCGAGCGACTTCGACAGCGCACAGACGCCGGCCTTCGATGCCTGGTAGGCATCCTGCGGGGTCGGATCGCCGCGATACCACTGGATGGTGGAGAAGTGCACCATGGCGCCGCCGCGTCCGCCGGCCCGCATATGGGGAACCACCGCCCGCGCGGTGTGGACGAAGGATTTCAGATTGATGTTGAAGACCTGGTCCCAGACATCGAGGTCCATCTCGAGGGCCGATTTGTCGCGACCGAACCAGAGCACGCCTGCGACATTGGCGAGATAATCGATGCCGCCGCGCTTGCGGCCCGCGGCATTGATGGTCTGCTCGACAAAGGCGGCGTCGGTAAGGTCGCCCTGGGCAAAGGTGAGCCGGTCGTCATAGGCGGCAAGCGACGCCGGACGCGGCTTGACGTCGATGGCGGTGACCGAGGCGCCGGCCTCGAGCAGCGCCAGCGAGATCGCCTCGCCCATGCCGCCACCGGCGCCGGTGACGACTGCGTGCCTGCCGGTGAAATCATAAGCGATCATCCGAACCCCTTACCTGTTTTTACAACATCAGTTTCGCTGATTTGTTGGCTCAAGCGAATTCGTCTGACTTTTCAAACGCCGGCTCCTACATAGCAGCGCGAGATGGGAATGTGACATGTCGGCAGAGACCTTAAGCGAAAATTCCGTGGCCAGCGACTTCTGGGACGGCGTGCGGCTGTCGATGCCGGTGGTTGTCGCCGCGGCGCCATTTGGGCTGCTGTTCGGCGCCATCGCCGTCGACAACGGCTTTTCCGTTCTCGAAGCTTTCTTGATGAGCGCGCTGATCTTCGGCGGCGCCAGCCAGATGGTCGGCATCGAATTGTTCGGCCAGCATGTCGCGCCATGGCTGATCGTGCTGTCGATCTTCGCGGTAAACTTCCGTCACGTGCTTTACTCCGCCAGCATCGGCCGGCGAATCGCGCACTGGCCGGTTATCAGCCAAGCGCTGGGCTATTTCGTGCTCACCGATCCGCAGTTCGCGGTGGCGGAGCGCAAGGCCGAAGCCGGCGAGACCGTTGGCTTTGCCTGGTATATGGGCCTTGGCCTGCCGGTGTATGTGTTCTGGGGGATCGAAAGCGCGCTGGGCGCGGTTTTCGGCAAGCTGATCCCCGACACGCATGCGCTCGGCATCGATTTCCTGCTGCCGATCTATTTCCTCGGGCTGGTCATGGGCTTTCGCAAGCGGCCGCTCTGGCTGCCGGTGGTGATCGCCAGCGCCGCCGCGTCGATCATTGCCTACCAAACTGTGGGATCGCCCTGGCACGTCTCCGTCGGCGCCGCTGCCGGCGTGCTTCTGGCCGTCATCCTGCCGCCGCACCATAGCGGCGTGGAGGCAAAACGATGAGCGCGACTTTGTGGATCATCATTGCCGGCGCGCTCGCCACCTATCTCACCCGCGTCGGCGGCCATCTGGTGATCTCGCGTTTCGACCACATCCATCCACGCGTCGAGGCCGGCTTGAACGCAGTGCCGGCGGCGGTGCTGACGACGCTGGTGGCGCCCGCCGCACTCAGCGCCGGACCGGCGGAATGGGCGGCACTGGTCGTCGCCGCTGTGGTCTCGCTGCGCGGCGGCCTGATGGCGATGTTTCTGGCCGGGGCGGTGGTGCTGATCCTCGCCCGGCAGTTTGTGGCATAGGGCGCCTGCGCGCGGAACAGTTTCGAACTGTCGGCGCCGCCGCTCATTGCCCTGCCGGGCGTTCGTCACTCGAAAAGCCAAGCAATTGGCTTTTCGTCCGCTTCGCGGACCGCTCCTCACCTCCCCGTATAGTGACGGGGAGAAAGAAGCTCATTTCAGATCTTGGCATCATGCGGCAGTGGTGCCGTCGCCTTCTCCAGCCAGGCCAGCGTCTCGCCGTCGAGCATCGGGCCGATCTCGGCCAGCACCCAGGCATGGTAAATATCCAGCCAGTGCAACTCCTCGCGCGTCAACAGGTCGGTGCGGATCAGCCTGATATCGATCGGCGCCAGCGTCAGCGTCTCGAAACCGTGCATGGCGATGTCGCCGCCCTCCACCTGTTCAGCCGGTGTCACCAGGATCAGGTTCTCGATGCGGATGCCGTAGGAGCCTTCCTTGTAATAGCCGGGCTCGTTGGACAGCATCATGCCGGCCATCAGCTTTTCGGTGCCGGTGCGGGCGATGCGCTGCGGCCCTTCATGCACGGCCAGATAGGAGCCGACGCCGTGGCCGGTGCCGTGGGCAAAGTCGCAGCCATGCTTCCACAGCGCCATGCGCGCCACCGCGTCGATCTCCGAGCCGCGCGTGCCGGCGGGAAAGCGCAGCGTGGAAATGCCGATCATGCCCTTCAACACCAGCGTGAAGCGCTCGCGCATCTCCTCGGTCGGCTGGCCGATCGGCACGGTGCGGGTGATGTCGGTGGTGCCATCCTGATACTGGGCACCGGAATCGAGCAGGAACAGCTCGCCGTTTGCCAGCTCGCGGTTGGTGGCGCGCGAGACGCGGTAGTGCATGATGGCGCCGTTCGGGCCGCTGCCGGAAATGGTGTCGAAGGAGACGTCGCGCAGCGGCATCTGCGTTTCCTCGCCGGTCTGCCGGCGCACCTCCTCCAGCTTGGTGACAACGGTTATTTCGTCGAGCGTGCCCGGCTTCTGCCGTTCCAGCCAGCACAGCAGTTTCGCCACCGCCGCCCCGTCTCGGCGGTGCGCGGCGCGGCTGCCGGCGATTTCCGCCTGGTTCTTGGTGGCGCGCGGAATGCGGGCGGGATCGGCTGCTGAAACAAATGTGCCGCCATTGTCCTCGACCAGCATTCTCAGCTTTTCCGCCGCCAGTACCGGATCGAGCGCGATCTTGGCGCCGCCCTTGGCAAGGGCTGCGACCGCCGCCTCGAATTCGCCGGGCTCGTACAGATCGGCGAGTTGGGTGAGATAGGCGGCAACCGTGCGCGAAAACTTGCGCTGGTCCATGAACAGCTGGTGCTTGCCATCTGCTGCAAGGATCGCAAAGCCGAGCGCCAGCGGGGTGTGCGGCACGTCGCCGCCACGGATGTTGAAGGCCCAGGCGATCGAGGAGGGGTCGGTGAGCACGGCGTGTGACGCGCCCTCCTTGCCGATTACCGCCGCCAGCCGCGCCAGCTTGTCCTTGGCGAGTTCCCCGGCAAAGCCGATCGGGTGGATTTCGACTGGCGCCACGGGCGGCGCCGGCTGATCCTTCCAGATGATGTCGATCGGGTTCCTGTCGAGCGGCACCAGCGTCGCGCCGGATTGCTCGGCCGAGGTTTTCAGCGCCTTGACCTCAGCGATCGTGTGCAGCCAGGGGTCGAAGCCAAGCCTGGCGCCCTTGCCGAGATTGTCCTTGATCCAGGAGGCCGGCGGGTTGTCGACCAGGCTCTCGTTTGCAAAAATGTCGAGATCGACTTCGTGGCGCACTTGCAAGGTATAGCGGCCATCGACGAACATGAAGGCGCGGTCACGCTGCACAAGTGCTACGCCGGCCGAGCCGCTGAAGCCGGTCAACCATTTCAGCCGCGCCGAGCGATCGGCGACATACTCGCCCTGGTGCTCGTCCGCGCGCGGCACAAGGAAACCGTCGAGGCCATTATCCGCCAGCCATCGCCGTAGCAACGTCACGCGCGGCTTGCCGACGCTGGGGTCGCCTGCGGAATCGAAGGTCTGGAACATGGTATGCCTCCTGTATCGGGCGCGACCGTAGCGCATGACCCGGAAAACCGGAATCGATTTTCGCCAATCGCAACAGGCTCGGATTGTCCAAAGCGCGTTGCGTCTCAGTGCTTGAGGTGGATCGTCACCCAGCCTTCGCGGTGCAAGGTCCTGACATGGCGGAAATTCTGGCCGACATAGGCCGAGATCACCGCATTGCACTGGCGCTCGAGGATGCCGGACAGCACGATCGAGCCGCCGAGGCTGATGTGCCTCGCCATCTCAGGCGCCAGCCGCATCAGCGGCCGCGCCAATATGTTGGCGACGATGAGGTCGAAAGGCGCGCGCTTGCCGAAGATCGGGTGGTGGAAGCCGGGCGCCGTCACCGTTTCGACCAGTGCCTTGACGTGGTTGAGGCGGGCGTTGGCGGCGGCGACCCTGACGGCGATCGGATCGATGTCGGTCGCCAGCACCGGAATATGCGCCAGTTTGGCGACGGCGATCGCCAGCACCGCGCTGCCGGTGCCGAGGTCGAGGGCATTCCTGGGACGTTCGCGGCGCACGACCCGTTCCAGCATTTCGAGGCAGCCGGCAGTGGTCCCGTGATGGCCGGTGCCGAAGGCAAGGCCGGCCTCGATCTCGATGGCGAGTTCGCCGCTGTGGCGCTTCCGGCGGTCATGCGCGCCATGGACGAAGAAACGTCCGGCGCGCACCGGTTTCAGTCCCTCCAGCGAGCGCGCCACCCAGTCGATGTCGGGCAGAACCTCGCGCTCGATCGGCTTCGACAGGGACAGTCCGGCAAGGCTGTCCCTTAGCCGCGCCTCAACCGCGTCGACATTGCCGTCGGTGTAGAGCGAAACCTCGTAGATGTCGCGGTCTTCATCGACTTCGAGCACGGCGATCGGCAGGCCTTCATCCTCGAAAGCTGGCTCGAGCGCGGCAAAGATGCGGTCGGCCTCGATCTTCCCAGCGATGAAGTGGAGCCTGGTCTGACCCATCAGCTGTTCTCTTGCTTGAGCATGATCTCTGGACAACACTTTTCTGTCCGAGAAAACCGGATTCCACATTTCGGGATCATGCCTAGCCTGCCGCCAGCCGCTTCAGCTTGGCGATCGCGGTATCGGCGCTTTCGCCATAGGCTATGGTGCCCGAAAACTCGCCCTTGGCGTTGAGCAGCAGCGCGGAGGCGGTGTGGTCCATCGTGTAATCGCCGTCGCCGGTGTCGACCTTCTTCCAGTAGATGTTGAAGGACTTCGCCATGGCGTGCACCTTGTCGGGATCGCCCGATATGCCGACGATGCGGTCGGAGAAATTGCTGACGTAAGTGTTCATCACCGGCGGCGTGTCGCGCTCTGGATCGACGGTAACGAAGTAGGCGTTGAGGTTCTTGCCGTCGTCGCCCAGCGCCTTCAGCCAGCCGGCCATTTCGAACAAAGTGGTCGGGCAGACTTCCGGGCAATGGGTGAAGCCGAAGAAGACGATGCTGGGTTTTCCCCTGAAGGCGGCTTCGGTGATTGGCGCGCCTTTCTGGTCGACCAGCGTGAATGGCGCACCATACGGCTCGCCACCATAATGGCCGCGATAGAAGTCAAAGGTGAGCCAGCCGATGCCCGCCGCCATCAGAACCAGAATGCCGACCAGAATTGAACGCATCATCAGGAAGTGTCCGTCGCAGAAATCGAGCGCCGGATCGGCGCTCCTGTTGGCGAGCAGTCTTAGCCGGTCGCAGGGAGCAAGGCAAAGATGCCGCGTTGCCGCAACCGGGCTGGACGCTACCTTGCAAACAGCTGGCCCTTATCCCACCTGAGAGCGGCAAACCGAACCTGAGGAGGCTCCCTTGCAAAGACGGACTGGGCAGAGACGGATTGGGCAGAAACTGATCGGCGGCGCGCTGGCCGCATGCATTGCCCTTGGCGCCGGTGCCGCCGCGGCAGAGGAGGTCGGCAAGGTCGGCGTCGATTGGGTCGGCAACGACATCATCGTCGAGGCGATCAAGGACCCCAAGATCGACGGCGTGACCTGCCATGTCTCCTATTTCGACCGCAGCGTCATCGACCGGCTGCACAAGGGCAACTGGTTCGAGGATCCGTCTGATTCCTCGATCTCCTGCCGCCAGACCGGGCCGATCACCATCGGCGACATCGACATGAGCGAGGGCGGCGAAGAGGTGTTCAAGCAAGGCATCAGCCTGATCTGGAAGAAGCAGGTGGTGAACCGCATCTACGACAAGAAGAACGAGACGCTGATCTATCTCTCGCATTCGCGCCAGGTGCAGGACGGCTCGGCGAAAATGTCGGTGACGACCGTGCCGCTGTTCGGCCAGAACGTGGTGTGGACCGGCGGCAAGCCGAAATAGCCGGTCGGAGCCGACGCAAGATCGACCCGCCTGCGGGCCCGACGGCGACGCGACAATTGCTTCCGCAATTGCGCGGGGGTAAATCCGCCAGATGGACCGTACCGAAAACCTCGTCCTGAAAGATCCGGAGCCGCGCATCCATCCGACCGCGGAGCTGAAAGCGTGCAAGCTTGGCCGCTATGCCTCGATCGGCGAACGGGTGGTGCTGCGCGAGGTCAATGTCGGCGATTTCTCCTATTTCGAGCGCCACGCCGAGGCGATCTACACGACGATCGGAAAATTCTGCTCGATCGCCGCCAACAGCCGCATCAATGCCTTGGAGCATCCGATCGAGCGGATCACGCAGCACAAGCTCAGCTACCGGCCGAACGAGTATTTCCGCTGGCTGGGCGTCGACGCGGCGTTCCGCGCGCGGCGGCAGGCCAAGGCGGTCGGCATCGGCAACGATGTCTGGATCGGCCATGGCGCCGTCATCATGCCCGGCATCAGCATCGGGAATGGCGCGATCGTCGGCGCCAATTCGGTGGTGACGCGGAATGTACCGGCCTACACAATCGTCGCCGGCGTACCGGCGAAGCCGTTGCGCATGCGCTTTCCCTCCGAGATCGCGGCGCGGATCGAAAGCCTCGCCTGGTGGGACTGGCCGCCGGAGAAACTCGCCAAAGCGGTTCCCGACATGCAGGCCTTGCCGATTGAGGATTTCCTCGATCGCTGGGAGCAAGAGCATTCCTGAGAGCTCGCCGCGCGTGCGCGGTTTCATCGACTGGCTGGCCGAAATCCTGGCGCCAAAATTCTGAACGGCACGTGTCGGGAAGAGTTCCGCCGGTCTGCGGCAACGCAACGAACCCCTTCCGCCATGCGGGGGTGGCGCAGCGGAAGGGGCTTGGAGACAAATCCGCGTGAAGCGGAACGAACAGGTTTTGGCCTGCATGGCGACTATGGCAACAAACCGATAAGGCGGCTTTTCACGGCGCTGCGCCTTTGGCGTGCATTCAATTGCATCAAGGATGCCATCTGCGACAGGGAACCGGAAGCGGCTGCCGGTTGTTTATTGTTGGAGCGATGAATGCGGCCTTGGTCAGTTTATCGCGCTTGAGCCGTCGAGGATGTGAATGATCGAAAAGCTGTTTACCAGAATCGCCAACACCGTTTCGCACTTGGCGGGCCTGCCGCCGACTTTCATCGCCTGCTGCGCCATCGTTATCGTCTGGGCGGTAAGCGGGCCATTCTTCGGCTTTTCCGATACGTGGCAGCTCGTCATCAACACGGGAACGACGATCATCACCTTTCTGATGGTGTTCCTGATCCAGAACACCCAGAACCGCGACGGCGCCGCGGTTCAGGCCAAGCTCGACGAACTGATCCGCGTCAGCGAGGGCCACAATCATTTCATCGGCATCGAGCACCTGACCGAATCCGAGGTCGAGGAGATCAGAGACAAATGCGAGCGGGCGGCAAAACGCCATGACCACGAGCTCGCCGAACTCGCGGCCAAGAAGGCCGTCGCGCAAAAGCGCACCGCGAAAAAACGCGCGGCCGCCTGACTCTCGGCTTTGCCTGAGTTCGACGATCAGTTTCCCATAAAGGCCGCGAAAGCGTCCTTATGGTCGGGGTGCCAGCGCGAGAGAGCAGGCCGGTTCTCGATGATGTCGCCGATCGCCCAGGCCATGCGCTTTTCATCGGTCGGCCGCATCACCTCATTGTCGGGGCACAGGATGTAGAAGTCCCCACGCGCCAGCGAAGCCAGCATGAAGTCGACCACCTGCTCGCCGGTCCAGGCGCCAGCCGGTTTTTCGACCGCTCCTTCGGTGAGGCCGGTGAAGGTGAAGCCGGGAATGAGAAGATGCGCCGCGACCTTCGCGCCCGGCTCGTTGCGCAATGCGTGCGCCAGGCCTTCGGTGAACGTCTTCAATGCCGATTTGGATACGTTGTAGGCGAGATTGCCGGGTGGCGTGGTGATGCCTTGCTTGGAGCCGGTGTTGATGATCAGGCCCGGCTCTCCGGAGGCCAGCATGGCCGGCGCAAAGGCCTCGACGCCATGTACGACGCCCCAGAAATTGATGTCGATCAGCCGCTTCCAGGCGTCGCCGTTCTCCCACGGTTTTCCCGGATTGTTGCCGACGCCGGCATTGTTCATCAGCAGCGATACGGCGCCGAAAGCGGCATGCGTCTTTTCCGCCAGCCGGCCGAGTTCGTCGGCCTTCGACACGTCGGTGGCGACGGCAAGCACGGCATTCTCGCCGGTGATCGCGGCGACTGCCTGGCGGGCCGCATCGAGGCGCGCGCCGCCAATGTCGGCCAGCACCAGTCTCATGCCCATAGCCGCCAGCCTTTTGGCAGCGGCAAGCCCGATGCCGCTGGCGCCCCCGGTGATGACGGCGACGTTGCCTCGGCTGAGGGCGGGCAAAGCGGACTGGATTTCGGCGTCGGAGGTCATGATCTTTTTCCTAGGGTTCGGGTGCGCCGAACTTAGCGCGGGACGCGCATCGTGCAAGGCCGTCCCGCGTGTTCGGGTTGACCGCATCAACGGCGGCCGTGCATGCTGCGGCTGAACAGGAGACTGCCTATTGACCGACTGGGTTGCGATCCTGAAGGAGCAGACCGCCACCGGCGACCAGATGGGCCGCGAGGTGCCGCAGATGCTTGCCAATCCGGACATAAGCGAAGCGCAGGTGAAGACCTTGTTTTCGGCACTCGAAAAACAGGCCGAGTTCGTCGAGAAATTGCGCATGGCGCTGGAAAAATTCGGCCATGATTTTTCGATCATCAAGGCGGCCGAGCGGCTGGAGGAGCGCTATGCCGACCTTGCGGCGTCGGTTGCCGAAAAGCTGAAGGCGATGCGCAAGTAGAGTCGTCCTACGCTACTTTTCCAGCACCCGCGAAAAACGCGTGTCCGGCACGAACCAGACGGCGGCCACCAGCACGAAGATCGCAACGCCGATCCATTGGTTGACGAAGGCAAGCGGGACGGCGGCGGCGTAGAGGGCCACCGAGATCTTGCCCTTGCGGTCATTGCCCAGCGCCTTGGCGAAGGCGGTGTCGTTGCCGTGCAAATGGTGCAGCTTGGTGGCGAGAAAGGTGTAGGCGACCGCGCACAGCACCAGGTCGATGCCATAGACGGCGACGGGGACCGGCGCGAAATGGTTCTCGCCCATGAAGGCCGTCGTTGCCGGCATCAGCGACAACCAGAACAGAAGGTTGAGGTTGGCCCACAGCACGCGGCCGTCGACCCTTTGGACGGTGTGGAACATGTTGTGCAGATTGTTCCAGTAGATACCGACATTGATGAACGACAAGACATAGCTGAAAAAGATCGGCCACAGCGGCAGAAGCGCTGAAAAATCCTCGCCATGCGGCACTTTCAGCTCCAGCACCATGATGGTGATGATGATGGCGACGACGCCATCGGTGAATGCCTCGACTCTGCCTTTTCCCATGGATTCTCCCTCTCGATGGAAAGACGTTAAGCGAGGATTTCGGGCAAGACCATCCTGACAAGGTTGTCAGGATGAAGTTCGGCGCGTGGAACGGCCATCCTTACATGGACGTTGGGGCGCAATTGGGCGTTGGGCGATTGGCCGGAGGTTGCCATGACCAGCTATGCCGAGACCATAACGCGCGACAATGGACTCGATGGCCGGCCCGCGATGGCCGCGGTTGCCGCCATGATCGCCGCTCTGTTCGCCGGCAGCACGGTGCTGACGCCGCTTTACGTCATCTACAAGCAGGCCTTCGGTTTCTCGCAGATCACGCTGACGCTGGTCTACGCTGTCTATGTCGTCGGCAATCTCGGCGCATTGCTGATGTTCGGGCGCTTGTCCGACGGCATTGGCCGCCGTCCAGCGGCGCTGGCGTCGATGGCCATAGCGGTGGTCAGCGCGGTGGTGTTCCTGCTGGCCGAGAATGTTGCATGGCTCGATGTCGCCCGCATATTGAGCGGCCTTGGCATCGGCGTCGGCGCGGGAACCGGCACGGCCTGGCTTGCCGAATTGATCGAAGGTAAGGACAAATCGCGCGCGGCAATCATCGCCACCAGCACCAACTTCGTTGGCCTTGGCCTCGGCGCGCTGGCATCGGGCCTGCTCGCCGAATATGCGCCCTGGCCGTTGAGACTAACGTTTGCGGTCTATCTTGCCTTGCTGGTGGTGGTGACGCTGCTGATCTGGCGTACCCGCGAAACCGTGTCCCGGCCGGGCAGGCTGACCGACGTTTCGTTGCGGCCACGGCTATCGGTGCCGAGCGATATCCGCGCTGCCTTCGTGGCGCCGGCGGTCACCGGTTTCGGCGCCATGGCGCTGGTCGGCTTCTATGCAGCCCTGGCGCCGAGCATCCTGGCGCAGCAACTGCATGTGGCCAACCATGCCGAGGCCGGCGCGCTGTTCTTTGAACTGTCGATCGTTGCGGCCGCGACCATTCTGGCCACGACCCGACTGTCCAGCCGCGCCGGCATGCTGGCCGCGCTGGCGCTGATGATCCCGGCCGTAGGGCTGATGGTTGCGGCTCAGTTTTTCGCGTCGATGTCCCTGATGGTTGCCGCCACCGCTGTGTGCGGCGTGGCGGCGGCGCTCGGCTATCGCGGCGGCCTGCAGGTGGTGAACCAGATCGCACCTGCCGAGCGTCGCGCCGAATTGGTGTCGGCGTTCTTCATCTGCTGCTTCTGCGGCAATGCGCTGCCGGTGATCGGCATTGGGCTGCTGTCGAGTTGGGCCACTCCGACGACGGCAAGCCTGGCCTTCGCCGGCATGATCACGCTGTTCTCTGTCGTAGCGCTGGGGTTCGGCGTCAAATACGCGCGCTGAGCCTCACCCGTTTGGCGTCTCGGGCGCCATGTTTGCCCGTCCGCGCGGGATGCCGAGGCCGGTGTCGGGCGGCTCGCCGGCGGCCGGCCGGTCCTCGATCATGTGCATGGTGCGCCAGCGGCCGAAGCGATAATAGGCGGCGGCCAGCACCAGCGAGGTGATCGATCCCGCCGGAAAACTCCACCACAGCGCTTCCTCGCCGATGTAGCTCCTGAAGAAGTAGGCAAAGCCGGTACGCACGACCAGCACGGAAATCACCAGAATGATCAGCGGCGGCATCACGGCACCGGTGGCGCGCACGGTGGCGAACAGCACGATGGTGACGCCGAACAGGATGAACGACCAGGACGCCACCTTGTTGATGTGGGCTGCAATGTCGATTGCGGTGCTGTCGCGGCTAAGGAACAGGCCGAGCACCGGCCTGTCGAAGAGGAACAGCAGCGCCACCAGGGCGCCGGTGAGCACCAGGTTGAAGCCGACGCCGGACGCCGCGATGCGACCGATGCGGTCCCAGCGCCCGGCGCCGACATTCTGGGCCGCCATCGACGAGACTGCGGCTCCGATCGCCAGTGCAGGCATCTGGATATAGGTCCACAGCTGCGCCGCGATGCCGTAGGCGGCGGCGACCTGCGAGCCGTAGGAGTTGACGATGCCCATGACGGTCAGCGCCGCCGCCGAAATGACGATCATCTGCAGGCCCATCGGCACGCCCTTGAAGACGACGATCCTGAGCAGCGCCGGATCCGGCCGCAGCAGAGCGAGGTTGGCGCCGGCGAGCCGCAGCGGATGCTTTCTGGCATAAAGCACGACGAGGATGGCGATCACGCTCACTGTCTGGCCGATCAGCGTCGAGGTGGCGGAGCCGGCGATGCCGAGCTCGGGGAAGGGGCCGATGCCGCGAATGAGCAGCGGATTGAGGATGATGTCGAGCACGACGGCGAGCGCCATGAAGAAGAATGGCGTGCGCGAATCACCCGCACCGCGCAGCACCGTCATGACGAAGGACAGAAGATTCATCATCGGCACGGCGACGAAGATGATACGCAGATAGGAGCGCGCCAGCGGCAGCGCATCGGGCGGGGTGCCCAGTGTGTTGAGGATGGCGTCGACCCAGATCCAGCCGCAGACGGCGAAGATAGCCGAGACGAGGAAGAAGAAGCTGGCGCTGGTGCCGACGATGCGCCGCGCCTCGGGCAGGTCGCGGGCGCCGACCGATTGCGCCACCAGGATGGTGGCGGCCATGCCGATGCCGAACACGGTGCCAAGAATCAGGAACAGCACCAGATTGGCGTTTGAGGTCGCCGTCAGCGCCGATTCACCGAGGAAGCGGCCGACCCAGACGGCGTTGATCGAACCGTTGAGCGACTGCAGCACATTGGAACCGAGCACCGGAAGCGCGAACAACAGCAGCGTGCGAGGGATTGGGCCGCTGGTGAGATCGCCGGTGCGCCGGCGCGGGGGTATTTTTTCGTCCATGGGCTGTTCGGCGAAGGTTCATCTCAAAGTCCGCCCGGCAATGATCGCCGATTTGACGGACAAGGTCGATGCGGCATTGGAACATGCCACCTGGCGGCTTCACGCTAATCAGTTCTCAAAACATCCGGAATGGGATATGGGTCGTCGCCGCGTGGGGTCGCATATCCTGTTGGATATGATGAATAGGCTGGGGGGATCATGTCCGACAATCCGCTTTTTTCCGAGCGCCTGAACCGGCGCGCGTTTCTTGGAATATCCGCTTTGGGTGCCGCTTCCATGGCGCTTTCAGCCTGCACCACGACCGATGTCGTGGTGCCGCCAACGCCCGCCCCGGCGCCTGAACCGGCTCTGGGCGATG
Source organism: Mesorhizobium sp. LSJC269B00 (assembly GCF_000502815.1). Lineage (NCBI taxonomy): Bacteria > Pseudomonadati > Pseudomonadota > Alphaproteobacteria > Hyphomicrobiales > Phyllobacteriaceae > Mesorhizobium > Mesorhizobium sp. LSJC269B00. The sequence goes on from NZ_AYVN01000004.1 coordinate 443,613, forward strand.
CCGCCATCATGTATTCGGCGCGCGTCGATGAGGGCTTTTCATTGCCGGCAATCCCCGTGGCCAAGCTCGATCCGAAGTTCGTGCGCCAGATCGTGGACGATCCGACCGGCGAAAAACCCGGCACGATCGTCGTCGATACATCCGAGCATTTTCTCTATCTGGTGCGCGACGGCGGCAAGGCAATGCGCTATGGCGTCAGCCTCGGCAAGGCCGGGTTTGGCTGGACCGGCAGCGCCGTGATCCAGGCGCGCAAGAAATGGCCGGTGTGGACGCCGCCGCCCGAAATGATCCAGCGCCGGCCGGAACTGGCGAAATACAAGGACGGCATGCCGCCCGGACCGCAGAGCCCGCTCGGTGCGCGCGCGCTCTATCTGTTCCGCGACGGCAAGGACACGATGTACCGGCTGCACGGCACGCCGGAATGGGATTCCATCGGCAAGAACGCGTCGTCGGGCTGCGTGCGCTTCATGAACCAGGACATCATCGACCTCTACAGCCGGGTCAACGGCGTAGCCCAGGTCTATGTGCGCCCGAACCTGTCGGCCGCGGGCAAGATCATGGCTGTGTCGAGCCGGACCGCCGAGCCGATCGATGCCGGCGTGCCAAGGGATGCGGAGATTTTGAAATAGGTGCCTTCACGGCATCGCTGATCGCCGACAGACGGTTAGAGGCGGACGCGCCGGGCGCGTCCGCCTTTCCGTATACGGCTACTTGTTGGCGAGGCCCGGAAGCGTGACCTGATAGACCAGGAACATGGTGTCGACATCGGCGCCGTCGTCGGCCTTGTAGGGCGCGCCGACCTGAAAACCGTCTTGGGTGAGAAAATCGTTATCGTTGCCGACGAACAGGAAATAGTCGTCGGGCAGCGCCGGATCGAGCAGGCTGACCACAGACATTGCTTCCCACTTCTCCGAGAGATTGTTCTTGTCGTTCGGCTTGCCGTCATGCAGGCCGAAACGGCCGAGTTCCTTGTTGTCGTTGATGTCGATGAACGGCGTCAGCTTGGCCGGCGTCACCGAGGGGTCGAGCACGCCCTTGGGCGCCAGCGGCTTGTCGGCGGCATCGAAGGCGCCGCCGGCAATGTCGGTGGCGCCAGAGACGTCGACGACGAAAATCTGGCGCAGCAGCGAAGTATCGCCCTTCACCCCCTGGCCGTTTCCGCTGTCGCGCGCCAGCATCAGGAAGGTCTTGTCGGACAGCGCCACGATTTCGCTCTGCGCGGCGACCTTGGTCTTGTCCTTGGCGTCCTTGAACACCGGCAGCGGCACGGCATATTCATGCACCAGCTTGAGATGGGCCGGGTCGGAGGCGTCGTAGACCAGCGCGCGGGTGTTCTGGCGCGTCGCGGGCGAATCGCCGCCATCCTGGCGGGGCGCCGACTGCAGCACAGTGATCAGCGACTTGCCGTCCGGCGTCAGCGCCATGCCTTCGAGGCCTTGATTGTTCTGGCGGCCGGTTTCGGGATCCTTCGGATCGGGTTCGGCTGCACCGGGGCCCGGATTGTCGGAGGCGAAGTTCGGCGCGCCCTTGCGCATCGGCACCAAAGCGGCGGGCGGCTGCGTTGCCGACAACAGATGGCCGTCGGCCGAGAAGCGGTAGATGTTGGGGCCGTATTCGTCAGAGATGAACATGGTGCCGTCGGGCAGCCGCGCGATCGCCTCATTGTCGAGCGCCAGCTTGCCATTGGCCTCGGGCAGGATCGGCAGGTCGCCATTGGCCGCGCGCACGCCGTTGAGCGGATCGAGGCCGGTGGCGTCAGCGCCCTTGTCGTCGGTGAGGAGCAGGGAATCGGCAAGCGTCGCCTTGACGCCTGTCTGTTCCTGGCCGGAGGTGGGCGTGGCGCCTAGTGCGGCCGGCGTGAACTCGATGCGAATAGTGTTGAGGCGCGGCCGGTAGTCGGTGGTGCCGACGACATTGTAGCCGCGGTCGGGCAGCAACCAGAGCGAGCCCTTGTAGCCGTCCGCGCCACGGGTCCAGCTTGCGGCGTCGATCGACATGCCGGAGCCGGAGCCGAAGGTCTCGCCGAACTTGTCCTTCTGATCGGCCGGGATGCGGCCGACGCCGACCAGGCCCTTGTTGACGAAGCCACCAACGGTGGCTGTGCTGTCGGCAAGGGCAGGGGTCAGGGCGGTAAACAGCGCCAGCGCGGCGCCGAGCGACACGGTTCGGTGCGAGATTTTCATGGAGATCCTCTTTGTGACAAGCCTTGAGCGGCGCAAAGGGGCCACCGCATCGCATCGACGATGTCGCCCTCTCGCAAAGCGGTCTAGGACGCGAACATGATACTTGCGTGACAGAGCGGGCCTCTTCCTTCTCCCTTGTGGGAGAAGGGAGAGACGCACTATCAATCGCTGTCGCGCGCGATCAGCTCCAGCGGCCAGACTTCGCGGATGATGCGCGGACCTTCCGGGCCGGCAAAGGCGGGAAGCGAGGCCAGCAGCATTTCGGCCAGCCGCCGGCCCATCGGCTCCAGCGACGGACGGAAGGCGGTCAGCGCCGGTGAAAAGTAGCGGCAGAGCGGCGTGTCGACGATGACGATCACCGCGATGTCGTGGCCGGGCCTGATGCCCATCTCGGCCAGTGCCTTGCAGCCGCCGAGCGCCATTGCGTCATTGTTGAAGATGATGGCTGTGGGCCGGTCCTTGGAGAGCATCACGCGCGGCGTCACCTGGTAGCCTCCGGCCTCGTTGATGAAGCCGTCGGCGATCAGGCCGGGGTCGACTTCGATGCCATGCCGCTCCAGCGCCTTGCGGTAGCCGTCGAGGAACAGGTAGCCGAAGTTGAGATCAAGCGAAGGGCGGATGGCGGCAATGCGGCGGTGGCCGCGCGCGACCAGCCGGTCGACGGCTTCATCACCCGCCCTCTCGAAATCTATATCGAGCGAAGGATAGGTGTCGTCGCCGGATTGACTTCGGCCAAGCGTGGCGAAGGGAAAGCCGGCCTTGCTGAGATAGTCGATCCGATCGTCTTCCCGCCGTGTATTGGCCAACACGACCGCGTCGGCCCGGCGCGTCTCAACCACGCGGCGCAGCCTCTCCTGCTGATATTGGCCGGGCTCGCCCATGACGACCATCAGATCCAGGTCATCCTCGGCCAGCCGGCCCTGCAGACCGATCAGGAACGGGATGAAGAACGGTTCGCCATATTGCTGGTCGCCCGGATGCGGCTGCAGCATGAAGGCGATCGAATGGGTGGTGCCTTGCCGCAGGCTGCGGCCGGACTGGTTGGGCGAATAGTTCAATTGCTTGGCGGCGGCGAGCACGCGCTGGCGGGTGTCGGCATTGACGTCGGCGCGGCCGTTCAACGCCCGCGACACGGTGCCGATCGAAATGTTCAGGTGACGCGCTAGGTCATGGATACTGGACGCCAAGGACAGTTCTCCCCCTGTCTTGGCTAGCACCGGCTGCCGCCCAGGCCAAGGCTTCGGGATGATTTTCGCTGACAGCCGATTGACATTCTACGCCATCGGGTGTGTTCTCGTAAACGTTTACGGAGAAACGTTTACGGTGATGCCGGAAATGCCGTGACATTCGGTCTGGAGGGACCGGACGGGAGGAATGCCGGATGATGAATGCCGTCCTCGTCGGCTGTGGTGCGATGAGCAAGGCCTGGCTCGATGCCGCGAGGCAGATCGACGGGCTGGCCATTGTCGGCCTTGTCGATCTCGACGCCGAACGGGCGAAGGCGAGGGCGCACGAATACGGGCTCGACGGCGCGGTAATCGGCACCAGCCTCGACGCGGTGCTCGACCAGACCAGGCCCGACGCGGTGTTCGATGTCGTGGTTCCAGCCGCCCGGCGTGATGTCGCCTTTGCCGCCTTTGCCCATAATTGCCATCTGCTGACGGAAAAGCCGCTGGCCGATACTCCGGAAAATGCCCGCGCCATCGTCGATGCGGCACGTAACGCGGGGCGTATCCATGCGGTCGTGCAGAACCGCCGCTACGTCGCCAATGTCCGGCGCATCAGGCGCTTTCTCGACTCCGGCGCCATCGGCAAGCCAACCAGCATCCATGCCGACTTCTTCGTCGCGCCGCATTTCGGCGGCTTTCGCGAGGAGATGGCGCATGTGCTCTTGCTCGACATGGCGATCCACACATTCGATGCCGCCCGCTACATGGTCGCAGGCGATCCCGCCGGTGTTTTTTGCCAGGAATGGGAGCCGGCCAATTCCTGGTACCGGCAGGGTTCCTCGGCCAGCGCTATCTTCGATCTCGGTGGCGGCAAGCGGTTCACCTATGCAGGCTCTTGGTGCGCGGCGGGCTTCCGCACCAGTTGGGAGAGCACATGGCGCATCGTCGCCGAGCACGGCAGCCTGGTCTGGGACGGCGAGGACGGGCTGAAGGCCGAAGTTGTGTTGTCGGTCCGCGACGGCCTTTTCGACCTGACCCAGCCCATCACAGTACCGCCGCTCGATTCCGCCGACCGCATCGGCGGTCATCTCGGCGTCATCAAGGATTTCATCCACGCCATCGAGACCGGCAGCGAGCCGGAAACCCGTGGCAGCGACAACATCAAAAGCCTGGCCATGGTTTTCGGCGCCATCGAAAGCGCCGAGACCGGACGGCGCGTCGCAATCACACAGGAAGCATCATGATGCCAAACCCGCTTCTCGACATCCGGATCGGCACCATGGTGCGGGCCAATCTCGAAGACCCCGCCGCCTACATCAAAGAGATTCTGCCGCTCGGTTTCGAGAGCATCCAGCCCTTCTTCTGGCAGACGCTGGGCGGCAAGGATTTGCGGCGGCTCGCCGGTGAGATTCGCGAGGCGATCGGCGATGCCGATGTCGCCGTGTCGTCGATCGGCGTGTTCGGCAATCCGCTGGAGGATGGCGAGGTCGATCGCGGCGTGCTCGCGGCCTGGGAAACCGTCATCGACAACGCGCATCTGTTCGGCGCCTCGACGGTCAGCGGCTTCACCGGCCGCCTTCGCGGCAAGAAGCTGACCGACAGCCTGCCGCGCTTCCGTGAGGTCTGGGGACCACTGGCCAAGCGCGCCGCCGACAAGGGCGTGCGCATTGCCTTCGAAAATTGCGCCATGGACGGCAACTGGGCGGCCGGCGACTGGAACATCGCCCACAATCCCGATGCCTGGGAGTTGATGTTCAACGAATTGCCCGACGACAATCTCGGCCTCGAATGGGAGCCCTGCCACCAGCTTGTCTACCTCATCGACCCGATGCCGCAGATCCGCAAATGGGCGCCGCGCATTTTCCATGTCCACGGCAAGGACGCGACGGTGCGCTGGGATGTGATCCGCGAGCACGGCGTGTTCGGCAAGCTGCCCTTCGTGCAGATGCGCACGCCCGGGTTTGGCGACAGCGACTGGACGCGGGTGATCAGCGAATTGCGGCTGGCCGGTTACAAGGGCGCCATCGACATCGAGGGCTGGCACGACCCGGTCTATCGCGGCGACCTCGAAATCACAGGCCAGGTGCGCGGGCTGGAATACCTCAAGCAATGCCGGGGAGGAGCGACCTACCTGCCGAACCCGGCGTGACCGAGAGCCGGTGGGAGGAGCCGGCCTGACAGATTGCCAAGCACTGCCGACAAGCACTGCCGACAGGCGAACGACGAAACCCCTCGGCTCACCGAGGACAAAAGGGAGGAACGTGCATGAGCATCGCAATGAGAACGACACTTCTGCGCTCGACCGTCGTGGCCGCCGCCACGGCGCTGTGCGCTGCCATCTCCACTCTGCCGGCGCAGGCGCTCGACGCCCAGTGGTGCAAGGATGTCCACATCCGCTTTTTCGTCGGCGGCGCCGAGGGCGACGCTTTCGGCACCATCGTCTACAATGGCGCCAAGCAGGCGGCGTCCGATCTCGGACCCAAGGTCGACTACATCTTCTCGCAGTGGGACGTCGAGAAGATGGTTCAGCAATTGCGCGAGGCCGTCGCCGTGAAGCCCAACGGCATTGCCATGATGGGCCATCCCGGCGACGCCGCGATCATGCCGCTGGCCGAACAGGCGCACAAGGACGGCATCAAGATGATGTACCAGAACGTGCCGGTGCCGACGGTGGTGGCTGCGTTCGGCGGCGGCTATGTCGGCGCCCAGCAGGAGCAGCAGGGCCGCGCGCTCGGCGTCGAAGCGTTCAAGCTCGGCAATCTCAAGTCCGGCGACAAGGCGATCATGATCGGCCCGTTCGAGAACGAGGCCCGCGGCGCGCGCGAGCGCGGCACGGTGGCAGCACTCAAGGAAGCCGGCGTCGAGGTCATCCAGCTGTCGTCGCCGCCGAGCGGCGAATGGGCGTCCGACCCCAATCTGGCGATACCGGTGATCACCGCGGCCCTGCTCAACAATCCCGACGTCAAGGCGGTCGGCTATCCCGGCGGCCAGATGCTGGGCAACGTCGCCACCTACATGCAGGCGGCGGGGCGCAAGCCGGGCGACATCTTCAATTTCGGCTTCGACACCAGCCCGCAGATCGTCGAGGCGTTCAAGGGCGGCTGGGTGCAGCTGACGGCCGATCAGCAGCCGTTTCTGCAAGGCTATCTGCCGATCCTCAGCCTTTGCCAGCAGGTGGTGCTGGGCCTGGCGCCGATGAATGTCGACACTGGCGCCGGCTTCGTCACGCCGCAGAATTACGAGATCGTCGCCGAGCTCGCCAAGCAGGCGCTGCGCTGACCTCCCAAACTGCCGGCTGGGCGCAAGCCCGGCCGGCAGGACCGCCGGCACCAGGCCGGATGATACCACAGGAGCGAGGATCGCCATGGCCGAACGCATCATCGAACTGCGCGACATCAGCAAATCCTACGGCCAGGTCTATGCGCTGGGCGGGGTCAATCTCTCGGTCGCCCGCGGCGAGGTGGTTGGCTTGATCGGCGACAATGGCGCCGGCAAATCGACGCTGATCAAGATCCTGTCGGGCGTCGTCAAGCCGACCAGCGGCGAGATCCTGGTGCGCGGCAAGCCGGTGACCGGCTGGAGTGCGGCACGCTCGCGCGACGCCGGCATCGAGACGGTGTTCCAGGACCGGGCGCTGGCCGTGCAGCAGACCATCGTGCGCAACATCTTCATGGGCCGCGAACTCACCGGCTTCATGGGCTTTCTGAAGGTCAATAAAGAGATAGAGGAGGCGAGCCGGCTGATGCGCGAGATCGGCTTTACCTCGAAGGTGTTCACGCCGCATTCGATCGTCGGCCAGCTCTCCGGCGGCGAACGCCAGGGCGTGGCGATCGCGCGCGCCATCTACAAGCAGGCCGAGCTGATCATCCTCGACGAGCCGACGACGGCGCTGTCGCTGACCGAGACCGCCAAGGTCTTCCATTTCGTGCGCCAGGTGCGGGCGAGCGGCCGTTCGATCCTGTTCATCGGCCACAACATCCACCATGTCTTCGACATCGCCGACCGCTTCGTGGTGATTGACCGCGGCAAGGTGGCGCTGACCGCCGATCGCACCGAGGTCAAGTCGGCCGAAGAGCTGATCAATTTCATGGAAGACGTTGCGCATCCCGGAGGATTGCCGGGGCTGCACGAGGCCGGCGACGCGGAGAGGGCAGCACGATGAGCAAGACCATGGAACCCGATCTGCAGAGCCCGCTCGGCGGCAAGGCGGCCCGGCCTGAGTGGAAGCACCCGTCCGACCATTGGCTGCGCGGTTTCGTCATCGACAACCGCGCAGCGCTCGGCACGCTCGCCGTGTTCATCATCATGATGGCGGCGTTCCTGATCGCCAACCCGACCGTGTTCACCACCTGGTATCTCTACAGATCCGTGCTGACCACGCTGCCGGTTGCCCTGTTCGTGGTGGTGCCGCTGGTCTTCGTCGTCACCTGCGGCGAGATCGACCTGTCGTTTCCCGCAACCATGGGCTTTGCCTCCTGGGTGTTCGCGCTGGTGGTGCAGGCCGGCTACGATCCGTTTCTCGGCATCGCAGCGGCGATTCTCACCGGCACGCTGCTCGGCTTTCTCGTCGGATCCCTGGTCGTTTATGGCGGGCTGTCGTCGCTGATCGCCACCCTCGGCATGAATTTCCTGCTGCGGGGACTGATCCAGATCATCAACGAGGGCAGATCGACGGCATTGACCGGTCTCAGCGACAGCTGGGCGTACACCATCTTCTCCGGTCAGGTGTGGGGTTTTCCGGTACAGGTCTTATGGGCACTCGCCTTCGTCATTTTTTCGGCAATGCTCTACAACCGGCACCGCTTCGGCGCGCAGGTGAGGGTCGTCGGCGACAACCCCGACAGCGCCCAGCAAATGGGCATCGACGTCAAGCGTGTGCGGGTGAAAGTGTTCATCTTCACCGGCATCGGGGCCGCGATCGCCGGCACGTTTTCGGTGATGATCAACTTCACCTGGTGGCCGACCGCGGGCGACGGCTATCTCTTGCCGGTGCTGGCTTCGGTGTTCGTCGGCGGCACGCCGACCTGGGGCGGCATCGGTACGGTTGCCGGTGGAGCGATCGGCGCGGTCACCGTGTCGTTCATCCAGACCGGCGTCGTGGCGGCGGGCCTGAGCGGCTTCTACGTCCAGTTCTTCAACGGGCTGATCATCATCCTGTCGCTGCTGGGGCACAAGTGGAACCAGGCGCGGTACAGGTGAGGGGCGGGCTAAATTGACGGGGACGCTCATGTTGCGGACCGCATGCCCCGACGACTGGGCAGACGCCGTCGCTTCGTCATTCTAGGGCGGAGCAGGAGCGAAGCTCCGTCGCGTAGACCCTGGAATCCATTCCGCGACCTTGGCGTGCAGCTGCGCAGGATTCCGCACCGTGGCAACGCGTTGAAGACGCGGGATGGATCCTCGGGTCTACGCTGCGTCGCTACGCTCCTTGCTCCGCCCGTGGATGACGATGCGGGGAGGGCTCCGCCAGACTACAACAATGTGGTCGCTTGTAGGACAACAGGACAAGCGGGCGCTCACACCGCCGCCACAAACCCGTCCAGCACGCGTTTCTGGCCGGCCTTGTCGAAGTCGATGGTCAGCTTGTTGCCTTCGATGTTGGAGATGTTGCCGTTGCCGAATTTCTGGTGGAAGACGCGGTCGCCGACGCTGAAGGGCGACGGCGTGTCGGCGACGGATTTGGCGACCAGTTCGCCATCGATGGTGCGGCCTTTGACCGAGGTGCGGCCGGCGCCGTAGCCGCTGTCGGTCTCGCCATAGCCGATGCGCTCGACCTGGTGGCCGGAGCGCGAGCCCCAGTTGCGGTCGGTGGCCTCGGTGCGGTTGGCCTGCGCGCGCTGCCAGCCGGGCGTCGCATAGGTGTTGGAGAAGGCGCCGGATTTTTCCGCGCCGACATTGTCGAAGCGCGAGGCGCCGTAGGGGTTCTGCCGCCCTGCGCCCTGGCCGCCACGGCCCGACGCGAACGAACCGCCGCCATAGGAATTGCCGTAGCCGCCATAGGAGTTGCCGCTTTCGGCGACCTCGACATGGGCTTCCGGCAGTTCGTCCAGAAAGCGCGACGGGATGGTCGACTGCCACAGGCCGTGGATGCGGCGGTTGGAGACGAACCACAGATGCAGGTTCTTCTTGGCCCGGGTCAGGCCGACATAGGCGAGACGGCGCTCTTCCTCCAGGCCGGAGCGGCCGCCTTCGTCCAGCGCGCGCTGGTGCGGAAACAGGCCTTCCTCCCAGCCGGGCAGGAAAACCGTCTCGAATTCGAGGCCCTTGGCCGAATGCAGGGTCATGATGTTGACGGCATCCAACTCGGCATTCTGCTCGGCGTCCATGACCAGGGCGACATGTTCGAGGAAGGAGCGCAGCGATTCGTACTCCTCCATCGAGCGGATCAGCTCTTTCAGGTTTTCCAGCCGGCCCGGCGCCTCGACCGAACGGTCGTTCTTCCACATGTCGGTGTAGCCGCTCTCCTCCAGAATGGTCTCGGCGAGTTCGGTGTGCGGCGTGGTTTCAAGCGCCTTCTGCCAGCGCTCGAAATTGGCCGCCACTTCGCGCAAGGCCGCGCGCGGTTTCGGCTTCAGCTCGTCGCTTTCCGCAAGCTTGGCGGCTGCCTCCAGCATCGGGATGCGCAAGCTCCGCGCCGTGTCGTGGATCTGGCGGATGGTGGCTTCACCCAGGCCGCGCTTGGGGACATTGACGATGCGCTCGAAGGCGAGGTCGTCGGCGCCCTGCGCGACGACGCGGAAGAAGGCCAGCGCATCGCGGATTTCCATGCGCTCATAAAAACGCGGGCCGCCGATGACGCGGTAATTGAGGCCGAGCGTGACGAAGCGGTCTTCGAATTCGCGCATCTGGAAGGAGGCGCGGACCAGGATGGCCATGTCGTTCAGCTTGTGCTTGGCACGCTGGTAGGTCTCGATGGTTTCGCCGACGGCGCGGGCTTCCTCCTCGGAATCCCAAGCGGCGTGAACATGCACCTTCTCGTCGTCCTCGGCGACCTTCTCGGTGAACAGCGTCTTGCCGAAGCGGCCCTCATTGTGGGCGATGAGGTGCGAGGCAGTGCCGAGGATGTGCGCGGTCGAGCGATAATTGCGCTCCAGACGGATGATGGTGGCGCCGGGAAAATCCTTGTCGAAGCGCAGGATGTTGTCGACCTCGGCGCCACGCCAGCCATAGATCGATTGGTCGTCGTCGCCGACGCAGCAAATATTCACGCTCACGGGCTGTTCCGCGCCTGCCGGCGCGGGCCCTCGCAACGGCTCGGACGCCCGGTCGGGCATGCGGCCTTTGGCCGAGCGCGCTTTACCCTCCCCTGGATGGGGAGGGTCGCCGCGAAGCGGCGGGGAGGGGTGACTGGCGCCGGCGCTGCCACCCCCACTCGCGCCGCTACGCGGCGCGACCTCCCCCATCGAGGGGGAGGTAGGTCTTTGCGCCAGCAGCCGCAGCCACATGTATTGCGCGGTGTTGGTGTCCTGGTACTCGTCGACGAGGATGTATTTGAAGCGCTTGTGGTAGTCCTTCAGCACGTCCGGATTGGCGCGGAAGATGCGGATCGGGTGGCAGAGCAGATCGCCGAAGTCGCAGGCGTTCAGCGTCTTCAGCCGCTCCTGATAGGCCTTGTAGAGTTCCCGGCCCTTGCCGTTGGCGAAGCTGCGCGCGTCGCCCTCGGCAATGTCGGCGGGGCCTTGGCCCTTGTTCTTCCAGCCGTCGATCATCTGCGCGAACTGCTTGGCCGGCCAGCGCTTGTCGTCGAGGCCTTCGGCCTGGATCAGCTGCTTGATCAGCCGTACGACATCGTCGGTGTCGAGGATGGTGAAATCGGATTTGAGCCCGGCCAGCTCAGCGTGGCGGCGCAAGAGCTTGACGCCGATGGAGTGGAAGGTGCCGAGCCACGGCATGCCCTCGACGGCTTCGCCGACGAGATGGCCGATGCGCTGCTTCATCTCGCGCGCGGCCTTGTTGGTGAAGGTCACCGCCAGGATCTGCGAGGGGAAAGCCCTGCCGGTGGCCAGGATATGGGCGATGCGGGTGGTCAGCACGCGGGTCTTGCCGGTGCCGGCGCCGGCCAGCACCAGGACCGGGCCTTCGGTGGTTTCCACCGCCAGCCGCTGCTCGGGGTTGAGGCCGTTGAGATAATCGGGCGCGCTGTTGGGGCCGCTGCGGGCCGCCATGGCGCGCGCAGCTATGCCCGACGGGGCTGCGGGCCGCGCATTGGGTTCGTCAAAAAAGGGCATGTCTTCCGCAAAGCCGGACATCTCCCCCGAATGTAGTGATTCGGGAGCGAAAGACCAGAAGTGTCTACGTTTTGTTCTGGTTTGAAAGTGAGATTCTGGGGCGCAGTGCGAATTTCATCGTCCCGACGCCCGACAATGTCGTGGAGGTGCTGCAGCGTGGGAGCGGAATGAAGTCGAGCGTTTGCTCTCGCCTTATGCTGGCAGGGCCAGCTTGACACACGCGGCCTGGGGGAGAAAGCTGGCGACAGGGCAGGGGCGGCTGCCCGTGAGGCGCTGCAAAGCGCATCAGTCGAAGGAGTATCGTCTTGGCTGTCGTCATCACCTCCCTCATCCTGTTCCTCATCGGCCTCGCACTTGGCGGCGGCGGCGTCTGGCTCGCGATGCTGGGCGGCAGCTGGTACTATGTCGTCACCGGTCTCGCCTTCCTCATCGCCGCATGGCTGCTCTTCCGGCGCAAATCGACGGCGCTCTGGCTCTACGCGGCGATCGTGCTCGGCACGCTGGCCTGGGCGGTGTGGGAAATCGGCTTCGACTGGTGGGAACTCGGACCGCGCGGCGGCATCATCGTGCTTCTGGCGCTGTGGCTGCTGACGCCTTGGGCAAGGCGGGGCCTGATCGGCCCCGACGCGCGCGCGCCGCTCATTCTGGCCGTGCTCGCATCGCTCGCCGTCGCCGGTTATTCGATGACGGCCGATCCCAAGGACATCGCCGGCGACCTCAGCGCCGACAAGGTGACGCCGACTGCCGATCTCGGCGGCAATGTGCCTCCGGGCGAATGGCATTTCTACGGCCGTACGCAATTTGGCCAGCGCTATTCGCCGCTCGACCAGATCACGCCCGACAATGTCGCCAAATTGCAGCCGGCCTGGATCTACCAGACCGGCGACGTGAAAGGGCCGGACGATGTCGGCGAAACCACCTACCAGGTGACGCCGCTGAAGGTGGGCGATGCGCTCTATATCTGCACGCCGCACAATTTCGCCATCGCCATCGATGCCGCCACCGGCAAGGAGAAATGGCGTTTCGATCCCAAGATCAAGCTCGACAAGGACCGCCAGCACCAGACCTGCCGCGGCGTGTCCTATTATGCCGATGCCAAGATCGCCGCCGGCCAGCCTTGCGCGACGCGCGTCTATCTGCCGACCTCGGATGCGCGGCTGATCGCGCTCGACGCCGCCAACGGCCAGGTCTGCCCGTCCTTCGCCGAAGCCGGCACGCTCAATTTGTTGACCAACATGCCGTATCCGAAGTCGGGCTATTATTACTCGACCTCGGCGCCGCTGATTGCGGGCGGCAAGATCATCATCGGCGGCGCGGTCAACGACAATTATTCGACGCAAGAGCCGTCCGGCGTCATCCGGGCCTTCGACGTCGACACCGGCGCCCTGGTGTGGAACTGGGATTCCGGCAATCCGGACCAGACAACGCCGCTGGCGGCAGGCCAGACCTACACCCACAACTCGCCCAACATGTGGTCGACGGCAAGCGCCGACGAGAAGCTCGGCCTGCTCTATGTGCCGCTCGGCAACCAGACGCCGGACCAGCTCGGGATGGGCCGCAGCGCCAATGTCGAGAAGTTTTCCTCCTCGATCACCGCGCTCGATCTGGCCACCGGACAAGTGCGCTGGGTGCGGCAGACCGTGCATCACGACCTCTGGGACATGGATGTGCCGGCACAGCCGACCCTGGTCGACATCACCACCGCTGCCGGCGTCGTTCCGGGCCTGGTTGGACCGACCAAGCAGGGCGACCTCTACGTGCTCGACCGGCGCAGCGGCGAGCCGATCATCCCGATCAAGGAAGTGCCGGCGCCGGGCGGCGCTGTCGAGGGCGATCACACGTCGCCGACGCAGCCGGTCTCGGATCTCTCCTTCAATCCGAGGCCGCTGACCGGCGCCGACATGTGGGGCATCACCATGTTCGACCAGCTGGCCTGCCGGATCGAATTCCAGGGCCTGCGCTACGAGGGCCGCTACACCCCGCCATCGGTGCAGGGGTCGCTGGTCTATCCCGGTAATTTCGGCACATTCAACTGGGGCGGCGTCGCCGTCGATCCGGTGCGGCAGGTGATGTTCGGCATGCCGACCTATCTGGCGTTCAAATCGCAGCTCATTCCGCGCGACCAGGTGCCGCCGCCGGATGAGGGGCGCGGCAGCGAGCAGGGGCTGAACCGCAATGAGGGCGCACCCTATGCGGTGGTGATGGGGCCGTTCCTGTCGCCGCTCGGCGTGCCCTGCCAGGCGCCGCCATGGGGCTATGTGGCGGGAGCGGACCTCAGAACCGGCAAGATCGCCTACAAGCACCGCAACGGCACCGTCTACGACATGACGCCGTTGCCCTTGCCGCTGAAGGTCGGTGTTCCCGGCATTGGCGGGCCGATGATCACCGCCGGCGGCGTCGTCTTCCTGGGCGCGGCGGTCGACGACTATCTGCGCGCCTATGACCTGACATCGGGCAAGCAGCTTTGGCAGGCCAGGCTGCCGGCCGGTGGGCAGTCGACGCCGATGACCTACACCGTCGCCGACGGCCGCCAGTTCGTGGTCATCGTCGCCGGCGGCCATGGCTCGGTCGGCACCAAGCCCGGCGACTATGTGATGGCCTATACGCTGCCGAAGTAGCAGCGATGTGACTTAGGTAAGTGATCGGCCCGGCAGATATTCTGTCGCGCCGCCCCTCATCTGCCTGCCGGCATCTATACGGGGAGAAGTGCCCGGCAGGGCGATGAGGGCAGCAGCAGCCTTGGTCAGCTTGCGTAAGAGATGGCCTTTGAGGCTGGGCACGGAGCCCAGTACTTCATTGGTTAGCTGCGGCCCTGTTTCGGCCTGCTGGATCAGCGTGGTGCCGGCCGACGCCGGTCGACGCGGACCTTCACCATCCGAGCGGCGGCTGCGGCAGCAGCGGAGCGCATTGCCAGCAAGGCAGCAACAGCAAGCACGAGCGCGCTTGCAAGGATCGGAGTAGACAAGGTCATGGCGTTGTTCCTTCTCGTCGGGCTCGCCGCTACGAGCGAGACCATCATCAGCTTCCTTCCATATTGTGGCGGCACCATCGACATTCTCTGAAATGACCAAAATGTGATGGGCGCGTTCGGCGGGGCGGCCGCATCGTTCGATGGCGCAAGCGTCACCCATCCGAGACTGGACCGTGCGAGCTTGCACCCTATCTTGATCCGCGAGTCATCCCGGAGTGACCGCGAGGTCATCCCGGAGTGACCATGAGGTCATCCCGGAGTGACCGTGAGATCATCTCCTAACGAGGAGCACGCCATGACGAAACCCACCGCCGAAGCCGTCAAACCTGCCAAACCTGCCATCACCCAGGCGATGATCGATGCCTATGACGAATACACGCATCTGACGCTCGACCGCCGCCGCTTCATGGAACAGCTGACCAGGCTTGCCGGATCGGGCGCGGCGGCGGCCGCGATCGCGCCGCTGCTTGCGGCGAATTCGGCGCAGGCGGCAATCGTCGCCGACAACGATCCGCGCGTGAAGGCTGAAGATATCACCTATTCCGGCAGCAGCGGTGAGATGAAGGGCTATCTGGTCAGGCCGGCGGACCAGTCCGGCAAGCTCGGCACCGTCATCGTGGTGCATGAGAACAGGGGGCTCAACCCGCATATCAAGGATGTTGCGCGGCGCGTTGCGCTGGAAGGGTTCGTGGCGCTGGCGCCGGATTTCCTGTCGCCGCTCGGCGGCACGCCCGCTGACGAAGACAAGGCGCGCGACATGTTCACCAAGCTCGACGCCAGCCAGGTCACCGCCGATGGCCTGGCGACCATCGCCTATCTCAAGGGCGAGAAGGACGGCAACGGCAAGGTCGGTGCTGTCGGCTTCTGCTGGGGCGGCGGCACGGTCAACAATCTGGCGGTCAACGCGCCCGATCTCGCCGTCGGCGTCGCCTATTACGGCATGCAGCCGAAGGCCGAGGATGTGGCGAAGATCAAGGCGGCGCTGTTGCTGCACTATGCCGGGCTCGACGAGCGCATCGACGCCGGCATCGATGCCTACAAGAAAGCGCTCGACGCCGCCCATGTCGAATACACGCTCTATGTCTATGACGGCGTCAACCATGCCTTCAACAACGACACCTCGGCCGCGCGCTACGACAAGAAGGCAGCCGATCTCGCCTGGGGACGGACGATCGCTTTCCTCAAGGAGAAGCTGGCGTAGGCTTCAGGCCGCCGACGACGCCCATACGCTTTCATAGGCCGGCGACAGCGTAAAACCGGCCGGCAGCACCGAGACCGGGGGCGGGCGCCGCACGCCCTCCTGCAGATAGCGCAACGCCGACACCAGTCCGTTCATCGTGTAGGGCTTGGCGATGACGCCGATCGCGCCGGCGAAATGGTCGGGGATGCGTTTTGGATTGGCGGTCATGAACACCACCATGGAACGGTTACCCTCGCGGATATGCTCGGCAACCTCGACCCCGGTTGGTCCGTCGGCGAGGTGGATATCGACAAAGGCAATATCGGCATCGGCGGTATCAATCATACCTCTTGCTTCGGCCAAGGATGTCGCCCAACCCACAACGCTGTGGCCGGCTTCCTCGACGAGGCTTTCCAGTTCCATCGCCAGCAACGCCTCGTCCTCGACGATCAGGACCTTGAGCGGTTCGTTCATGACAGCTTCCCTTTCTGCTGCGGTTCGTTCGGCATCGAGATGACGACCTTTGTGCCCGGGCCGGCGTCGCGCCATTCGATGTCGGCATGCAACTGCCGGGCAAGCGACTTGATCAGCCGCATGCCGAAGGAAGCATCGCCACTGGCCTCGGCCATGCCGACGCCGTCATCGGAAACCTCGATGTTGAAGTGGCCGTCGGGCTGGCTCATCTTGATGCCGATGCGCCCCGCGGTGGTGCCGTCCGGCTTTGCCTTGAAGGCGTGCTTCAGCGCGTTGGTGACAAGCTCATTGACCATCAAGGCAACAGGCGTGGCTTTTTCGGCCGGAATGACGATGGGTTCGAGGTCCAGCGTCGGCTTGATCTCGGCGCGTCCGGATGCGGTCAGCAGGTCGGTGACCAGATCCCTGGCGAAATCCGAGACATCGAAGCGGCTGACATCCTTTGACTGGTAGAGACGGCGATGCACCGTGCTCAGCGCCTCGATGCGCTCCAGCATGGTGGCCAGCGATCGCTTTGTCGCTTCATCCTTGATTGCCCGGCTTTGCATGATGATCAGCGAGGAGATCATCTGCAGGTTGTTTTTCACCCGATGGTCGACCTCGTGCAGCAGCGTGGTCTGCGCCTCAAGGGCGGCCTCAAGCTCGCGCGTGCGTTCCTTGACAGCCTTTTCAAAACGGTTCTTGTCGGCGGTGATGCGATCCTCCGAGCGCTTGCGATCGGAGACATCGAGCTGTGAGGCAAAGAAGAACAGGAGTTCGCCTTTGTCGTTGGAAACCGGGCTGATGTAGAGCGCATTCCAGAATGTCGAGCCGTCCTTGCGGTAGTTCAACAGATCGATGGCGATATCGGTTCCCGCTGCTATCGCGTCGCGCACGCTAGCCACAGCTGCCTTGTCTGTCTCTGGCCCCTGCAGGAAGCGGCAGTTCTTGCCCATGACCTCGTCGCGCTCGTAGCCGGTCAGGCGCAGGAACGCGTCATTGGCAAAGACGATCGGATTGTCCGCCTGACGGGGATCGGTGATGACCATCGACATGCGGGTGGCGCGGATGGCGGCCGCGAACGGATCGCCCTTGCCGTGCTCGGCATGCAGATTGTCCGTCATGTGCCATGCGTCGGCCGGTTCCCTGGTCCTTTTCCAGTCCATGCTTTCACTCCAAGCCGTTTTTCAGGGGTCACAACGGCTTAGACGTGGAATTGGTTCAATCTTGATCTTCTTGTCGCAGGCAGCCGTTTGCGAAACCGAATCGCCGGTTGCGCAAACTGTCGAAATGAACGGTTTTTGAAGGTTGTCGGATGCAGCCGATTCGCTGAAAGCGGGGCTGGCGCAGACCTTTGGAAATGATCAGGTCGCAATGGTCCGTGGCGGCGCTCGCCGGTGGCGGCTTTCTCAGAACAGCGGAAACATCAGGCGTGGCCACGCTTCATGCGCGCCTGCTTCAGGATGGCGCGCCAGCGGATCATGTCGAAGGGGATAGGCTCGTTGTTGTTGGCGATGTGGAAGATCTCGTTGTTGACGTTCTTCAACGAGCGCCAGAAATCATAGTCGGTGATGCGCGGATCGGCAGCCAGCCTGTCCACCTCGACCTTGATGTCGGTTTTCATGCACGTTCCTCGAACCGCCTGTTGCCCGCCGCCCGCGTCACAACTCGCATGGCACCGTTCTCAAACGGTCAGCTGAGTCGTTCAATGGCCCAAATGGCTTGTTCACGTTAAAACCTTGGTAAGGTTAACGCGGGCGCGGCAGCGCTTCAAGCGGTCCTGCGGCGAATACCGATCGAACGGCCGGCGCGCTCGGGCATCGGCAGTGCAGAATGGGCGGCGCGCATGGCTTTCACCTTGGCCTGCACATCGGCGGGGAAGGGCGCGACTTTCGGCCCGGACATGTCGACATGCAGCGACAGGGTTTCGGAGGTGGCGGCGAGCCAGCCATCGACATGGCGGATTTCCTGGTAGGCCCGCAGCCGCTTGTCGTCGTGATCGATCAGCTGGAAGGATACGACGACCTTGTGTTCGAGGTGCAGTTCCTGGACATAGCAAACATGGACTTCGGCCGTGTAGATGGTCAGGCGCCGCTCTTCGACATAGTCCAGCCCCATGCCCATCGCCTCGAACGCCTCATCCGAGCAGCGGTCGAACAACACGTTGTAATAGGCCATGTTGAGATGGCCGTTGTAGTCGATCCAGTCCTTCTCGATGTCCATCGGTTTGGAAACGAAGGGGGCAGGGATGGGCATGGAAACTTCCTTGTTCTGGTGCTGGACAGAGCGCGGCAGTCGAGACTACGCATCCATAATCGCATAACAAGCGTGGACGCTGGTCCATTCGCGGAGGAATTCATGGCTCTGAGCGACCTCAATCCGGTCGAACGCAACGAGGAAGGCATCGCCGCCGTGCTCGGCATTCTCAAGCAGCAGCTCGGCGAACGCTTCCAGACAGGCGCGGCGATCCGCTCGCAGCATGCGCATACCACCACCTATATTCCGACGCAGGCGCCTGACGGTGTCGCGTTCCCGGAGACGACAGAAGAGGTGCAGGAGATCGTACGTGCCTGCGCCGCGCACCGCGTGCCGGTCATCGCCTTCGGCGTCGGTTCCTCGCTGGAGGGCCACACCAACGCGCCGGGTGGCGGCATCTCGGTCGACACCTCGCGCATGAACCGCATCCTGTCGGTCAACCCCGAGGATCTCGACTGCACGGTCGAGCCTGGCGTAACGCGCGAGGATTTGAATCGGCACCTGCGCGATACCGGCCTGTTCTTCCCCATCGATCCCGGCGCCAATGCTTCGCTCGGCGGCATGGCGGCAACGCGGGCCTCCGGCACCAATGCGGTGCGCTACGGCACGATGCGTGAAAACGTGCTGTCGCTGACGGCCGTCATGGCCGATGGCGAGACGGTGACGACCGGCAAGCGGGCGAAAAAGAGTTCGGCCGGCTACGATCTGACGCGGCTTCTGGTCGGCTCGGAAGGCACGCTCGGCATCATCACCTCGCTGACCTTGAAGCTGCAAGGCATTCCGCAGGCGATCTCCGGCGGCGTCTGCCCGTTTCCAAACCTCGAGGCGGCCTGCAACGCGGTCATCGCGACCATCCAGATGGGCATTCCGGTGGCGCGGATCGAACTGGTCAATGGACTGCAGATGCGGGCGATGAAGAATTACTCGAAGCTCGATTATCCCGAGAGCCCGTGCCTGTTCGTCGAGTTCCACGGCAGCGATGCCGGCGTCGCCGAACAGGCCGAGACCTTCGGTGCCATTGCTGAAGACAATGGCGGCGGGCCATTCCTTTGGACCAGCGTCGCCGAGGAGCGCACGAAACTCTGGAAAGCCAGGCACGATGCTTATTGGGCGTCACTGACGCTACGGCCGGGCGCCAAGGGCCTTTCGACCGATGTCTGCGTGCCGATCTCGCGGCTGGCCGAATGCGTTGCCGAAACCGAGGCCGACATTGCCGAGATGGGCCTGGTTGCGCCGATCGTCGGCCATGCCGGCGACGGCAATTTCCATGTGCTGGTGCTGATGGATGTCAACGACCCCAAAGAGATCGCGCTGGCGGAGAAATTCGTCTCGCGGCTGAACATGCGGGCGATCGCCATGGACGGCACCTGCACCGGCGAACACGGCATCGGCCAGGGCAAGATCGGCTTCCTGCGCCATGAGCTCGGCCATGGTGTCGACATCATGCGCTCCATAAAAAAAGCGCTCGACCCGCAAGACATCATGAACCCGGGCAAGATATTACCTGCATAGCCGAAATGTGAGGAGCGGCAATGGATACCCTGATTATAAGGGCATCGCTTGGCAAGACACTGTTACTGCTGTCGGCCAGCCTCTTCTTTGTCCTGGCCTGCGCTTTCCTGATTTATGTCTCCGAGGACGGCGACACTGCCGGCCTTTGGTGGTGCGTGGCCTTTTTCGGGCTGGTCGCGTTGGTGTTTGCCTGGCAGCTTGTGCGGCCGCAGATTCTGGTGCTGAACGGACAAGGTTTCAGTCTCGGCGGAGGCCTTGTTCGATCGCCCAACCTGGTCCCCTGGAAGAATATCGAAAGCTTCTTCGTCGTCCATCGCCGGCGCAGGATAGGCGATATGATCGGGTACAATTTCGCACCGGGGGTCAAGAAAAGCTCCGTCATGGGCAGCGTGACCAAAAGCCTCGGCGCCGAAGCCGCATTACCGCAGGGCTGGACATTGTCGCCTGAGGAGATGGTGGTGCTGCTGAACGAATATCGCCGACGGGCTATGGCAGGATAGTCTCTTGCGCACAGGCCGGACCGCGGTCAAAGGCGTCCAAAAATCTCTGCTCTTCCAGATACATCAGAGATCAAGCAACTCTGGATGAATTGCCTCTTTATCGACACGCTGATGCGGGTAGAGTGCGGCTGACTTTCAATCAACCCGTTCGGAGCTGATGCTCGCACGCCTGTTCGTGATCTTCGGTGGCTTGTTTGTGCTGGTGCTGGTTGCGGCGCTGGTGGTGCCGTATTTTGTCGATTGGACCGGGTACCGCGCCCAATTCGAGCGCGAGGCGAGCGCCATTCTCGGCCGCAAGGTGACGGTGCAAGGCGACGCCACGGCGCGGCTGTTGCCGTTCCCCTCGGTGACCTTCTCAAACGTCACGGTCGCCGGCGGCCCCGGCGGCCAGCCGGCAATGACCGTCGAGACCTTTTCGATGGACGCGGAACTGGCGCCGTTCCTGCGCGGCGAAGTGCTGATTTTCGACATGCGGCTGGTGCATCCGAAGGCGACGATCGACATCGCCGATAACGGCACGGTCGACTGGGCGATACGGCCGTCCTCGCCCTTCGATCTCAACCAGATCTCGATCGAGAAGCTCACGGTGACGGAGGGAGAAATTGCGCTCCGCCATGCCGCAGGCGGGCGCAGCCATCTGATTTCCGAGATCAATTCGACCATCTCTGCCAAGTCGCTGGCCGGGCCGTGGCGCATGGACGGAACGTTGCTGCTCGACGGACTGCGTTCGACGGTTGCGGCTTCGACCGGCAAGGCCGAAGGCAGCGGCCAGATGCGGCTGAGGCTCAAGGTTGATCCCGATGCCTATCCACTGGTCATCGAAACCGACGGCAATGCAGGCATCGTCAATGGGGCTGCCGTCTATTCCGGCCAGTTCAAGATTTCCGGCAACGACAAGAATTCGGCTACGCTGCGCGGCAGCGATGGTGAGGTTGTCGAGATCAATACGGGCAAGGTCAGCGCCGGCAAGCCCGATCCGGGCTTCCGGCTGAACGGCAAGTTCTCGCTTGATCACCAGAAGCTCGGCGTCGACGAATTCCGCTTCGAGACCGGGCCGCTCGACAATCCCTACACAGCCGACGGCAAGGCTTCGGTCGATCTCGGCCTTAGGCCGAACTTCGCCATCGAGGCCAATGGCGCGCAGGTGCAACTGGACGAGGCGGTGGGCGCTGAGAAGGGCGCCGGCCTGACGCTGGACCAGCGCATTGCCGGGATCGAGCAGGCGCTGCTCGAACTGCCGAAGCCGAGTATCCCCGGCACTGTCGAGGTCAAGCTGCCGGCGGTGGTGGCTGGCGACACCACGGTGCGCGACGTGCATCTCTCGGCCGAGCCGGTCGAGGGCGGCTGGTCGGTGAAATCGCTGGCCGCGACCTTGCCCGGGCGCACGACGCTGGAAGCCAGCGGCATGCTCAGCGTCGAAGATCATTTCGGTTTCAGCGGCTCCATGCTGCTGGCGGTGGCGCAGCCTTCCGGCTTTGCTGCCTGGTTGTCCAAAGATGTCGACGAGGCGATCCGCCGGCTGCCGGCCGCCGGCTTCAAGGCCAAGGTGGACCTGTCGGAGAAGCGCCAGGCGTTCAGCGATCTCGAACTGATCCTCGGCAAGTCGAAGTTCACCGGCCGCATCGATTCCAACCAGCCCGACGACGCCAAGTCCTCGGTGCTGATGCGGCTCGAGGGCGGCGAACTCGATGTCGACGGGCTGACGGCCTTCGCCTCGATCTTCGTCAGCGACAAGGGCGCCAACCGCTTTTCCGACCGCGACCTCGATTTTCAGATCAAGGCAGGGCCGGTCAATGCCGGCGGGCTCACCGCCGACACGGTCGATACCGCGCTCCGGCTCCGCGACGGGCTGCTCGAAATCGACCGGCTGTCGATTGGCGGCCTTGCCGGCGCCTCGATCAGCGCCACCGGCCGGATCAAGGATTTTCCGGCAAGCCCGACCGGCAAGCTCGATGCCTCGGTGGTCGCCGTCGATCTGAAGCCGCTGATCGACATTGCCGCGCAACACTATCCCGACAATCTGATGCTGAAGGGACTGGCTGGCCGCACGGCCGCCTATCCTGAACTGTTCCAGGACGCGCGCGTCGATCTGGTGGCGAGCGCCGCCGACAATGGCGACGGCACGACCGGGCTGGCGGTGAGCGGACAAGGCAAGGCCGGTGGTTCGGCCTTTTCGGCGTCGCTGTCGGGCAAGGGGGCCGTCGGCCAGTTGCTCGACGCGCCGGTGACGCTGACCTTCAACGCCAAAAACCCCGACGCCACGGCGCTGCTGGCGCTCTACGGCCTGCCGGCGCTGCCGCTCGGCATGCTCGGCCAGGCAAGCACCGATATTTCGGCGAAAGGCACGTTTGGCGGCGGCCTGGCGACGAGCTTCAATTTCGCCGCCGATGACTTCAAGGCGACGTTCGACGGCACCGTTGCTCAGACGCCGCAAGGCGCCACCGCCAAGGGCAAGATCGGCCTCGACGCCTCCGACATCGAGCCCTGGCTGATGACGACCGGCGCCGGCCTGCCGGGCATGGGAACGGGCACCTCGACCTCGCTCAGCGCGGATGCCGATTTCGGCAATGGCCTGCTGGTGTTGAGCGGCCTCAGCGGATCCATCAACGAGTCGGAGATTTCGGGCGACGTCAACATCGATGCGAAGCAGGGGCTGCCGCATTTTGCCGGTGCGCTGGCGCTCGACGAACTGGACCTCGACCCGATTGCGGTTGCGCTGTTCGGTGACCAGTCGTTCCTCAGCAGCAACGCGAACTGGCCGACGGCGCCATTCAGCCAGAACTCCAGCCTGCCGTTCAGCGCCGATCTCGATCTGACGACGGCGACGCTTGCCGCCGGACCGCTGGCGACAGCCTATGACGCGTCGCTGTCGTTGAAACTGGACCAGGAAGGCATCCGCGTTTCGGACCTGAAGGCAAAACTGCTCGGCGGCGCGCTCACCGGATTGTTCGAGTTGAAGAACACAGACGGCACGGGGCTGTTCTCCGGCCAGATGAGGCTTGCCGGCGCTGACCTGGCGACCGTGCTGCCGGCTGCCGGCCTGAGTGGCAACGGCGACTTCTCGACAGGGCTGTCGACCAGCGGCAAATCGGTCGACGCGATGATTGCCGCACTCTCCGGCTCGGGCACGGCGGCGCTGAAAGGCCTCACCATTGCCGGCGTCAATCCCGATGCCTTCGGCGCGTTGATTGCCAAGGCTGATGCGATCGGGCGCGACATCGACACAGCAAAGACCGCGGGCTTTGCACCTGAGATCGCTGGCGACGGCAGCTTTGCTGCCGGCGATGCCGACATCGCCTTCACGGTCGCCGGCGGCACGTTGCGGGCACCACCGATCAAATTCGAAAACCAGGCGGCGACGCTGTCTGCCGACATCACGGCCGACCTCAACACCGGCACCGTCGCCACCAAGGGCGCTGTCACCTACAAGCCTGGCGACGAGGCGCTGATCGGCTCCGATCCGACGGTCAATTTCAGCGTCGATGGGCCGTTCGGGGCGCTGAAGAAGCAGTTCGACAGCGAGCCGCTGGCGCAATTTTTGACCCAGCGCGCGCTGGAAAAGGAGCAGCAGCGGGTCGAGGCGATGCAGGCCGCACTGCTCGAGAAGCAGCGGCTGCGGCGCGAGGTGCGCTACTACGCCGCCCTGCAGACCGAGCGCGACAACGCGGCCGAGGAATTGCGCAAGCAGGAGGAAGCGGCACGGCTCAAAGCCGAGGCCGACGCCAAGGCGAAGGCACAGGCCGATGCGAAGGCACAGGCCGAAGCGGATGCGAAGGCCAAGGCGGATGCCGAAGCAAAGGCCAATGCCGATGCGAAAGCGCAGGCAGAGGCTGACGCAAAGGCCAAGGCAGATGCGGACGCGAAAGCCCAGGCCGAAGAGCAGGCTGCCGAAGACGCCGCCAAGGCCGAGGACGAACGGAAGAAGGCCGAACAGGCTCGGATCGCTTCGCAGGAAAAAGCCAGGCTGGAGGCCGAGCGCAAGGCTCAGGAGCAGGCGCCGAAGGTCGACCGCTCACTTCCCGGCGTCAATGACGGTTCGGCCCCGGCGCCGCCGAAGCCCAGGACAAATCCGTTCTCGGTCGATAATTTGCTGAAGTCGCTGGGCAATTAGGCACCCGCATCGCCGACGGCACCGGTCCGCGACTTGCGGACTATTGCTTGTGACGGGTCAGCAGGCGTTCCAGCATCGGTTCGATGCGCTTGAGCTCATCGAGANATCGAGATGCGCGGCGGACAATTCGGCAAGACGGTCTTCGGCGTGTTCGGTCAAGCTTTGCGGTCGAACTCACCGGCAACACCCATGTGCTGGTGCCGTTGATCGCCGCTTGCGCGGCCGCTCACGCGGTCACCGTGCTGTTGATGAAGCGGTCGATCCTGACGGAAAAGATTGCCAGGCGAGGGCATCATCTGGTTCGCGAATATGGTGTCGATCCGTTCGCGCTGACCAGGGTGCGCGAGGTCATGACCGCGCAGGTGGAGAGCGTGCCGGCGACGATGACGCTACATGGCGCAGCCGCCTTCCTGACCGCGCCCCAGACGCGGCATCCGAGCTTTCCCGTCGGCAGCGAAGACGGCCAGGTGCTTGGCGTCATCGATCCGCCGGCGATCCTGCGCTGGAGGCGCGCGGGCAAGCACCGCACCACGACGCTTGGCGAATTGCTTGACGGCGGCAAGCTCACGCTTGCCTATCCGGACGAGTATCTCGAGGGTCTTTCCGACAAGCTGCTGATGGCCAATGTCTCGCATCTGCCGGTTGTCGCGCGCGAGGATGCGCGGCTGGTCGGCTATGTCGGCTGGAAGGATCTGATGCGCGTCCGGTCGAAGAAGGCTGCCGAGGAACGCGATCGCTCGACGCTGCTGGGATTTGGCACCCGCAGCAAGAAACAGGATGCGGTCATAAAGGCCTAAGAAGTTCTGGCGTCGCGCTTGGCCCAGTCCAGCACGTGGAGCCTGAGGGCCGAGGACAGATTGGCATCGCGCGGCCTTGTCTCGTCGATTTCGGCGACCAGGGCAGCAAGCGTCAGCTTGCGCGCGGCGGCGATGGCGACGAGATCGTCATAAAAGGGTTTTTCGAGGGAATAGCTGGTGCGATGGCCGCGGATGGTCACCGAGCGTTTTTCGACCGGGCTCACCGCAGGCCGTCCATCAATCGCCCTGGTCTTCCGGGCGTTCGCGGCGGTGGCCGGCGACGAATTTTTCGGCCTTGTCCGATGTCAGACGGTCACGAGTTCTTTCGGCTTTGGAACGGCCGTGCAGAGCGCGGTTCTCGCCGGCGAGCTTTTCGTTTTCGGTGCGCGCCTTCTGCTTGCGGACCTGGCGAAGGTTGACGATTTCGCCCATGTCGCGCCGACCGTCCCGCTACTTCTTGCGGAAGGCGTCGAGCGACACGACGTCGGCGCCCTTGCCGGCGGCGGCATCGGCCACGGCGGGCTTTTTCTCGACCTCAGTGGCAGCTGCCCTCTTCTCGGCCTTCGGCTTTTTCTCGGAGACGATAGCCAAAGGCTCGGCAGCCGGCTGGGCGGCTGCATCGTCTTCCGCCGGGACGTCGGTCTTGACGTCGAATTCGAGTTCGAAATTGACCGATGGGTCGTAGAAGCCGCGTACGGCCGAGAACGGAATTTCCAGCTTCTCCGGCACGTCGGAGAAGGACAGCCCGACCTCGAAGCCGGTATCGGTCACCTTGAGGTCCCAATACTGGAACTGGATGACGATGGTCATCTGTTCGGGATAGCGCTCGCGCAGCCTGGAGGACACCCGCACGCCCGGCGCGCCGGTCAGGAATGTGATGAAGAAATGATGATTGCCGGGAAGGCCGGTGCGCGCGACTTCGGCCAGGACCTTGCGCATGACGCCGCGCAATGCCTCCTGGGCCAGAATGTCGTAGCGGATGTGGTCGTCGGCCATGTGCTGGTCGGGTTCCGTTGAATCGTCCGCATAGCTGTAATCAAGCTTGAGCGCGGCGTAAACCGGATATAGATCGCTGATGCGCCGAAGCGAAGCCCGTAACGGACGATTTGATCGCCTGCTTTGGCGTTCAGGCGCTGGCCAGCTGTTTTTCCATCGCTGCCGCTGATCTGCGCTTGCCGAAGGCGCGCAGGAATGTGCGCACGCCGTGGGTCGCGGATTGCAGCACTTCGTCTTCCGACGGCATGCCGCCTAGCATGAAGGTGGTCTGCAGTTCGGCGTTGGCTAGCGCCAGAAACTGGCGTGCGGCGACATCCGGATCGTCGACCGCGAGATGGCCGGCATGGGCGAGGCGGGCAAAACGGGCGGCAAGTGCCGGCCAGGTCCGGCCCGGCCCCTGGTCGCGCCATTCGGCGAAGAGCTCGGGATAGCGCTCGCCTTCGGTCTGGATCAGCTTGCGCAGGAAGCGTCCGTCGCGGTTGCAGATGCAGTTCTGATTCATGCGCACGGCAAAGCCGATCAGGTCGGCTTCCAGATCCTTCGGCTGGTCTGGGAAAGAGGCGAAGGTGGCGAAGATGCCGGCATTGCAGCGCTCCGTCAGATCGCGCACCACAGCCATGAAGAGCTTTTCCTTGTCGCGGTGGTGATTGTAGATGGTCTGGCGCGACACGCCGGCCTCCACCGCGATCAGGTCGATATTGGCGCCGGCAAAGCCTTCCCGGCAGAAGACCGAAGCCGCCGCATCGATGATCGACATACGCTTGGCCTCGTGGCCGCGTGGCGGGAAAATGTCAGGAGAAACGGCAAGCTTCATAGAAATCTATATAGAGGTGATTGACGAATTAGACAAGGCTGTCTAAATTTGTGGACACAATAAATGGGGAATTCGCTCCGTAGAGACGAATAATCTCGCTCTGAGCCGTCGGATTTCAACGGGATGGAACGTCCTAGGGTTAGTCGTCGCGTTGGCGGCGCCAACCAGACTTGAAAGAAGCCTTTATCATGAGTCCCAAATTCCTCCGCATCGCGGTCGTGCTCGGCCTGTTGTCCGCTATCGGCCCCTTCGCCATCGACATGTATCTGCCGGCGTTGCCTTCGATCGGCGAAGATCTGCATGCCGGCACCGCCGCCGTTCAGATGAGCCTTTTGATCTTCTTCCTGTCGATGGGCTTCGGCCAGATCGTCGTCGGACCGATCTCCGACATGGTCGGCCGCAAGCTGCCGCTTTACGGCGGCCTCGCGCTGTTCATGGTCGGCGGCATTGGTTCGGCCATGAGCCCAACCATCGAATGGCTGATCGCCTTCCGCTTCCTGCAGGGGCTGGGCGCCAGCGCCGGCATGGCGGTGCCGCGCGCCATCGTGCGCGACCTGCACACCGGCACCGAAGCCGCCAAGCTGATGTCGCTGCTGATGCTGGTGTTTTCGGTGTCGCCGATCCTGGCGCCGCTGACCGGCAGCCAGATCATCGAGAATTTTGGCTGGCGCGCCGTGTTCTGGACGGTGACGGGCGCGGCCCTGCTGGCCACCATTCTGCTGGCGACCTCGCTGAAGGAGACGCGGCCGGCGGAAGAACGCGTCGGTTCCTCGTTCGGAACCGCACTCGCCGGCTATCGCTTCCTCATGGGTGACCGCAATTTCCTCGGCCTGGTGGCGATCGCCGGCTTCGGCATCGCCAGCTTCTTCGTCTACCTCTCGAGTTCGTCCTTCATCCTGATCGACCATTACGGGCTGTCGCCTTCCGTCTACAGCGTGTTCTTCTCGATCAATGCGGTCGCCTTCATCGGCATGTCGCAGCTGACGGGACTGCTGTCGGAGCGCTTCGGGCTGAAGCGCGTCGTCTGGGTGGCGGTGACCGGCTATGCCACGACGATGGTGGTGCTGTTCGCAGTCATGGCGACCGGCGTCGACCGGCTCGATGTGATGGCGGCACTGCTGTTCGTCGGCTACGGCTTCCTCGGCCTGGTCATCCCGACGACGTCGGTGCTGGCCATGGAAGAGCATGGCGAGATCGCCGGCACGGCCTCGGCGCTGATGGGCACGCTGCACTTCGCCATCGGTGCGCTGGCGATGGGCGTCGCCGGCATCTTCTTCGACGGCACGCCGCTGCCCATGGTGGCCGGCATCACGCTCTGCGCCGTAATCTCGTTCACGCTGGCCAAACTGACGCTCGGCCGCTCGCGCGAAGCCGTTGAAGCGCCGGCCGAGTAAGCTGACCGCAATCGACCGGAAAGGCCGGGTCATCCCGGCCTTTTTCACGTCTGGGGTAATCCGGCCCCGGCCAGAACCACGGCCTTCGACCGACGCCAGCGGCAAATTGCACCAGCTCATGGCTCAATTTGGTGTAGGCTTCGCGGCCCATCGTCATGCGAAATCCGGCCAGCGGCAGCCGGCATTGAGCGTACGATATCGAGGAGGGGAGAAGTGGAGGTTTCTGTTGCCAGGTACCTCCGAACCCCGCCTAGAAGTGCGAACCTCTAGGGCTTGATTTGAAGCTATCGCACCGCTTACGCGGCGAGACGTGCTTCCGCATAGTTGTCATTTGCAACTACAGGTTTAGCCCGATGACGGTGGTACCATGCCGGGCAAAAGTACGATCTTTACACCTTCGTCGATCCTATTTCGCCCCCAGCAACAGCCGCTCTGATCACAGAGCGGTTCTTGGTGGAGGCGCCGGGTACCGCCCCCGGGTCCGAACGGCTTATTACATCGCCCATTTATCGCCATAGTCGGTCAAGCCGACAAAACGAATATAGGGGGCGGGCGCACAAAATGAAAGGCCGCAATGACACTTCTTGGCCGCACCAAACTGCGGCGCCGAGGGTTGACTCGCGCGCGGTCTCAACCGAAGCTTTGCGACGGTGAGGAGTATCGACCGAGCGCACAAGTTGCGGCAGCGCGCCACAGCCCTCATCGATCGGATCCCGTGGCGCCGACATGGGGAAATTTGATGGCCGATTATCTCGCAGACGTGAAGAAATACGACGCCGCCGCAAATGCAGATGTGGTTGCCAAGATTGTGAAGCATCTGGGCATTGCGCTGCGCAACCGCGATTCCTCGCTGGTATCCTGCACCGATCCCAAGGAATTGGAGCGCGTCAAGACCAACTGGGTTGCCAAGAAGCTTGGCGTGACCGACGGGGCGAAAGCCGACTCGGCGATCGAGAAGACCTGCAAGGCGTTGGCCGCCGACAGCTCCAAGAGCCGCGTGACTTTCTACTATCTGGTCGCCAAGGATCTGGGCAAGCTCGGCTCGCTCTAACGATCGTACGCCAGTTTGCGAAGACTGGCGCGAGAGGGGTCCGTCGCGTCGGGTTTGAATTCCAGTTCACTGGGCGTCAGCGCTGCCCCTCATCTGGCTGCCGCCATCTTCTCCCCGTGAACGGCCGTGAACGGGGAGAAGGACGCAGCCATTGGCGATTTCGCTAGTCGCCAGCGTCGCAGGAAAAAGCGACGGCGTCAAAACCAGCCCTTTCTCCCCGTCACTATACGGGGAGAAATGCCCGGCAGGGCATGAGGGGCGGCACTAACTTCGGAAAAGTGTGGTTGTGCGCAAGGGCTTTGCGCGGTTTTGCTGTGTTCGGCCCGCGGCCAGTCGGTTATGATGCCGGCAATCCCGAATCGAGGCGAAGCCGATGCGCCAGTATCTCGACCTTTTGCAGCATGTGCTGGACAATGGCGCCGATCGTGGCGACCGCACGGGCACCGGCACGCGTGGGGTATTCGGGTACCAGATGCGCTTCGACCTGTCGCGCGGCTTTCCCGTCACCACCACCAAGAAGCTGCATCTGAAGTCGATCATCCATGAACTCCTGTGGTTCCTGGCCGGCGACACCAACATCAAATACCTTAGAGATCATGGCGTTTCGATCTGGGACGAATGGGCCGACGAGAATGGCGATCTCGGCCCGGTCTATGGCAAGCAGTGGCGCTCCTGGCCGGATGGCCATGGCGGGTCGATCGACCAGATTGCCAATGTTCTGAAGGAGATACGCCGGAATCCGAATTCACGCCGGCTGATCGTTTCGGCGTGGAACCCGGCCGAAGTGGAGGCGATGGCGCTGCCACCGTGCCACTGCCTGTTCCAGTTCTACGTCTCGGACGGCAAGCTGTCCTGCCAGCTCTACCAGCGCTCGGCCGACATTTTTCTCGGGGTACCCTTCAACATCGCTTCCTACGCGCTGCTGACCTTGATGGTGGCGCAGGTGACCGGGCTGAAGCCCGGCGAGTTCGTCCATACGCTGGGCGATGCGCATCTCTATTCCAACCATTTCGAGCAGGCGCGCGAGCAATTGCGGCGCACACCCAAGGCGCTGCCGACGCTGTGGATCAATCCGGAGGTGAAGGACCTGTTCGCCTTCCGCTTCGAGGATTTCCGGCTGGAAAACTATTTTGCCGACGCGTCGATCAAGGCGCCGATCGCGGTCTGATCCGTCCACCGTCAATCAATTCCGACCCTCAATCGATGTCGACCATGACGTCGGTTGCCTTGATCATGGCATAGGCTGCTTGCCTTTTTCGAGCTTGAGATCGGCAACGGCCTCGTTGGTGATCGAAGCGTGACGACGGAGCCGGCGACATCACCGCGGACAGGCGAGGTGCTTTGACGATCTGGACGATCGTTCCCTTGAGGATGTTGCGGGCGCTGATCTTCATCGGAGTTCCTTTCCGGGTTTCGGTGCACGTCCAAACCAGAACAATCGATGCCGAACATACGCTTTCGCAGGAGGCGGCCTTCCCTTGTTATATTCATGCAGATATATCGGTCGGCAGGAGTCGAGCCAGCAGATTTCAAACCCAGGGAGAGTTTTCATGTTGGGGCACAAAGGTTTTGGTTTGAGGGCGATCGCGATTGGCGGCTTTGCCGTAGCTCTGATGGCCGTGATGCCGGCGGCTCACGCGGGAGACAAGGTGATCGTGTTTGCCGCAGCCAGCCTCAAGGACGGGCTCGACGCCGTCACCAAGGCCTGCGAAGCCGATGTCGGTGAAGCGGCGACCGTCTCCTACGCCGCGAGCTCGGCGCTGGCCAAGCAGATCGAAAGCGGGGCGCCCGCCGATGTGTTCATCTCGGCCGACCTCGACTGGATGAAATATCTCTCCGACAAGAAACTGACCAAGCCGGACACCGAGGTGAAACTGCTCGGCAACCAGATCGTGCTGGTGGCCCCGAAGGATTCCAAGGTCGAAACCAGGATCGAGAAAGGCTTCGACCTCGCCAAGCTGATCAGCGACGGCAAGCTCGCCATGGGCGACGTCAAGGCGGTGCCGGCCGGCAAGTATGGCAAGGCGGCACTTGAATCGCTCGGCGTCTGGTCGTCGGTCGAAGGCAAGGTGGCGCAGGCCGAGAATGTGCGCGCCGCGCTGAAGCTGGTTTCAACGGGCGAGGCCGCGCTCGGCATCGTCTATGCCACCGACGCGCATGCCGACAAGGGAGTCAAGGTGGTCGGCACCTTCCCGAAGGATTCGCACCCGCCGATCATCT
Source organism: Mesorhizobium sp. LSJC269B00 (assembly GCF_000502815.1). Lineage (NCBI taxonomy): Bacteria > Pseudomonadati > Pseudomonadota > Alphaproteobacteria > Hyphomicrobiales > Phyllobacteriaceae > Mesorhizobium > Mesorhizobium sp. LSJC269B00. Next base: position 475,448 of record NZ_AYVN01000004.1, read on the forward strand.
ATCCGGTTGCCCAGACCACCGATTCGAAGGACAAGGATACCCCGGCTTTCCTGAAGTGCCTGCAGTCCGCCAAGGCGGTGGAGCTGTTTAGGGATCAGGGTTTCACCGTGCTCACGCCGAGCAATTAAGGTAGCGGCTGACGCATGAACTGGCTGCTGGACCTCACTCCCGACGAATGGAATGCGGTCCGGCTGTCGATCAAGGTGGCGACGGTGGCGATGCTGTTCAGCCTGCCACCGGGCATCCTGATGGCGCTTTTGCTGGCCCGCGGAAAATTCTGGGGCAAGACGCTGCTCAACGGCGTGGTTCACCTGCCGTTGATCCTGCCGCCGGTGGTGACAGGTTATCTCTTGCTGCTTACCTTCGGCCGGCGCGGGCCGGCCGGCGCTTTTCTCGCCGAGCATTTCGGCATCGTCTTTTCATTTCGATGGACCGGCGCCGCACTGGCCTGCGGCATCATGGGCTTTCCGCTGATGGTGCGGGCGATCCGGCTGTCGATCGAGGCGGTCGACCGCAAAATGGAGGCAGCGGCGGGAACGCTCGGCGCCAACCCGCTCTGGGTCTTCGCCACCATCACGCTGCCGCTGATCCTGCCCGGGCTGATCGCCGGCTCGATCCTGTCCTTCGCCAAGGCGATGGGCGAGTTCGGCGCCACAATCACCTTCGTCTCCAACATTCCCAACGAGACGCAGACGCTGCCTTCGGCGATCTACACCTTCACGCAGGTGCCTGGCGGCGATGACGGGGCACTCAGGCTGACGCTGATCTCCATCGTCATCTCGATGGCCGCATTGGTCGCCTCGGAAGTGCTGGCGCGGCGCGTCGGCCGGCGGATGGACATCGAATGAGCGTGCTGGTGGACATCAGCCATCGGCTCGGCGGTTTCGCCGTCGACGCGCGTTTCGAAAGCGCCGGGCGGCTGACGGCGCTGTTCGGGCCATCGGGCTCCGGCAAGACGACGCTGATCAACGTGATCGCCGGCCTGATCCGGCCGACCAAGGGCCGTATCGCGGTCGACGGCTGTGTGCTGGTCGACACCGATGCCGGCATTTTCGTGCCGAAGCACAAGCGCCGGATCGGCATGGTGTTCCAGGACGCGCGGCTGTTTCCGCATATGAGCGTGGCCGGCAATCTGCGCTATGGCCGCTGGTTCACGCCACCGGCGGAGCGCTATGCGGATATCGACGCGGTCGTCGAACTGCTCGGCATCGGTCCTCTGCTCGACCGGCGACCGGCAAAGCTCTCGGGCGGCGAAAAGCAGCGCGTGGCGATCGGCCGGGCGCTGCTTGCCAGCCCGAAACTGCTGTTGATGGACGAGCCGCTGGCCTCGCTCGACGATGCGAGAAAAGCCGAGATCCTGCCCTATATCGAGCGGCTGCGCGACGAGACGAAGATCCCGATCGTCTATGTCAGCCATTCCGTCGCCGAAGTGGCGCGGCTGGCCAGCGACGTGGTGGTGATGGCGCAAGGCAAGGTCGCAGCCTCCGGTCCGACCGGCGCGATCATGCAACGGCTCGAATTGCTCCCGGCGGAGGAACGCGCCGAGGGCGGCGCGGTGCTCGACACCAAGGTGCTGCGCCATGATGAGATCTTCGGGATGACCGTGCTCGGCTCGGCGGCGGGCGAAATCCGGGTGCCGCTTCTGGCGGTCTCGGTCGGCGCGCCTGTACGCATCCGCATCCGCGCCCGGGACGTGATGATCGCCACCGAACTGCCGAAAGGTCTCAGTGCGCTCAACATCCTGCCGGGCACCATCGTCGCAATCAGCCCAGGCGAGGGGCCGACGGTCGAGATCGGCATCGACTGCAATGACGCAACCGTGCTTGCCCGCATCACCGAACAATCCAGGCAGGTACTGAACCTTCAACTCGGCGGCAAGGTGTTCGCGGTGATCAAGACGGTCAGTTTCGACCGTGCCAACACCGGCGCCGGGCTGCCGGCCGAAGCGGATGGCTGATAGCCGCTATATCGTTTTGGAATAGCGCTATGGGTCGAGAGGGGCTAGTGTGACTGTGGAGGACAAGAGATGCCGTCGCTGAGCCTGCGGATAAATCTCGATCCGGACGGGCGCATAGGTCCGGGCAAGATCGAATTGCTGGAGCAGATCGCCACTTTCGGCTCGATCTCGGCTGCGGCACGCGGCATGGAGATGTCCTACAAGCACGCCTGGGATCTGGTGGAAGATATGAACCGTGTGTTCGGCAAGCCACTGGTCGCGGCGCAGACCGGCGGCAAAAAGGGCGGCGGCGCACAGCTGACCTCAGTTGGCCTTGCAGTTGTCAGCCGTTTTCGCGCTATCGAGCGCGCTGCGGCGGCAGCGGCGGCCACGCATATGGACGCCTTGCAGGCGGAGATCGATGCTGGGTGAGGGTTGAAGCTTGCGATCCGTCACACCCCCCCTCTGTCCTGCCGGACATCTCCCCCGCAAGGGGGGAGATCAGCTAGCCCGTAGACGGGCGCTAATCTGTTAGGCGATTGGCGAAATCCTCCGTGACGGCCAATCTCCCCACTAGAGGGGGAGATGTCCGGCAGGACAGAGGGGGGCGCGAAGGAACTCGACCTTTGAGCGCGCTATTCCTCGGGCTCTCCTGCTTTACGCAGCAGATAGGTGTCCATGATCCAGCCCTTTCTTTTCCGGGCTTCTTCTCTCGTCCTCTCAATCTCCTCGCCGACATCACCCAGGCGACCGGAAACGATGATCTCGTCCGGTGTGCCGAGATATGCGCCCCAATGGATGATCAGATCCTTGTCTGCCAGCGTGTTGAAGGCGCATTTGCCGTCGAGCATGACCACGGCGCTGCCGGCATTGTGCGGCATGCCTTGTTCGGCGAGGCGGCGGCCGGTGGTGATCAGCACGGGGTCGCCGATGCGGTTCAGCGCCATCTTGTGGCCGGCGGCTAGCGCCTGGACGGCGGTGATGCCGGGAATGACCTCCAGTTCGAATGCGACATTGCCCCTCAGTCGTACGCGCGCGAGGATGCGCAGCGCGCTGTCATAGAGCGAGGGGTCGCCCCAGATCAGGAAGGCGCCGCAGCCGTCCTCGGCAAGGTCGTCGCGGACCAGGCTCTCATAAATCTGGGCGATGGCCTCGTGCCAGTCATCGACGGTCGAGCGATAGGAAGGCGCCGGCTCGGCGCGCACCGGCACGTCGAACTCGACGCGGCGCGATTTCGGATTGCTGACGAAACGGTCGCAGATATGGCGGCGCAATTCGGCAAGGTCGTTCTTCTTCGCCCCCTTGTCGGGGATAAACAGGACGTCCGCCCGGTTTAGGCCTGATATGGCCTGCACGGTCATATGGTCGGGATTGCCGGCGCCGATGCCGATGACGAGAAGCTTGCGCATGACGCGAACTCCTGCCCGATCGAAACCTGTTAGTCCAGACCGCCGATTGGCGTGTCCAGACACTGTGGCGTCCTGCTGGGAGACGGAAGGCTTTGAAACGCCACATTGAAACGGCTAGGGTCGCGGCATTCTTGGCGAGGGGCTTCGATGTTGCAATATGTTCTGTCCGTAGCGCTGGCGCTTTTAGCCGTGCCCGCGCTGGCCAATGATACGACCGCCGAACTCGGCACAGGTGGCCTGATCCTGTCGCGTAGCGACGCGGTGTCGATGCAAAGCGAGGACCTCTATATCTCGCCGGAAAAGATCACGGTCGACTACGTCTTCCACAACAACACCAACAAGGATGTAAATGCCATCGTCGCTTTTCCGCTGCCGGACATCGAAGGCAATCCGGAGGAAATGCCGGCCATCCCGGAAAACCAGAGCGACAATTTCCTTGGCTTCGAGGTGACGATCGACGGAGCGCCGGCAAAGCCGCAGCTCGAGCAGAAAGTGTTCGCTGTCGGCATCGATATCGGCGCCGATCTGAAGGCGCAGAACGTGCCGTTCAATCCGTTCGGCGATGCGGCCAAGGCGGCCCTGGCGAAGCTGCCGAAAACGGTCGCCGAGGATTGGGAAAACCGCGGCCTCATCATCGAGGATACGGGCAGCGACGGTACCGAGGCGAACAAGGTCTATACGCCGTGGTGGCAGTTGCGCTCGACCTATTGGTGGCGCGCGATATTTCCGGCCAACAAGGATGTCCACGTCTCGCACCGCTACAAACCGAGCGTCGGCGGCACGTCATCGGTGAGTTTCTTCTATGACGGCAAGTTCACCGAGGGCAGCCAGTACACAACCTACAAGACCCGCTACTGCATGGACGACAGCTTCGAGAATGCGGTGCGGCAGGCCGCCAAGGCCGACGGTTATCCGCATTTTTACGAGAACCGCATAGCCTATATCCTGACCACCGGCGGCAACTGGGCCAATGGCAGCATCGGCAAGTTCAAGCTAACCGTCGACAAGGGCAATCCGAAAGCGCTGATCTCGTTTTGCGGCGACAATGTCAAGAAGGTCGGGCCGACGACCTTCGAGACGGCGGCGCAGGATCTCTATCCCGAGCACAACATCGACATATTGCTTTTGGAGCCGTCGGATGACGGCGCCGGGGGAGCCAACTGATGGACGTCGCGATCTATGTCGCCATTGCGCAGAACGGCGTCATCGGGCGCGACGGCGGCTTACCGTGGCGGCTGTCCACCGATCTCAAGCGCTTCAAGGCCGATACGATGGGCAAGCCCGTCATCATGGGCCGCAAGACTTATGAAGGCATCGGCCGGCCGCTGCCGGGCCGATTGAACATCGTGGTGACCCGCGACAAGGCCTGGCGCGCCGAGGGCATAGAGGTGGCGCACTCGCTGGAGGCAGCGATCCAGCTGGCCACGGTGCGCGGGCGTTGCATGGCCGGCGTCGACGAAATCTGCATCATCGGCGGCGGCGAGATCTATGCGCAGGCGCTGCCGCTGGCAGACCGGCTGCACGTCACCCATGTGCTGGCGGCGGTCGATGGCGACGCGCATTTTCCCGACATCGATCCGGATTTGTGGCGCCTTGTCAGCGCTCAGGACGTTCCGGCCGGTGAAAAGGACAGCCATGCGACGCGCTATTCGGTTTACGAGCGACGCCGCGGCGTGCATTGAGACGATAAAAGGGTCGCGAACGTCCAAAACGGACAGCTCGGCAGCGGATCGCGTTGAAAGCGCATCGCTGCGTCCCTATAGAAGAACAACTGGATTTTGCGCCGCAACGTCGGCGCTGAGGGAATCCCAAGCGAAAGGACATTCATGCCCTGGAACGACAAGAGCGGCGGCGGCGGCCCATGGGGCGGCGGCGGCAACAATCAGGGACCCTGGGGGCAGGGACCGAAGGGGCCTAGCGGCCCGCCGGGGTCACCTCCCGATCTCGAAGACATCATCCGCCGCGGCCAGGACCGGCTGCGGCGCGCGCTGCCCGGTGGCGGCGGCGCAAGCCCGGCCGTCTTTGCGCTGATCGCAGCGGCTCTGATCGTGCTGTGGGCGTTCAAGGCGGTCTACACCGTGCAGCCGGACGAGGTTGCGGTCGAGCTGCGCTTCGGCAAGCCGAAGGCGGAGCTGTCGCAGCCGGGTCTGCATTTCCATTGGTGGCCGGTCGAAACCGTCGAGACGGCCAACATCGCCGAACAACTCGTCGATATCGGTGGTGGCGGCGCGACGAGCGGCAACTCGTCGGGGCTGATGCTTACCGGCGACCAGAACATCGTCAACGTCCAGTTTTCGGTGGCCTATCAGGTCTCCGATCCCCGGGCCTATCTGTTCGACGTCTCCGATCCCGAAGGCATGCTGCAGCAGGTCGCAGAGAGCGCCATGCGCGAAGCGGTCGGCCGGCGTCCGGCGCAGGACATCTTCCGCGACGACCGTCAGGGCATCGCCGCGTCGGTGCGTGAAATCATCCAGACGACGCTGGACGGCTACAAGGCCGGCCTGAATGTCAACGCGGTTTCGATCGAGGACGCGGCGCCGCCGCGTGAAGTGGCCGACGCGTTCGACGAAGTGCAGCGCGCCGAGCAGGACGAAGACAAGTTCGTCGAGCAGGCCAACCAGTATTCCAACCAGAAGCTTGGCCAGGCGCGTGGCGCCGCGGCGCAGATCCGCGAGGACGCGGCAGCCTACAAGAACCGTGTCGTCCAGGAAGCCGAAGGTGAGGCGCAGCGCTTCATCTCGGTCTATGACGAATACGCCAAGGCGCCCGATGTTACGCGCCGGCGGCTTTATCTGGAAACGATGGAGAAGGTGCTGAAGGATTCCAACAAGGTGATCGTCGAACAGGGCAATGGGCAAGGGGTCGTTCCCTATCTGCCGCTGCCGGCACTGCAGCCGAAGGCGCCGGCGCCTGCGACCACGGGAGGAGCCCAGTGATGGCCAATCGTCTTCCCATCATCGCGGTCATCGCGGCCGTGCTTCTGTTCCTGCTCTACTCCTCGGTCTTCGTGGTCAATGCGCGCCAGCAGGCACTCGTGCTGCGGTTCGGCGAGATTGTCGACGTCAAGAATGAACCCGGCATCTATTTCAAGGCGCCTTTCGCCTTCTTCGACGCCGACAGCGTGCAATTGATCGAAAACAGGGTGCTGCGCTTCGATCTCGACAACATCCGCGTCCAGGTTTCGGGCGGCAAGTTCTACGAGGTCGACGCTTTCATCGCGTACCGCATCTCGGATCCGCGCGTGTTCCGCTCAGCCGTGTCCGGTCAGATCACACTGGCCGAAGCACGACTGAGGACGCGTCTCGATGCGGCGCTGCGCCGTGTCTACGGTCTGCGCGACTTCGAGGCGGCGCTTTCGGAAGAGCGGGCCGTGATGATGCGCGAAGTGCGCGATCAGCTTCGGCCCGACGCCACCTCGCTCGGCCTGCAGATCGAGGATGTGCGCATCCGCCGAACCGATCTGACGGCTGAGGTTTCGCAGCAGACCTTCGACCGCATGAAGGCCGAACGTTTGGCCGAGGCCGAACGGCTGAGAGCGCGCGGCAAGGAGGCCGCGCAGCGCATCACCGCCCGCGCCGACCGCGAAGTGGTGGAAATCGTCGCCGAGGCGCGCAAGGAATCGGAAATCCTGCGTGGTGAAGGTGAAGCCCAGCGCAGTGCGACCTTTGCCGACGCCTACAAACGCGATCCGGCGTTCTTCGACTTCTACCGGTCGATGAATGCCTATGGCACGGCGCTGGACAACTCCGGGACGACGATGGTGCTTTCGCCGAACTCGGAGTTCTTCCGCTTCTTCCGCAATCCGGACGGTACGGACGCGAAGCCGGCGACACCTGCGGCTCCGGCGACGGCACCTGCCGCGCCGGCGACGGCACCTGCCGCGCCGGCTGCACAACCTGCACCCGCCCAGTAGGGCGGTGCAGGATTTCCTTGCGGCCATAGGCCTGGTCCTCGTCGTCGAGGGTCTGGTCTATGGCGGCTTTCCCGGCCTTGCCAAACGTCTTGCCGGCGAAGTGCTGTCGACGCCGGAAATTGCGCTGCGCATCGTCGGGCTAGTGGCGATCGCCATCGGCGTCGGCATCGTCTGGTTGGTGCGTGGCTGAGGACCGCTGATCTGCAATTCCAGGAAAGTGTGAGCGGTTTTCCGTCCGGAATTGCGTAAAAGCAAAGGGATCGAACGGTTCGCCGTTTCCGCGAAACGGCGAACCGTTCTAAGGTGTAACGGAGGATTTATCCTCCTGATGTGGCCATAGCCGCAAACGTGCCGTATTTCTTGCCAACATGACGCGACGCGGCGTTTTGCCGAAGCGCTTTTCTTTTCAGCAATCCGGGAGGCTTTCGATGACATCCAACACCCTTCTGCGCGCGGCGCGGCGGACGTTCATCGCAGGTGCTGCGGCACTTCTGGTCGGCGCGCTTGCCGTTCCAGCTTTCGTGACGCCGACGATGGCCGCGGACGGACCGGCTTCGGTTGCCGACCTCGCCGAAGGCCTGCTCGGTGCGGTGGTCAACATCTCGACCTCGCAGACCGTGAAGGGCACGGAAGGTCCGGGCGCGGTGCCGATGCCGCAGCTGCCCGAGGGTTCGCCGTTCCAGGATTTCTTCGACGACTTCTTCAAGAACCGTGGCGGCGACAAGGATGGCGGCGCGCAAAAGGTACAGTCGCTGGGCTCCGGCTTCGTGGTCGACGCCGAGCAAGGCATTGTCGTCACCAACAACCACGTCATCGCCGATGCAGACGACATCGAGGTGAATTTCTCCGACGGCGTGACGCTGAAGGCGACGCTGGTCGGCACCGACACCAAGACCGACGTGGCGGTGCTCAAGGTCGACCCGAAGGGCCACAAGCTGACGGCGGTGAAATTCGGCGATTCCAACAAGATGCGCGTCGGCGACTGGGTGATGGCGATCGGCAATCCGTTCGGCCTTGGCGGCACGGTGACGGTCGGCATCGTCTCGGCCCGCAACCGCGACATCAATTCCGGCCCCTATGACGACTTCATCCAGACCGACGCCGCCATCAACCGCGGCAATTCCGGCGGGCCGCTGTTCAACAGCCTGGGCGAGGTCATCGGTATCAACACGGCGATAATCTCGCCGTCGGGCGGCTCGATCGGCATCGGCTTCTCCATCCCCTCGCAGCTTGCCTCGGGCGTCGTCGACCAGCTGCGCCAGTTCGGCGAGACCCGTCGCGGCTGGCTCGGCGTGCGCATCCAGCCGGTGACCGACGACATCGCCGAGAGCCTCGGCATGGCCACCGCCAAGGGCGCGCTGGTGGCCGGCGTCATCAAGGGCGGACCGGTCGACAACGGCACAATTCTCGCCGGCGACGTCATCATCAAGTTCGACGGCAAGGACATCCATGAAATGCGCGATCTGCCGCGCGTCGTGGCGGAAAGCCCGGTTGGCAAGGCGGTCGACGTGATCATCGTGCGCAAGGGCGTCGAGCAGACGGTGAAGGTGACGCTCGGCCGGCTTGAGGACGGCGAGAAGGTTGCCGCCGGTGAGGACGGCACTACCGATGAGGACAAGGGCGGCGACAAGGCGCCCGCCGTCTCCACGGCCTCGGTGCTCGGCATGACCGTCGGCGAGCTCAATGACGACACACGGAAAAAATTCGGCATCGCCGCCGATGTCTCCGGCGTCGTCATCACCGACGTCACCAAGGATTCGGCCGCAGCCGAGCGCGGCATCCAGGCCGGCGAGGTAATCACCGAAATCGCCCAGGAATCGGTCGCGACCCCGAAAGACGTCATGGACCGGATCGGCGCGCTGAAGGAGCAGGGCCGCAAGAATGCGCTCTTGATGCTGGCGTCCAAGACAGGCGAGTTGCGCTTCGTGACGATCCGGATGGATTGAGTCCGGTCAGGCCTGCAACGATCTGATTTCGAAATGAAAAGGGCGGCTAGTTAGCCGCCCTTTTTCTTGCCTGCCAGTCCTTGCGCGACAGGGTGTAGAGGACATGCCGCTTGAGGTGCGGGTGGCTGTCAGGGATGGATGGGTGGTCGAAATCGCGAGCCGGGTCAGGGCTCATGCCAAGACGCTCCATGACGGCCGTCGAGCGGCGGTTGGCCGCGACGGCGAAGGAGACGATCTCGTCCCGGTCAAGCGTCTCGAAGCCATAAGAAAGCCATGCCTCGGCTGCCTCGGTGACGTAGCCCTTGCCCCAGAACTCGGGCGCCAACCGCCAGCCGATCTCGATCGTATCGGAAGGCAGGGACGGCACGTGATCGGTCTTTAAGAGACCGACGAAGCCGATGCATTCCCCAGTCGCGGCGATCTCGGCGGCGGCAAAACCAAAGCCGTCCTCGGCGATCCAGCCCCGAAACTCGTCCATCTTGGCATCCGTCTCGGCGCGGTCGCGGCGGAACGGAAAGAATTCCATCACCCGCTCGTCCGAATTGATGCGGTGGAAGAGTTCGCGATCGCGGTCTTCCCAGTTGCGCAGGATGAGGCGCTCGGTGCGCATCGGTTTCATTGGGCGAACTCTTCCTGGCGGTAGCCCTGGAGATAAAGCAGCGCGGTGAGATCGCCATGGTCGATGCGGACCTTGGCTTCGCCAGCAACGGCCGGCTTGGCGTGGAGCGCGACACCGGTGCCGGCCAGACGGATCATGTCGAGGTCGTTGGCGCCGTCGCCGACCGCAATCGCATCAAATGGCGTCAGGCCGAGGCGGGCCGAGATCTCGCTCAGCGCATCGGCCTTGGCGGCGCGGCCGAGGATCGGCTCGGCGACGAGGCCGGCAAAGCGCCCGTTCTCCTCGATCAGGCGGTTGGCACGGTTTTCCTGGAAGCCGAGCATGGCGGCGACACGGCTGGTGAAGACGTCGAAGCCGCCGGAGACAAGCGCCGTCCAGGCGCCATTGGCGCGCATCGTCCGCACCAGGGCGCGGCCGCCCGACGCCAGCGTCAGGCGGTTCGCGATGATGCGGCCGACGACGGCCGTATCGAGGCCTTTCAGCAACGCTACGCGTTCCCGTAAGGCGGGCTCGAAGGCGATCTCGCCGTTCATCGAGCGTGCGGTGATGGCGGCGACGCGGTCCTTGACGCCGATCTCGTCGGCGAGTTCGTCGATGCATTCCTGGTCGATCATGGTTGAATCCATATCGGCAAGCAGGATTGTCTTGCGGCGGCTTTCGGCCTGCTGAACGATCACGTCGACCGGCTCTGAACCAAGTGCTGTGCGCAAGGCCGCACTTGCCTCAGCGGCTTCTGCCCCCTCGGGCAACACCAGATCGCAGGCGACGCCTTCGCCCAGCCAGCGAACAGCGCTTGCGCCGACCGACCGTGAGGCCATATTCGCAAGCGAGGCCGACATCGCGCGGCGGACGGGGTGAGACACAAGCGTGGCAATGAGCGGCATCGAGACTTCCAAGCAGCTAGGCGAGGGCGGGCAGGCGGGCGAGGGCCGCGTGAAGAACGCGATCCTGATAGCCGGGCCGACCGCCAGCGGCAAGTCGGCGCTGGCGCTCGATCTCGCCGAGCGCAAGGGCGGCGTCATCGTCAACACCGATTCCATGCAGGGCTATTCGGTGCTCGATGTGCTGACGGCGCGGCCGAGCGCCGCCGACCTCGCCCGCGCGCCGCACTTTCTCTATGGCCACGTGCATCCCTCGACCGCCTATTCCACCGGCGCCTGGCTGCGCGACGTGATGAAGCTGATCGATGACGGCACGCTTGCACGGCGACCCGATGGCGCCGGCTTCGAACGTCCGGTGATTTTCGTCGGGGGCACCGGGCTCTATTTTCGCGCACTTGCCGAGGGCATTTCGGAAATGCCCGACATTCCGCAGCAGGTACGCGACCGCTGGCGCTACGAGTTAAAGGAGCAAGGCGCAGCCAAGCTGCACCGCATCCTGATGCATGAAGATTCGGCGGTCGCCATGCAGCTGAAGCCGACCGACGGCCAGCGCATCGTGCGGGCGCTGGAGGTGCTCGACGCATCCGGCCGCTCCATCCTAGAATGGCAGGCAGCGCGCGGCCGGCCGCTGATCGACCGCGACAGCGCTCGGTTCTTCGTTATCGAGCCGGACCGCGCCCCCCTTGTCGAGCGGATCGAAACAAGGTTCGACCGCATGCTCGATCTCGGCGCGCTCGATGAGGTCAAACGGCTTGCGGCGCTTGGCCTCGATCCCGGCCTGCCGGCGATGAAGGCGATCGGCGTTCGCGAACTTTCGGCTGCCATGGCGGGTGACATCAGCTTTCCTCAGGCCATCGAGCGCTGCAAGGCAGCGACGCGGCAATATGCCAAACGGCAAACGACGTGGTTTCGCCATCAGCTGGGACCGGAATGGCTGAGATTGCAGCCCGGCGGCCGCTTGCAAACCGCGATTTGATTTTCGTGCTGCCAATACAATTAAAGAAACAGAAGTAGGAATGAACATTCCCGCTCCGGTTGTCTGGATTAACCGTCCGTAAGGCGCCGGCATGCCATAGATCCGGCGGGTACTTTGCAACGGGAAGCAGATGCGTTTCCACAAGGCGGAATCCGCATTTTTCGTCTTTATTTTCGTGATCCTGGCCGCAGGCCTGGTGACGCTTTATGCCTATGGTCAATTGCAGTTCATCGCGGTCGGTCACGATACGACTTCCCGGGTCGAGAGGATCGCCTATCTCAACACGCTGCTGTTTGTCACCGGGGTGCTGCTGGCGACAGCGCTGTTCTTCGGCGTGTTCTTCATCTACCCGCTGATCCGTAGGCAGGCCACGGAAGAGGGCAAGCTGCGCGCCATGACGGTTTCGCTCAGCGCCCGCTCGGAAACGCTGCAGCATGCGGCATTGACCGACGGCCTTACCGGCATGCAGAACCGGCGCTACTTCGATGATGCGCTGAAGGAATATCTCGAGGAATTCCGCCGCATCGAAAAGCCCGTCGGGCTGATGATCCTCGACCTCGATCATTTCAAGCAGGTCAACGACACGCATGGCCACGATGTCGGCGACGAGGTGCTTAGGGCAGTCGCCAATTGCCTCAAAGGCATGACGCGCTACCACGATGTGGTGGCGCGGCTTGGGGGCGAGGAGTTCGCCGTCGTCACGCCCAACATGGATGCGGAGTTGTTGGGGAAGTTCGCCGAACGCATCCGCAAAGCGATTGCCAACATGTCGGTGCTGTCGGGCAATGTCCGCCTCAAGATCACCACCAGCGTCGGACTAGCCGTCTGGGATCGGAAGGAAACCGCCGAGGAATTCTACCGCCGCGCCGACCGCCAGCTCTACGAGGCGAAGAGGCAAGGCCGCAACCGCGTCTGCGCCTGAAATCCCGGCATTTAAATTCGTGAGGCTGGCCGTTTGATGCCGTCTTCTGCGCTTCCGGCCTTCGCCGGCCGAAGCACTCATGAGGTGGTGGCGGCAGCTATGGCTACGGCCGGCGTAGGCCGGTGCTCACGGACTCAATGTCCGCTCCGCTCCGGTTCTCGAAGTCGACACCGACCGACTCAGCCTGACGAATTTTCTGGCGTGATTTACCCAAGCGGCCAACGAAGCCGAGCCCTGGCGCTCCGGCGGCTTCTCAATTGGCCGGCAAAAAAGTCGCTACGCTGAAGGTCAATCGTTCTGCGGGCGCATGCCGAAGGTTGTGGGCTTGAGGCCGTAGCGCAGGTCGAAATCGTCGTCGGGCTGGACGCGCTGGGCGGTGGCCGGCTTGCGGTAATCGGGATCGCCGGCCTGGCGGCCGGAGTCCACGACCTCGGCGAAGGCCATCTGCTGCTGCGGTTTCGGGACGTTGCGCAGCCGCTCGACGATGGCGGCGAGATCGACGTCGTTGCCGTCCTGCGAGAACTCGTCCTGCTCTCGCTTGGCGGTGCCGGGGATCAGGTTCTCCGCCAGTTTTTCGAACTTCAGCCGCATGGTCGTCGCCACGCCTTCACCGAAGGCGATGGCTTCGCGCTGGCCCATGGAGGACAGAAAGGCCAGCGTCGAGGCGGAGGAATCGGCGATCGCCGAGCGGATGATCGCCTGGTCCTGCTCATTGGCCAGCCGCATGGCGAAGAAGGTCGAGCATTGCGACAGGATGGTCGGATCGAGTTCACCCGGGCGCTGGGTGACGACGCCGAGATAGCAGCCATATTTGCGGCCTTCCTTGGCGATGCGCGACAGTGCATGCCTTGTCGGGGCGAAGCCAAGGCGTGGATCGGCCGGCATATAGCGGTGTGCTTCCTCGCACAGCAGCAACAGCTTCAGCCGGCCCTCGCTCCACAGCGCAAGGTCGAAGGCGAGCCGAGCCAGCACCGAACAGACGGAGTTGACCACTTCGGACGGCATGCCGGCCATCTCGAAGCAGGTCACCGGGCGGCCATGATGCGGCACACGGAAAATATTGCCGATCGTCTCGTGGATCGTGTCCTCGATCAGCCGCGAATTGAACATGAAGCGATAGCGCGGGTCGGACGCGGCGGACTCGATGCGCGTCTTCAGCGATTTCAGCGTCGGGCGGTCGTTCTTGCTTTCCAAGAGGCCCATGCGCTCGTCGATCTGCTTGATGAGATCGACCATGCGGTAGGGCACCGGCGTGTCGGCGGTCAGCGCATCGCTGCCGCGGCGCACGTAAGAGCCTGAATTGGGATTGCGATAGAGGTTCTTGGCGGCGGGGATCAGGTCGCGCAGGACATCGACTTCTTCCGGCACGACCTCTCGGCCGCGAAACAGCACTTCGGCGAATTCTTCAAGCCTGAACATCCAGAACGGCAGGTCAAGCGTCTTGGAATCGACCCGGACGCAGAACTCAGGCAGCGACGCCGCGAATTCATTGTGCGGATCGAGGATGAGGATTCGCAGATCGGGCCGGGCCGCGATCGATTTGCGCAGCAGCAGCGAGATGGCGGTGGATTTGCCGACGCCGGTTGTGCCGACAACGGCAAAATGGCGCGCCAGCGTGTCGTCGATGGCGATGTTGGCGTCGATCGACTCATCCTGCGACAGCGTACCGATGGTGATCGAATGACGCCCGGCGAGATCGTAGACCGCCTGCAGATCACGGGTACGGATGCGGTGCGCTATGGCGCCGATATGAGGATAGGTGGTGATGCCGCGGTCGAACACCGGTTTGGCCCCCGGTTCGGCGCCGTCGCGCACTTCGCCGATCAGCTCGACGCTGACCTCGATGGGATTTTGTCCCTCATTGCTCCAGGCGCGATCCGATTTGCCGATTTCGTAGACCAGACCAACGGTGCGCGATGTCCCGAGATTGATGGAGATCATCTTGCCGACGGTCCACAGGCCGGTGACCGCTCCTTCGATGTCGTCGGCATAGGCGCTGATGGTGGCGCGCGCACCGTCGCACTGCACGACGTTGCCGAGAATGCGCTTGTCGCTCTGCTCTGCGCGGCGGCGCTCCTGCGAGGTCGGTTCGCCGACGGAGGCTTCGCGCTCGACAAACATACGATCCGATCCCCATTCCCGTGGAGCCTCGATCCTACACAGACGGGGTTAAGGTGGCGTGATGCGGGATGGTGTAGCAGGGGTTAACCGGTCAGCGAAAATTCAACCTGCCTGCCTCTTTTCCGAATCTAGATATTCGATATATTGGACGAATGACTGATATAGCGAATGACATGTCGGCTACGATCGGTAGACGGATCCACGCCGAAAGAGCCTTGCGGGCCTGGTCGTTGGCCGACCTGGCGAACCGCTCCGGCGTCTCCAAAGCCATGCTCAGCACTATCGAGCGCGGCATGACCAGTCCGACGGCGGCGCTGCTGGTGCGCATCGCCGCTGCCTTTGGCATGACGCTGTCGACGCTGATTGCGCGCGCCGAGCAGCAAGGTGGCGGCCTGCTGCGCGAGAGTGAGCAACCGGTCTGGAGCGACCCCGGTACGGGCTATGTCCGGCGGCATCTGTCGCCGGTCTCCGACATGCCGCTCGAATTGATCCGGGTGCAACTGCCGGCGGGCGCCAGTGTGAGTTTCCCGGCGGCGTCCTATGCCTTCATCAAGCAGCAGATGTGGCTGATCTCCGGGCGACTTGAGTTCACCGAGGGCGATGTCGTGCACAGGCTCGAGCCCGGCGACTGCCTGGCGCTCGGCGCGCCGTCGGACTGCACGTTCCATGCCGTCGGGCAGCTGCCCGCCGACTATCTGGTCGCGCTGGTCAGGGGCTGAAATCGTGGCAAGACGTCCCAAGCGCTCCGACAATGGCGGACCGCCGCTCGATGATTACAAGGGCCCACCATGGGGCAAGGGCGATCCCTACATCTTCCTGGCCTGGCAGGCAGCGCATGCCAAGGCGTGGAAGGCGCCAAGCCGTGACGTGATGCTCATGCGCATGGAAAAGGCCGAGCGGCTTGGCCTGACCTATGAGGAATACACGCTCGAAATCCTCGAACGCGGGCTGCATCTGCAGCCGAAAGACACCGATCGCATCGCCGCGATCAAGGCGAGACGAAAGCGGCGCCGCGTCGCGCGTCTGGATTAGCAAGGGAAAGTGCAGGTGAGTCCCATCGAAATCAGGTCGCTGACTGCGGAAACACGCGACAGGCTGGCCGACCTCCTGATCGAGACGGTCGCGGCCGGCGGCTCCGTCAGCTTCATGCATCCCTTATCCAGGCAAGCAGCGGAAACTTTCTGGAGCAACTCGTTGATGGCAGCAGAGAGAGGCGAAAGAGCGGTGCTGGGCGCTTGGTATGGCGACGCGTTGGTCGGCACCGTCACCTTGCNTGGCAGCAGAGAGAGGCGAAAGAGCGGTGCTGGGCGCTTGGTATGGCGACGCGTTGGTCGGCACCGTCACCTTGCTGCTCGACTTTCCGGTCAATCAGCCGCATCGGGCCGAGATCGCCAAGCTCATGACCCGCGTCGAACACCGCGGCAAGGGCATAGCGAGCCGGCTGATGCGGGCGGCCGAAACGCTCGCCGTCGAGAAAGGCCGCACGCTTCTGGTGCTGGACACCGCAACCGAGGAGGGCGCTTCCGGCCTTTACGAAAAACTCGGCTTCACGCTCACTGGCGAAATACCGGACTTTGCCCTGAAACCGCATGGCGGGCTGACCGGCACGCTCATCTACTGGAAGCGCATCGGCGGCGCTGCCTAACCCTTGTGGTGAACCTCTTGCAGCGCGTAGACCGGCGTGGCGATGCCTTCCATGCGCGCCTTCAGCTGCAGCGCCAGGAACTGGGAGTAATGGCGCGACTGGTGCAAATTGCCGCCATGGAACCACAGCGCCTCCTGCTGCGTCGGCTTCCACATGTTGCGGAGCTCGCCTTCCCAGGGGCCTGGGTCCTTGGTGGTGTTGGAGCCGAGGCCCCAGCATTTGCCGACCTTGTCTGCGACCTCTGGTGAGATCAAATCGGCCGCCCAGCCGTTCATCGAACCATAGCCGGTGGCGTAGACGATGAGATCGGCCGGCAGTTCCGATCCATCGCTGAGCTGGACCGAATGCTCCTTGATCTCCTTCACGTCGACACCGCTTTTCAGCTTGATCGACCCGTCGATGATCAGGTCGGAGGCGCCGACATCGATGTAATAGCCCGAGCCGCGTCGCAGATATTTCATGAAAAGGCCGGAGCCGTCGTCGCCCCAGTCGAGCATGAAGCCGGCCTTCTCCAGGCCCTTGTAGAAGTTGGCGTCGCGCTTCTTCATCTCGGCATAGGCCGGAATCTGGAATTCGTGCAGGATCTTGTAGGGCAGGGAGGCGAAGACGAGGTCGGCCTTGGCTGTGGTCATGCCGCTCGCAACCGCCTTTTCCGAATAGAGCGAGCCCAGGCCGATCTCCATCAGCGTGTCCGACTTGACGATGTGCGTGGTCGAGCGCTGCACCATGGTGACGTCGGCGCCGGCCTCCCAAAGGGCTGCTGCAATGTCGTGGGCGGAGTTGTTCGAGCCGATGACGACAGCTTGTCTGCCGACATAGGCATCGGGTCCCGGATGCTTCGAGGAGTGATGCTGGTCGCCCTTGAATGTGTCCATGCCCTTGAAGTTCGGCATGTTGGCCTTGCCGGATTGCCCCGTGGCCAGCACCAATTGTTTCGGCTTCAGCGTGATGTCCTTGCCGTCGCGGCGCACCACCACCGTCCATTCCTTCTTGCTGTCGTCATAGACAGCGCTCATGGCCTCGGTCGACGACCAGTAGTTCAGCTCCATTACCTTGGCGTACATTTCCAGCCAGTCGCCGATCTTGTCCTTGGGCGCGAAGACCGGCCAGTTCCTGGGAAAGTCGATATAGGGCAGATGGTCGTACCAGACCGGATCGTGCAGGCAGAGCGATTTGTAGCGCTTGCGCCAGCTGTCGCCGGCCCGTTCGTTCTTCTCGACGATGATGGTCGGCACGCCGAGCTGCCGCAGCCGCGCGCCGAGCGCGATGCCGCCCTGGCCGCCGCCAATGATGAGCGTATAGGGCTGCGTCTTGAACCCGAGCTCGGCGGCCTCCTTCTCGCGCTCCTCCTTCCAGGTCGGGCGGTTCTTGCCATGGCCGTGCTTGGCGCCGAGCGGGCGGTCGAAACCGGCCGGCTCCTCATGGCCCTTCAGCTCGACCATGGTGGTGAGCAACGTCCAGATCTTGCCGTCCTTCAGCCGGATGTGGCCGAAGCCGCGCGCCACAGACGTTTCGAAACTGATCCAGCCGTCGAGCAGGCCATCGTTTTCAGTGGCGTCCTCGCCCCTGGCGATCGCCCAGTTCGATGGGTTGGTTTTGGCCAGCTGGCTCACCAGCATGTCGCGCACCTGGTCACGGCCTTCCATGGTCTTGATGTTCCAGGTGAAGCTGACGAGATCGCGCCAAAAACAATCCTCCTGAAAGCAGGCGACCGCCTTGTCGATGTCACCGGCGGCGAGTGCCGCGCCGAAGCGATCGAGCAGGTCGGAAAGCTTCTTGTTGGGGGCCTTGTCGAGCATTGAATTTCCTCCGCGATTTTTCTTGGCCGCCTGTAGCGAGCGGAACCCTGCCGAAGCTTGACGTCCGGCCTGGCGCAGTATCGCGACAAATTATGCGCCGCGTCACGTCGTCCAATAGTTTGCCGCGTATTCAGGGGCTTATCGGGAAATCGGGACGCCGAAGACCGTTGCGAACCAGCGGCGGACCGCTTCTTCGGCCGGGCTCAGATGCGCGCCCGAAGGTGCGGTCAGATAGTGGCCGGCACCGCTCGACAGCGTAAAGCCGGACAGGGTGACGAGAGATCCTTCGCGCAGTGCCGCGTCGGCCAACGGTCGCGATCCCAGCACCATGCCGGCGCCGTGCTTCGCCGCCTCCAACGCGGTAACGAAACTGTCGAATTTGTGCGTCGGCCCCAGCGCCGGCTTCATCCGGGCGACGGCGAACCACTCGCCCCACATTTCCCGCGCGCCGACCACTGTAAGTCTCGGCAATCCTGTCCAATCCTTGGCCTTGGCGACATTTGGCGACGCCATCGGCGTCAAGGTTTCGCGGGTGAGGCGGTCGGCCTGCCGTCCGGCAAAGGAGCCGGAGCCAATGCCGAAACGGATGTCGAGACCCACAAAGCGCTCGCCGTAATCGGCCGGTGTGTGGATGGTCTCGATCTGCAGCTGGACGAAGGGCAGGTCCTTGGCCATTTGCGGCAGCTTCGGCGCGATCATCAGCACGGCGAAGGAAATCGGCGAGCGGATCGTCACGCTCTGGACGGTCTTGGGTTCAAACAGCTCGCGCGTGCTGTTGGCGATCACGGCGAAGGCCGATTGCAGATGCGGCAGGTAGGCGGCACCCTCCGGCGTCAATTCGACGCCGCGCGCCAGGCGGATGAACAGCGGCTGCTTCAACCGCTCTTCGAGAGAACGGATGTGCTGGCTGACCGCAGCCTGGGTCAGGCCAAGCTCGGCCGCGGCGGCGGTGAAATTCGACAGCCGCGCGGCGGCCTCGAAACTCCGCAGCCAGTCAAGCGGGGGCAAGGGCAGGGTTGTTTGAGGCATAAACAGGTTATGGCCTTTGGCCGCAAAATGATAATTTGAGTTATGCCTCCGACATCATCACGATGCAACCGGAAACCCTGCGGAGTTGGCTGCGGGGCGCAGCGGACAGGAACGGATCTCCATGCTTACCCAGGTGCAGATCGGCGACGAAGGAAGATCGATCGACCTCGGGTGGAAGGACGGCGCGCGCACTCGCTTTCACGCAGTGTGGTTGCGCGACAATGCGCTCGACGACAAGACGCGCAGCGCCGGCAACGGCCAGCGGCTGATCACCATTCTCGACATTCCCGCGCAGACATGGATCGGCGCAGCCGCGATCAAGGGCGATGCGCTTGAAGTCAGTTTCGAACCGGAGGGAAAGACGGTGCGCTTTCCTGCGGCATGGCTGAGCGCCAATGCCTATGACCGCGATGCCGCCCGACAGCCCGGCTGGACAGGCGAGGGCACCGTGCGATGGACCAGGGCCTCTATGCAGAATTCGGTGCCGCGCGCCGGCTATCTCGCTGCCAGCCGCGACCGCGCCGTCTTGCGGCAATGGCTGTCGGCGGTGAAGACCTACGGCTTCGCGGTGATGGACGATTTGCCGCCCGAATCCGGGGCGCTGTGCAAAGTGTCCGATCTGTTCGGCTATATTAGGGAGACCAACTACGGCCGATGGTTCGAGGTGCGCGCCGAGGTCAATCCAACCAATCTGGCCTACACCAATCTTGGCCTGCAGGCGCATACCGACAATCCCTATCGCGATCCGGTGCCGACCTTGCAGATCCTGTCCTGCATCGAAAACACCGTGGAGGGCGGCGAATCCAGCGTCGTCGATGGTTTTGCCGTGGCGGCCGCGCTGCAGGCAGAAAACCCCGAACGCTTCCGGCTGTTGAGTTCATACCCGGCGCGTTTCGAATATGCGGGGTCGTCGGGCGTGCGATTGCAGGCCAAACGGCCGATGATCGAGCTCGGGCCGGATGGCGAACTCATCGCCATCCGCTTCAACAACCGCTCGCTGGCGCCGACCGTCGATGTGCCGTTCGCGGAGATGGAGGCCTACTACGCCGCCTATCGCCGGTTTGCCGAACTGATCGAGGATCCGTCCTTCGAAGTCACCTTCAAGCTCGAGGCGGGCCAGGCCTTCATCGTCGACAACACCCGCGTCATGCATGCCCGCAAGGCGTTCTCCGGCACCGGCAAGCGCTGGCTGCAGGGCTGCTACGCCGACAAGGATGGCCTTTTGTCGACGCTGTCGGCGATCGAACACGAGTTCAAGGAAGCAGCGGAATGAGCAGCCAGGATTTGAACGCGGGCAACATCGTCGAATTCATCGCCGATATTTTCGAACGCCGAGGGGCGGAATCCTATCTCGGCGAACCCGTCACCATGTCGGAGCACATGTTGCAGGGCGCCTGGTTCGCCGAAAAGGACGGCGCGCCCGATGTGCTGGTGGCGGCAGCACTGCTGCACGATATCGGCCACTACACCAGCGAGTTCGGCACCTATTCGCCCGACGATGTCGAGGACAAGCATCATGACGAAGCCGGCGGCGAAGTGCTGGCGCCGTTCTTTCCACCCGTGATCGTCGAATGCGTCAGGCTGCATGTCGCGGCCAAGCGCTACCTTTGCGCCACCGACCCGAGCTATTTCGGCAGGCTGTCGCAGGCCTCGGTCCACACGCTGTCGCTGCAAGGCGGGCCGATGAATGCCGAAGAGGTGGCCGAGTTCCGCAAGAACCCGTTCCACGAGGAAGCGGTGCGGGTCCGCATCTGGGACGAGGCCGGCAAGATCGCCAACATGAAGACCCGGGCATTTCGCGACTACATGCCGCTGCTGCAACGGGTTGTCCGCGACTTCGCCAATCGCGCCTGATCATAATCCGGGGAAGGAACGGCATGTGCTACCGCTTCGACGGCGAGCATGCGCAAACCGTATGCCGGAGACCTGCCGCAAGCGTCTGCGTGCCGCAGGCGCTCGCGCCTCGCTGCCGATCCCTACCGGTGACGAGCCTTGTCACCGCGGATTTTGTTGCGACATCCGTCGGCGCGGCCCAAGATCAGTAGGTCAGACTTCGGTGTATATTTGACTCAGACGAAGGTCTGAGAATCGAGCTGCAAGCACGAAAGGAGAGTTTCCTCAGCGTTTGTGAGCCGCAATTTTGGGCTGTTCATTCTTGAATACCGTGACACATCATGATGTGATGGTGGCATGAATGGAGAAAGGCAGCCCCTGTTTTCATCCGTGCGTCGCCGGGCGTACTTTAGCTTGCGCGTATTCGCGGCGGTTGCGGTGGCGATGCCGGTGCTTGGTCTGCGGTTGAGCCATGTCGACGGCTACAAGATCGAATTCGCCGCTGCCAGCGCCAAGAGCGGAAACAATGGCAATGGTAACGGTGGTGGTAACGGTAGTGGTAATGGTAATGGCTCAGGCGGCAACGCCGGGAATGGCAACGCCAACGGAAAGGGAAAAAATGGTGCCGGCGACAACGCCCCCGGTAGCCAAGCTCCGAGTAGCCAAGTCAATGCCGCTGGCGACACGGTGACGGTACAGGGCTCCAAAATCCAGGTCGTGCATCGCGATGGATTCAGCGAAAGCATCGAGGCCGGCCGCTTCACTATGAAGGATCCGCTTGGAAGGACAATTGTCGAACGCGCCGTAAGGGCCTCCGACATTGCTCGTCTGAAAGGGCTGTGACTGCTGGTTCGCCAACCAGCATCCGACCTTCAGACAAGCCCCGATCTCCCTATACAAGACCCGTTTTGGGCGCGTGCATAAGAATGGCTGCTTCGGTGCGGTTTCGCACCTTTAGCTTTTGAAATATCCGAGTCATGTGGTGTTTTACCGTTTTCTCCTGCAGGTTGAGACGTTTGGCGACTTCTTTATTGCTCAGTCCTTCGCCTACCAAGGAGATTATCCCAAGCTCGCGTCCCGAGAGATTGGCAACGAGATCGGTGGTGCGCTTTTCCGGCCGTATCAGTTCATTCAAAAGCTGCGCTGACAGGGTCGGCGAAACATATTTTTTTCCTGCGGCTATATAAGTCAGCACCTCGGCCAGCGATGCCGCCCCAATCCCTTTCAGCACATATCCGCGTACGCCCAGCCTGAGCGCCGTCGCCAAATCGGCGTTCGCCTCCGAGACGGTGAGCATGACGATCTTGCAGTCAGGCTGAGTTGCAAGAATATTTTCCGCTGCCGCCAGACCCCCTCCCGGCAAACTGATGTCGAGCAGCAATATGTCGGGATTTGCCAAGGCCGCAAGCTGTTCGGCATCCGTCGCGGTTTCGCCCGCACCAACGACTTCGAAGCCGCCGATTTCGGCGAGGCTGCGAGCCACACCCTCGCGAAACAGCGGATGATCATCAACAATGGCAATCCTTATGGGAGCGGTCATTTCTGGTCCTCGATGTTGAGCGTTATCGTCAGCCGGGTCCCCCTGGGGCTCGAAAAGGTCTCGAAGTGACCTCCGATACTCTCGATACGTTCCCTCATACCGGCGAGTCCAAGTCCTTCACACGATCCCGACTGGAATCCAGGGCCGCGATCAAGCACTTGAATGAGGAGCTTGCCCTGCGTCACTCGCGCCTTGACAGCCTGCCCCTTGCCCAGACCGTGTCGCCAGGCATTGTTCAGCCCCTCCTGCGCGAAGCGAAAGATGCTTATTTTCTCGGACGTCCCCAGGTCGGGCAGGCGAGATGGCAGTGAAAGCGATACGGAAGAGGCCGTCCGGCGTTCATGTTCGGCAACCGCAAGCCGCAATATCTCCGCGACTGTCGAAGCTTCGATCTGTGGCAGTACGAGGCCGGTGCAGATGGCGCGGATCTCCCGCATCGCCTCATCCAACGTATGATGGATATCGGCGATCTCGGTCTTGCGGTGGCTTGGGGATGCGGCGGGATCGAGCAGCAGAGGGCTGTCCATGCGCAGCGCAGCCAGTGCGACGAGCTGAGCTGGACCGTCATGCAAATCAGACCCGATGCGACGCAAGTAACGTTCGTTGATTGCCGTTGCGCGGCGCGACGCCTGCTGGACGCGCTCCCGCAAAGCGGAATTCTGCTCCAAAAGCAACTGAAGCTCCGCCACTTGTGTCTCAAGCGCTGAACGCTGCGTTTCGATAGTGCTGCTGCCGCGAAGCACGATTCCCGAGAGCATCGCCAAGGCGACCGCAGTCGCGCCAGCCACGAGCAGCCAGCTCGACCATAGTGCCGAGTTTAAAGTGCCCTGAAGATCGTCGGCTATCTCGTAGAACTCGGAAACGGCCACAACATCGCCCGACCACGGCTCTCGAACCGGATTGTAGATCTCGAGCAGCGAGGCGGTGGGGCTCTTCCGTTCCTTCCTTTCATTTTCGTCCAGATCATTGAATTGCGCCACCACGTTTCCGCCGAACGCATGCAGCAAGTTCGCATTTGGCTCGAAGGTCTGGCCGATAAGAGCCGCGTCTTTGGCGTACAGCACCTTGCCGTCACGCCGCCAAAGCACGAACGACGCCAGTTTTTTTCCGAGAGCACCCTGGTCCAGGGTTTCATCGAGTGCCCGTTTAACGGTGTCGCTGAGCTGCTGGCTTTTGCGCATATCGGGCAGGATTGGCGCGATGACACTGTCGACGTAAAGCGCGGTCGTGCTTGCAGAGTTGCGGATCACTCCATCTCGTATTTGGGAGGTGACCCATAGGCCGACGACCAGCATCAGCGACAGTAGCCCAATGCTTCCGACTATGATGAACTGCCAAGCCAACGATAGCCTGTTCCAGTTTTGATAGAGACTATCAATGTAGCGCACGTCTCAACCGACCCCGCGAGCTTTGGCCGTGCCAAAATGCCTAAGC
Organism: Mesorhizobium sp. LSJC269B00; assembly: GCF_000502815.1. NCBI lineage: Bacteria > Pseudomonadati > Pseudomonadota > Alphaproteobacteria > Hyphomicrobiales > Phyllobacteriaceae > Mesorhizobium > Mesorhizobium sp. LSJC269B00. The sequence goes on from NZ_AYVN01000004.1 coordinate 499,451, forward strand.
CATCCTACATCTAGAACGGTCGATGGTGCGAGCAAGCGCTAGGTTGAATTGCCGGGGAAACCGCAATTTCAGGGCATGATCCCACCGCCACCCGCGGGGAACGGCGGTGGGATCAGCGTTACTGTATGATCTTGACGATCTTCCGCGTGCCGGGGTCGACCAGCACGGTTCGCCCGTCGACCACAACGTAGCGATACTTGACGCTCGGCACTTCATGCAGTTCCACCGTGTCGGGAATGGCGGTCCCCACGTTCAATTCGACACCTGGAATCTTCACCGACGCAAGGGGCTGCTTTTTCACGTATTCGCGCACAACCGTTTCCTGCTCCGGCGCGATGATGACGTCTTGAGCGGCAACTACGCCCGCGCTCGCGAGCAGCAAGAATCCGGCAATTGCGGTCGACTGGTACATGGTCGTCATGATTCTCTCCTTCATCAACGCTCATGCATCTTGCGCGAGCTCGATTCCGATACGGTGGTTGTTGGTGAGGGTTGATGCACACCGCAAGCCGAACGGGCTTTTCGCGGCTGCGTTCCCGCGTGGGGCTTCGGTCCGGGCGTCATCGGGCCAATGGACTATAGGGAGAGGGACCAAAGTCTGGTGCCAGGCTGTAGAGGTCCTAGAGCCTCCTCAGGGCGGAACACAGGGTTCTCGGCATCGTTGAGATCAGCACTTGTGGGAGGCGTTANGAGGCGTTAATGGACAACAGCGTCCATCAGGCACGATGGTTGCTCTTGCCTGTTTTCGGGGTAGCCATCCTGGTCATGACGACGGGAGTACTTCTAAGCTTGTGAGGCTGGTGTCATCGCTATGGGATCACAAGCTCAGAAAAAAGCAAAAATCTTGCGTTGCATTAATTTTTTGATGCAATTTGTAGCTGATTGTTAGCAAAACTACTGCCTACATTTATTGGTCTTCTTAGAAGCCCGATTTTATTCGCAAAATGCGGAACAAAGTATTTTTGACAGAGTTGGCTAGGCTGAGGGACCGACTCTTTAAGGAGAAAGCAGATGAAACATGTGTTGATCACGAGCATGATTGCGCTTGGCGTCGGGTGCGGCGCCGCGATCGCCCAGACCCAGGCTGTGCAGCCGAGCGGCGGCGACAACTGCGCCGCTGGCGCGGCCGATTGCCAGAAGGGCGGCAAGGCCGGCGAACAGGCGCAAGGCAAGATGAAGTCACAGACCGATCAGAATGCACAGGGCCAGGCTGGCGCCACGACCGATCAGCAGGCTCAGGGCAAAGCCAAGCTCAAGACGGATGAACAGGCACAGGGCAAGGCCGGGACCAGTACCGAGCAGAATGCTCAGGGTCAGGCCGGCGCCACGACCGATCAGCAGGCTCAGGGCAAGGCCAAGCTCAAGACGGATGAACAGGCCCANAGGGTCAGGCCGGCGCCACGACCGATCAGCAGGCTCAGGGCAAGGCCAAGCTCAAGACGGATGAACAGGCCCAGGGCAAGGCCGGGACCAGCACCGAGCAGAATGCTCAGGGCCAGACCGGCACCAGCACCGAGAAGCAGGCTCAGGGCAAGGCCAAGCTCAAGACGGATGAACAGGCCCAAGGCAAGGCCGGGACCAGCACCGAGCAGAACGCTCAGGGCCAGACCGGCACCAGCACCGAGAAGCAGGCTCAGGGCAAAGCCGGGACCAGCACCGAGCAGAACGCTCAGGGCCAGACCGGCACCAGCACGGACCAGCAGGCCCAGGGCAAGGCTGGGACCACCACCGAGCAGAACGCTCAGGGCAACACAAACGTCCAGACCGACCAGGGCAATACGGCCTCGATCAACAACGTGACAGTCGAGCAGAAGACGCAGGTCACGCAGATCATCCACGAGACCAGGGTTGAGCCGGTGAAGAACGTCGACTTCGACATTTCGGTCGGCATCGAGGTGCCGCGGCACAAAGTGCGCCTGCACCGTCTGCCGGCGCGCATTGTCAAGATCGTCCCGGCTTACGAATCCTATGAGTACTTCGTGCTGGCCGACGGGCGCATCGTCATCGTCGACCCGGATACGTACAAGATCGTGCTGATCCTGACGTGACACGGCAGTGGCTCTTGTTCCCGGCGCGGTGCGATTGAGGGGTATCGTATGCGCCGCGGTGGCCCGCCGACCAGAGGCGGCGGGCCACTTGCTTTGTCTTTCGCATCGCGCGTTTTTCCCGTTGACACCTTGCCTTTCACCCTCGTAGTGTCCGCCACGATGAAAAAGGCACTCATTCTCGTAGGAAAGCGCGTGGGCAAGGCGGTGTAACCGCCGGGCGAAAACCTCCCATGCGCAACACACAGGCTCCCATCGGGGGCCTTTTTTATTGCCCGAAACACGACTAAACGACCAGCAATCGCCTCATGGCTAGAAGTACGGGACCAGACCGATGAGCAACGGACAGAACGAACGGCGCGAAATGCCAAACAGGGAAATGACTGGCGCCGAAATGGTGGTGCAGGCGCTGAAGGACAATGGCGTCAAGCATGTCTTCGGCTATCCCGGCGGCGCGGTGCTTCCGATCTATGACGAAATCTTCCAGCAGGACGAGGTCGAGCACATCCTCGTCCGCCACGAGCAAGGCGCAGGGCATGCGGCCGAAGGCTATGCCCGCTCGACCGGCAAGGCCGGCGTCATGCTGGTGACCTCCGGCCCGGGCGCCACCAATGCGGTGACGCCGCTGCAGGATGCGCTGATGGATTCGATCCCGCTGGTCTGCCTGACCGGGCAGGTGCCGACTTCGCTGATCGGCTCCGACGCGTTCCAGGAGTGCGACACGGTCGGCATCACGCGCCCCTGCACCAAGCACAACTGGCTGGTGAAGGACGTCAACGAATTGGCCGCCACCATCCATGAGGCCTTCCATGTCGCGACGACCGGCCGCCCCGGCCCGGTGGTGGTCGACATTCCGAAGGATGTGCAGTTCGCCAAAGGCATCTATGTGCCGCCGCAGGCGGCGCCGCGCACCAGCTACCAGCCGAAGGTCCAGGGCGACCTGGAAAAGATCAAGGCCGCCGTCGAACTGATGGCCAGCGCCAAGAAGCCGATCATCTATTCGGGCGGCGGCGTCATCAACTCCGGTCCGGAGGCCAGCCATCTTCTGCGCGAACTGGTCGACCTCACCGGCTTCCCGATCACCTCGACGCTGATGGGCCTCGGCGCGTATCCGGCATCGGGCAAGAACTGGATGGGCATGCTGGGCATGCACGGCACTTATGAAGCCAATATGGCGATGCATGATTGCGACGTGATGATCTGCATCGGCGCGCGCTTCGACGACCGCATCACCGGACGGCTGACCGCCTTCTCGCCCAACTCGAAGAAGATCCACATCGACATCGATCCATCGTCGATCAACAAGAACGTGCACACGGAAGTGCCCATCATCGGCGATGTCGGCCGGGTGCTGGAGGACATGGTGCGGCTGTGGCGGGCGAGCGCCAAGGCCGACAAGAAGGCGCTCCATCCCTGGTGGGAGCAGATCGCCAAATGGCGCGCGCGTGACTCGCTCGCGTTCAAGATGAACCACGATGTGATCATGCCGCAATATGCCATCCAGCGGCTCTACGAACTGACCAAGGACATGGACACCTACATCACCACCGAGGTCGGCCAGCACCAGATGTGGGCGGCGCAGCACTATCATTTCGAGAAGCCGAACCGCTGGATGACGTCGGGCGGGTTGGGCACGATGGGCTACGGTCTGCCGGCTGCGCTCGGCGTGCAGATCGCGCACCCGGATGCGCTGGTCATCGACATCGCAGGCGATGCCTCGGTGCAGATGACGATGCAGGAGATGAGCGCGGCGGTGCAGCACAATGCGCCGATCAAGATCTTCATCCTCAACAACCAGTATATGGGCATGGTGCGCCAGTGGCAGCAGCTGCTGCACGGCAACCGTCTGTCGCATTCCTACACCGAAGCGATGCCCGACTTCGTCAAGCTGGCCGACGCATATGGCGGCCATGGCATTCGCTGCGAGAAGCCGGACGAGCTGGACGATGCGATCAAGGAGATGATCGCGGTGAAGAAGCCGGTGCTGTTCGATTGCCGGGTGGCGACGCTCGCCAACTGCTTCCCGATGATCCCGTCGGGCAAGGCGCATAATGAAATGCTCCTGCCCGACGAGGCGACCGACGAAGCCGTGGCCAACGCCATCGACGCCAAGGGCAGGGAACTGGTCTAGGTCCAAGCCGGGGCAGGGCTGTCGCGAGAAGCCGTGCGCAAACAGAGAATTAGCTCAAAGTCTGAAATCGAGATTCATGTCATGAACGCACAGCTTCAACCGACCGGCTCCGCCTATTTCATCGCCAAGGAAACGGAAAAGCCGGAGAACCACACGCTCTCCGTGCTGGTCGACAATGAGCCCGGTGTGCTTGCCCGGGTCATCGGCCTCTTTTCCGGCCGCGGTTATAACATCGAGAGCCTCACCGTCTCCGAGACCGAACACGAGAAGCACCTGTCGCGCATCACCATCGTGACGCGCGGCACGCCGCATGTGCTGGAGCAGATCAAGCACCAGCTCGAACGCATCGTACCGGTGCATCGCGTCGTCGATCTCACCGTGCGCTCGCACGAGTTCGGCCAGGAGCGGCCGCTGGAACGCGAGTTGGCGCTGGTCAAGGTCGCCGGCACCGGCGAAGCCCGCGTCGAGGCGCTGCGTCTGGCGGACGCTTTTCGCGCTTCGGTCATCGACGCCAACACCGAGCACTTCATCTTCGAGATTACCGGCAAGGGCTCGAAACTCGACCAGTTCATCGCCATCATGAAGCCGCTCGGCCTGGTCGAGATCTGCCGCACCGGCGTGGCGGCGATGAACCGCGGCCCGCAGGGGATGTAGGCCTTCATGCGCGCGGCGCGGCGCTTTGGACCAATGGAATGAGGTTGCGTCCAGCGCTCTGTCGATTTAAGTCAGCATTGCTGACCTTTGTGAGCCGTCATGACCCTCGACGCTTTCCTTGCCCTTTTGGTCTACGCCTTCGTGACCTCGATCACGCCGGGGCCGAACAACCTCATGCTCTTGGCGTCGGGCGTGAATTTCGGCCTGGTCAGAACCATCCCGCATATGCTGGGCATCAGCATGGGTTTCCTGGTGCTGTTGCTTGCTGTCGGCTTTGGCCTGGGCGCGGTGCTTACGGCGTTTCCGGCCTTGCACACCGGATTGAAGATCGCCGGCGCTGCCTATCTGCTCTATCTCGCCTGGAAGATCGCCATGTCGCGCTCGCTGTCCAGCAAGGGTGAGACGGAGGCACGGCCGATGCGGTTCATCGAGGCAGCCGCATTCCAGTGGGTCAATGCGAAAGCCTGGGTGATGGCGATCACCGCCATGGCCGTCTACTCCAATCCGGACCACCCGTTCCTGTCGGTGGCGCTGATCGCGATCGCCTTCACCGTCGTCAACCTGCCGAGCGTCTCGATGTGGGCCGGTTTCGGCACAGCGCTGCGCGGGTTCCTGTCGGATCCGGTGCGGCTGAAATGGTTCAACATCGCCATGGGCGTGCTCTTGGCGGCGACGCTCTGGCCGATGCTGAAATAGACGCATCCCGCCTGAGATCTCAACCGCATCCTGGCTGGTTTTCCGACTGCTGAGCCGGCTGCATAGTCATTGTGCAGTGCACATTAAATCTTCGTAATGCCGTGTTTTGGCCCTTTTCCGACAAATGTGCGTCCTATCTACTTCGGCGAGATCGCGGCAAGGCGCCGTGATTGCGTAGAATGAGACCACCGGGTTCGGCGTGTCGGATCATAGGGCTTTTAGTCGATGCGCGGTAAAGTCGTTCTGGCGGTGGTGGTGGCAGCGGCCTGTGTCGCCGCGGCATGGGTCTATTTTTCGCCGGCGGCGATGAGCAGTCTGCAGCAGATGCTGCCGGGCGCCAGGCAGACGGCAGCGGCGGACAAGCCGGCTGGATCGGACAAGGCTTCGGCCGACAAGGCAGGGGGCAAATCCGGCGCCGGCGGCAATGCCGCCCGTTCGGCCTCGATCGTCTCGGCCACCGCGACAACGGCCGATTTTCCGATCCGCCGTTACGCCATCGGCTTCGTGTCGTCGCCGGCCGTGGTCAACATCAACGCCCGCGTGTCCAGCCAGATCGTATCGATCGACGTCAAGGACGGCCAGATGGTGAAGGCCGGCGACCTGCTGTTCTCGCTCGACGACAGGGCGCTCAAGGCGCAGCTTGCCAAGGATCAGGCGACGCTCGCCAAGGACCAGGCGCTGCTAACCAGTTCGGGCTCCGACCTTCAGCGCGCCAAGGATCTCGTCGCCAAGCAGGCCGGCACGCAGCAGACTTACGATCAGGCGGTGGCGGCGCAAAAGGCTGCCGCGGCGACGGTCGATGCCGACAAGGCGACGATCGACGCCGACAATGTCCAGCTCGGCTTTGCCAGCATCAAGGCGCCGATTGCCGGCCGGCTGGGCGCGGTCAACGTTTCGGTCGGTGACCTCGTCACCTTGAGCAACGGCAACTCGAGCACGGCCACGCCGCTGGTGACGATCACCGAGATGGATCCGCTGCAAGTCAACTTCAACCTGCCGGAGAGCAACCTGGCGCTGCTGCACAAGGCGCTGGCCAACCCGCAGCAAGGCGCGGTGACGCTGACCAAGGATGGCGATCCGACGCCGATCGGCAACGGCACGCTCGACTTCGTCGATTCCAGCGTCGACACCGCGTCCGGCACCATCGCGACACGGGCGAGCATTCCCAACGCCGATCTTTCACTGTGGCCCGGCCAATATGTGAATGTCGTGCTCGACGCTGGCATCATGCCGCAGATGACATCCATCCCGACCGTTGCCGTGCAGCCCAGCCAAAAGGGACCGTTCGTCTATGTCGTCAAGCCCGACAACACGGTCGAGATGCGACCGGTGCAGGTGGCGCTGACCGAAGGCGAAAACAGCGCCATCAGCGAGGGCGTCAAATCAGGCGAGAAGGTGGTGGTCGAGGGCCAGACCAGGCTGAAGGACGGCGCCGCCATTCACGAAGGCAAGGCGGCCGGCGGTGATCAAGCTGCTCCCAAGGTCGCCGAGGCCGGCAAGGCGGCTGCCCAATGATTTCCGAATTCTGCATACGCAGGCCTGTCGCCACGCTGCTGATGTCGTTCGCCCTCGTGCTGGGCGGGCTGTTCGCCTACAAGTTCCTGCCGGTGGCGGCGCTGCCGAGCGCCGAATTCCCGGTCGTCAACGTCTCGGCCACCCTGGCCGGCGCTTCGCCCGAAACCATGGCCACTTCGGTGGCGACGCCGCTGATCAAGCAGTTCGCCACCATCGCCGGCATCGATTCGATCTCGACCAGCAATTCGCTGGGACGCACGTCCATTGCCATCCAGTTCGTGCTCAACCGGGATATCGACGCGGCGGCCGCCGACGTGCAGGCGGCGATCGCGCGCACGCAGCGGCAGTTGCCGCCGGAGATGACGTCGCCGCCGAGCTATCGCAAGGTCAATCCGGCCGACGCGCCGATCCTTCTGATGTCGCTGGTCAGCGACACGGTTCCGCTCACCGACCTCGACGCCTTCGCCGAAAACGTCATCTCGCCCTCGCTGTCGACCATCGACGGCGTGGCGCAGGTGTCGATCTTCGGCCAGCAGAAATATGCGGTGCGCGTGCAGATCGACCCGACGGCGCTGGCGGCGCGCGGCATTTCGATCGACCAGCTGCAGACGGCGATCGCCTCGGCCAATTCCAACACGCCGCTCGGGGTCTTGCAGAACGACAAGCAGCAGCTGACCATCACGGCCAACACGCAGCTCACCAATGCCGCCGGGTTCTCCAACCTCATCATCGCCACCAAGAACGGCCATCCGGTGCGGCTGGGCGAGGTGACGCGCGTCATCGACTCGGTCGAGACCACGACGACCGCAAGCTGGTACGACGGCACGCGCGCCATCATCCTGGCGGTGCAGCGCCAGCCCGACGCCAACACGGTCGACGTCGTCGACAAGGTCAAGGCGATGCTGCCGTCGTTCAAGGACCAAATGCCGGCCGCCGCCGACATCAAGCTGCTCAACGACCGTTCGACCTCGATCCGCCAGGCCGTCGACGACGTCCAGTTCACGCTGCTTCTGACGATCGCTTTGGTGGTGACGGTGATCTTCGTCTTCCTGCGCCGGGTGACCGCAACCATCATTCCGGCCGTGGCGGTGCCGATCTCGCTGATCGCGACGCTCGGCGCCATGTTCCTGTTCGGCTTTTCCATCGACAACATCTCGCTGATGGGCCTGACGCTCGCAGTCGGCCTCGTCGTCGACGACGCCATCGTCATGCTGGAAAACATCTTTCGCCACATGGAGGAGGACGGTCTCTCGGCCTTCGATGCCTCGCAGATCGGAAGAGCACACGTCTGNATCGGCTTCACCATCATCTCGATCTCGATCTCGCTGGTGGCGGTGTTCATCCCCGTGCTTTTGATGGGCGGCGTCATAGGCCGCATCTTCAACGAATTCGCCGTCGTGGTGACGGTCGCCATCCTGGCTTCGATGTTCGTGTCGCTGACACTGACGCCGATGCTGTGTTCGCGCTTGCTGTCGGTGACCAAGGCCGATCGCGACAAGCATGCCCCCGGCCACAAGCACGATATCGTCACCCGCGGCTATGACCGGCTTTTGACCTTCTGCCTGCGCCACACTTTTCTGGTGTTCCTCGTCTTCGTCGGCACGGCGGCAGGGTCGGTCTGGCTGATCGAGGTCTCGCCGAAAGGCTTTTTCCCGCAAGAGGATATCGGCCAGATCTCGGTGACGACGATCGCCAGGCAGGACATCTCCTACGACGCCATGGTCAAGCTGCAGAACCAGGCGGCAAGTGTCTTCTCGCGTTCGCCCTATGTCTCGCATGTGGCCTGGTCAGCCGGCGGCGGCAACAATGCGCTGAACCAGGGCCAGCTCTATGTGCAGCTGAAGGACAAGAGCCAGCGCCCCGACATCGATAAGGTGCTGTCGGATCTGCGGCGGCAGCTGGCCGTCGTGCCGGGGATCGATGCCTATATGCAGCCGGTGCAGAACCTGCGACTTGGCGCGCGTTCTTCCGCCAGCGCCTACCAGCTCGTCGTTCAGGGCCTCGATACCGGCCTGACCGACACATGGGCGCAAAAGCTCAACGATGCGATGGCGGCCGATCATGCGAATTTCACCGACGTCACCAGCGATCTGCAGAACAATTCATTGCAGGCGACGCTGGTGGTCGATCGCGACAAGGCGGCGTCGCTCGGCATCGACACCGACACGCTGCGCTCCAGTCTCTATGGCGGCTTCGGCACGGAGCAGGTCTCGACGATCTTCGGCTCGGCCGACAGCTACGAAGTCATCATGGAGCTCGATCCCAACATCGAATGGTCGCCCGAGCGCATGCTGGCCATCCAGGTCAGGACGGCAAGCGGCAGCCTGGTGCCGCTCGGCGCCTTTGCCCGCGTCGACCGCACCGCCGGCGCGCTGACGGTCAACCAGCTCGGCCAGCTGCCCGCGGTGACCATCTCCTACAACCTGCCGCAAGGCGTGGCGCTGGGCGACAGCACGGCCCGCATCGCCGCGCTGAAGGAGCAGATCGGCATGCCGCCGGCGATTTCGACCAGCTTTGCCGGCACCGCCAAGACCTTCCAGGACTCGCTGGCCAATCAGGGCCTGCTGATCGGCGGCGCCATTCTGACCATCTATATCGTACTCGGCATCCTCTATGAGAGCTTCATCCATCCGCTGACCATTCTGACCGGCCTGCCTTCGGCGGTGCTGGGCGCCGTGGTCGCGCTGCGCTTTGCCGGCATGGACCTGTCGGTGATCGCGGTGATCGGCATCCTGATGCTGATCGGCATCGTCAAGAAGAACGGCATCATGATGGTCGACGTCGCGCTGGAGCTGCGACGAGAAGGCATGTCGGCCAAGGAGTCCATACACAAGGCGTGCCTGATGCGTTTCAGGCCGATCATGATGACGACGTTGGCGGCGCTGATGGGCACGTTCCCGATCGCGCTCGGCACCGGCGCCAGTGCTGAGCTGCGCCAGCCGCTCGGTGTCGCGGTCGTCGGCGGGCTGCTCGCTTCCCAGGCGCTGACGCTGTTCGTCACCCCTGTCATCTATGTCTATTTCGAGAATTTCTCCGGGTGGCTGGTGAGCTTCTTCTCTTCGAAGAAGAACAAGCCGGCGCTGCATGCGGTCGAGAGCGGCGAGCAGGCGTCGCTGTTCGGCCCCGAGGACCGGCTCATCGAACCCCAGAAGGCCGCCGCCGAATAGGGGATAGCCCGTGGCCCAAGCTGTCATGCTTGCGGCCATGGGCCGCCGATCCTAATCTGAGATCATGTCCCATGATCATGACCACGACAATGAGCTCGACCCGTTTGCGGCGCGCGTGCGCGCGCTGGAGACCATCCTCACCGAAAAAGGCCTGATCGATCCGGCCGCAATCGACGTCATCGTCGACACCTATGAGACCAAGATCGGACCGCGCAACGGCGCCAGGGTGGTGGCGAAAGCCTGGAGCGATCCGGCCTTTGCCGAGTGGCTGAAGCGCGACGCGACTGCGGCGATCACCTCGCTGGGCTACACCGGCCGCCAGGGCGAGCACATGCAGGCGGTGTTCAACACGGACGAGACGCACAACCTCGTCGTCTGCACGCTGTGCTCCTGCTATCCGTGGTCGGTGCTCGGCCTGCCGCCGGTCTGGTACAAGGCGCCGCCCTATCGCTCGCGGGCGGTTATCGATCCGCGCGGCGTGCTGGAGGAGTTCGGGCTGACCTTGCCGGCGGAGAAAAAGATCCGCGTCTGGGATTCCACCGCCGAACTGCGCTATCTCGTGGTGCCGATGCGGCCTGACGGTACCGAAGGCTGGAGCGAGGACCAACTCGCCGAACTGGTCAGCCGCGATGCCATGATCGGCACGGCGGTGGCCAAAGAACCCGGGACAAAGAAGGTACCGGCATGAACGGGCCGCAGGATCTCGGTGGGCAGATGGGTTTCGGGCCGGTCGCGCCCGAAAAGGACGAACCGTATTTTCATGCGGATTGGGAGAGGCGGGCGCTCGGCGTCACGCTGACTGCCGGCGCCATGGGCGCGTGGAACATCGACGAGAGCCGACACGCCAGGGAATCGCTGCATCCGGCCGTGTATTATTCGTCGAGCTACTACCAGATCTGGATCAAAGCGCTCGAGGTGCTGCTGAAGCGCCATGGCTTCGTCAGCGAGCGCGATCTGACGGAGGGTCGGGCGGTCGATCCGGCGGCGACGCCCAAAAGGGTGTTGAAGGCCGAAAACGTGCCGGCGGTACTGGCCAAGGGAGGACCTTGCGACCGGCCGGTCGAGACGGCGCCGCGCTTCAAGGCCGGCGACCCGGTGCAGACAAGGAATTTCAATCCCACCGCCCACACGAGGCTGCCGCGTTATGCGCGCGGCAAGCACGGAGTTATCGAGGCCGTGCGTGACGGTTTTGTGTTCCCCGACAGCAACGCGCATGGCAACGGTGAAAACCCGCAATGGGTCTATACCCTGGTCTTCGATGGCTCGGAAATCTGGGGCGAGGGCGCCGACCCGACGCTGACCGTCTCCATCGACGCCTGGGAGAGCTATCTTGAGCCGGCCTGAAGGTGCACTGCCGGCGGGTCTGGACGAACCGGTATTCGCCGAACCCTGGCAGGCCGAAGCCTTCGCCATGACGGTGGCGCTGCATGACAAGGGCCTGTTTTCGTGGAGCGAATGGGCCGATGCGCTGTCGGCGCAAGTGAAGAAGCCGGGCGCCGCAAGCGATGGCCACGATTATTACGAGCATTGGCTGGCGGCGCTGGAAACGCTGCTGGCGGCCAAGGGCGTCGCCGGCAAAAACGATGTCGACACGCTCGCCGCCGCCTGGGAACGCGCCGCGCATGCAACTCCGCACGGCAAGCCGATTTTGTTGGAGAACGATCCCGGGCCGACCAGACGTAGCGGCGGCGGCGCGAACATATAGTCCGCCTGTGGTTGGTGTTTGAAATCTGGCGGCCGATACAACTAATTTTCGACGACCATGCCTTCGTCGTCCCCATAGACAAACGCCTCAACGACGGCGAAGCGGCCACGGTTTTTGGAAATGGCGACGAAGTCGTTGTCACCCAAGTGGAGGATCACTTGCTCGTCGCTGATGGTAACACGTTCTATGGTTCTGGCATTTTCGTCACTCAGACAGGCCGTGACCTCGGTATATATCGCGAACCCTGCGTCATCCGACAAGGAGACAACGATGCCATAACCAGGTTCGCCGATTTCGATCTTCTTTATCGACTTTCCGATCAGCCTGTCTGCGAACGACCTCATCAATATCCTCGCTTATAGGTGTCTGCGCCGATCTGCATCTCGATCATGTCCGTGATAGTGGCATTGCCCGATCTAGGTTCAAATGCCTGAATTCAAATCGTTCGTTATCCGCTTGCATGTTCACTTTACGTTCGCATTTGCGCCTGCTAGTTTGTCCCGTTGAAGGTGAGGCAATCCCATCGTTTTAAACGGTGGTTGGCACCAAGCTTGTCTTTCTCTCGCGAATCCGGTCTGTCGAATCGATGGAATTCTCTCCCCAACAGGATGAGGCGTTGAAGGCGGTGGCGCGCTGGCTGAAAGAGGGCCGGCCGCAGGTCTTCCGGCTGTTCGGCTATGCCGGCACCGGCAAGACCACGCTGGCGCGCTATTTTGCCGAGCATGTCGACGGGCAGGTGCAGTTCGCCGCCTTCACCGGCAAGGCGGCGCAGGTGCTGCGTTCCAAGGGCGCGGTCAATGCCCGCACCATCCATTCGTTGATCTACCGGCCGAAGGGCGAGGAATCGGTGTCGGACGAGGTGACCGGCAAGACCTCGATGTCGCCGACCTTCTCGCTCAATCGCCAAAGCCCTATTTCACGGGCGAAGCTGGTGGTCATCGACGAATGCTCGATGGTCGACGAGCAGCTTGGCCGCGACCTTCTGAGTTTTGGCACGCCGATCCTGGTGCTTGGCGATCCGGCGCAGCTACCGCCGATCTCGGGCGGCGGCTTTTTCACCGAGCATGAGCCGGATGTGCTCTTGACCGAAATCCACCGCCAGGCGCGCGACAATCCGATCATCCAGCTGGCGCTCGACGTGCGCGAGGGCCGCGAGTTCATGCGTGGCGACTACGGCACCGCGCAGGTCATCGGCAAGGAGGACGTCACCCAGGAGCTGGTGCTGAAGGCGGACCAGGTGTTGGTCGGCACCAACCGCACACGCCGCCGCTACAATCAGCGCCTGCGCGAACTGAAGGGTTTCAATGCCGATTATCCGCAGGCCGGCGACAAGCTGGTCTGCCTGCGCAACGACCCCGCCAAGGGCCTGCTCAACGGTTCGCTGTGGAAGGTGATGACCTCGTCGCGCGAGACGGTGAAGCCGGGCATCAACCTTCTGGTCTCGCCCGAGGAGGACGATCCCGACCGCGGCGTCGCCAAGATCAAGCTGCTCAAGTCGGCTTTCGAGGATCCGGACGCCGATATCCCCTGGCAGCAGAAGAAGCGCTTTGACGATTTCGACTATGGCTACGCGCTGACCGTGCACAAGGCGCAGGGTTCGCAGTGGAACGATGTCGTGCTGTTCGACGAGAGCTGGGCGTTCAAGGAAACCCGCCAGCGCTGGCTCTATACTGCCATAACCCGGGCGGCAGAGCGGCTGACGATTGTTAGATAGCTGGCGTTAGATAGCGGCGTCAGGTAGCAGCCGGCGCAGCAGGGCTGAGTGGCGTCGCGCCCAGCCATGCCCAGGCGTCTGCTTCGTCCTCGGCATTGAAATGCCTGAACTCGATCGGTGGCGAAGCCGGAAGGAAGTTCCGCGCATCCGCTATCCAGTCGGGCTCACCGATCGTCGCGCACCGGGCGATATGCTCTAGCGCATGCACCGTGCCCTGTTTCAGCGTCTCGTCGTCCATATCGATCCAGTCGACGCCCTCATGATCGACCAGCCGCACCAAGACGTCGATCCTCGGGTGCAGCGCGTAGGCAGCCTCCAGCAATCCGAACAGATTTTCGCCGTCGGCGGCAGAGACATGGCCGACGACGTCGATGGCGAAAAGGTCCTCACGGTCGGTTTCGAGGCGGCGGATCGCGGGCACGGACTGGAGAAAATTCATTGGCTGGGTTCCCCCTTGCGAGCAGATGTCGTCACTGGAACACCCGAAAGCCCCTGTCTGTTCCCATCAAAGGCAGTATAGATGCGCTGCACAAACAGCCGGACCTCACGCCATGCCCGCGAAACTCTCGGTCAATCTCAACGCCATCGCCATGCTGCGCAACCGCCGCAACCTGCCGTGGCCCAGCGTCACCGGGCTCGGCCGCCTGGCGTTGGCGGCCGGCGCGCACGGGCTGACGGTTCATCCGCGGCCCGACGAGCGCCACACCAGGCATTCCGACCTGCCCGAGATCCGGGCGCTTATCGACGACGAGTTTCCCAAGGCGGAATTCAACATCGAGGGCTACCCGACCGAGGATTTTCTGGCGCTTGTGGAAAGGCACCAGCCGGAGCAGGTGACGCTGGTGCCCGACGATCCGGCGCAGGCGACATCAGACCATGGCTGGAACTTTGCCGCCGAGGCGGCGTTCCTTAACCCGATCGTCAAGCGTCTGAAAAAAGGGGGCTTCCGCGTGTCGCTGTTTTCCGATCCGGATCCCACCGGCGTCAATGCCGCGCGCGACACCGGCGCCGACCGCATCGAGCTCTATACCGGGCCCTACGGCAGCTACCATTCCGATTCCGCCAAGGCGCGGAAGGAACTGGAAAGATTGGGAAAAACCGCGGATGCCGCACTCGCCGCCGGACTCCAGGTCAATGCCGGGCACGATCTGGTGGTGAACAACCTTCCGGCATTGGCAAAGCGCATTCCGGCATTGGCCGAAGTGTCTATCGGACACGGGTTGACAGCCGATGCGTTGGAGTATGGCATGGCCGGCACGGTGGGGCGGTTTCTGAAGGCTTGCGGTTGGTAGCGGTGGAAGGCTCGTGTCGAAGGTGATATCGCATGACAGCAAGCAAGGCGCACCGCGCGGTGATCGGGGAGTAGTCGATGGCTCTTTCCAGCATCGGTAGCGAGGCTGAACCCGTCGAACAACCGAACCACTCCCACACTGAACAGCACAGCACCAAAGTTCTGATGCTGGGCGCGCTTGGCGTCGTCTATGGCGATATCGGCACCAGCCCGATCTATGCCTTCCGCGAGGCGCTTCACGCTTCGCCTGGTACCGACACGCGTATAGATGTCCTGGGCGTGCTGTCGCTGATCGTCTGGGCGCTGACGATTATCGTCACCATAAAATACGTCGCTTTCGTGCTTCGCGCCGACAACAAGGGCGAGGGCGGCACGCTGTCCCTGATGGCGCTGGCGCGCAGCGCCTATCCAAAAGGCGCCAAGCTCATCCTCGGCATCGGACTTTGCGGGGCGTCGCTTTTTTTCGGAGACGCTATCATAACTCCGGCCATTTCCGTGCTGTCGGCAGTTGAGGGCCTGGAAGTGGTGACACCGACGCTGGAGGCCTATGTCGTTCCGATCACCTTGGTCATCCTGGCATTTCTGTTCTCCGTGCAGCGCTTCGGCACGGGGAAGGTGGCGGCAGTATTCGGGCCGGTGACGGCGCTATGGTTCCTGGCCATCGGCGTTTCCGGGCTCTACCACCTGATGGATGATCCTTCGGTGCTGTTGGCGATCAACCCGTATTATGCGATCGCCTACTTAGCCGGCACGCCGACCGCCGCTTTCGTGACCGTTGGTGCAGTGTTCCTGGCGGTAACGGGGGCCGAGGCGCTTTATGTCGACCTTGGACATTTCGGGCGCAAGCCGATCGTGCTCGCGTGGTTTTCCGTGGTGTTTCCTTGCCTGCTGCTCAACTACTTCGGCCAGGGCGCCTTTGTATTGGCGAATGGCGGCAGGCCGACCAATCCATTCTTCGAGATGTTGCCGGATTGGGCGCTGATGCCAATGGTCGGCTTGGCAACGGCCGCCACCGTGATCGCCAGTCAGGCGGTGATCTCGGGTGCTTTTTCGCTGGCACGTCAGGCAGTGCAACTCAACCTGCTGCCCCGCATCGAGGTGCAGCACACGTCCGAAATGCAGAGCGGCCAGATTTATATGCCGCGCGTCAACCTGCTCATCGCCATGGGAGTGATGCTGCTGGTTGTCGGCTTCGGCAGCTCGAGTTCGCTGGCTTCCGCTTACGGAATTTCGGTGACCGGCGAGATGCTGATGACAACCATTCTGCTGTTCGTTGTCATGCGCAATTTGTGGAAATGGCAGCTTGGGCTCGCCCTGGCATTGGCGCTGCTGTTCGGCACCATCGACATGGGTTTCTTCCTGGCGAATGTCGTCAAGATCGTGGAAGGCGGATGGGTGTCAATATCCGTTGCCTGCCTCATGGGGCTGATCATGACCACCTGGATACGCGGCAGCCGCTATCTCTTCGACAAGACCCGGCGCAACGAAATCCCGCTCGATTTCCTCGCCGGCAATCTGCTGAAGAAGAAGCCGCAGCTGGTGTCCGGCACCGCCGTGTTCCTGACCAGCGATCCGCAAAGCGCGCCGACAGCGCTGATGCACAGCCTGAAGCACTACAAGGTGCTGCACGAGCAGAACGTCATTCTGTCGGTGGTCACCGCACCGCAGCCGCTGGTGCCCGACAGCGAGCGGGTCAAGATGGAGACAGTCAACGAGTTGTTCATGCGGGTGACGCTGACCTTCGGCTATATGGAGCAGCCCAACATTCCGCGCGCGCTGGCGATCTGCCGCAAGCAGGGCTGGAAGTTCGACATCATGACGACGTCGTTCTTCCTGTCGCGGCGCTCGCTCAA